>CAZNAX010000055.1:0-17570 GCA_964570965.1 uncultured Desulfatibacillum sp.
GGCGCCAAGCTGCACATCTTTCACGCCATCGACATCACCGCGGAGGGGCTGACCCTGCCGACCGGGCAGACGACGATCGAACAGCGGGTCCAGGAAGCCCGCAAGCGGATCGAGCAACACATGATTTCCAAGCTGAAGGGCTACGACAATTACAGCATCGAGGTGTGGGAGGGCATCCCCTACGTTGAAATTTTGAAATTCGCCCGCGACCGGCAGGGGGACTTGATTGTCATGGCGCACCACACGCGGGACGTCGACCCGGAGGAGGCCGAGCTCGGCAGCACGGTCGAGCAGGTGGTCTTGCGCTCCTCATGCCCCGTGGCCAGCGTGAACCACCCGGACAAGGTGGCGGATCTGATGTGACGCGAGCGAGGTTCCGTGGGGAAGAAGATTCTTTGCGTAGACGACGAACTCGACATGCGGATTTTCATTTCCACGGTGCTTAGGACCCAGGGGTATGAAGTCACCCTTGCGCGCAATGCCGTCGAGGGCATCCGAAAGGCGCATGAGGTCGGACCGGATTTAGTCGTCATGGACGTCATGATGCCGCAGGCCGGGGGCGTCACTCTCTTCCAGGAAATCAAGAAAGACGAGCGGCTGAAGCATGTCCCGATCATCCTGCTGACCGGCGTCAGCGAGAAGGCTTTTTCCCACCACCTGAAGATGCTCAACCTTCGGATCGACGATTCCCTGCCGCCGCCGGATGCCTACATGGAAAAGCCGCTGAATCCCGAGAATCTCGTTGCCACGATCGAGAGGTTGCTGAGGTGATGCGGGCGGCGGAATGCCCACATCTACTGCGGCCGGGCGTGTGCTTACCGGCTGCTTAACCGAATCGCCCGGTCGCCGATTGCCGGGCCATGGGAGGTTCGTATGGGCGAACCCTCTCCGAACCCGGTGCGCTTTCGGACTAGCCATGGAAAATACGTTGCTGCTGGCAGACGATGAGGAAGGGATCCGCAAGGTGCTGGGCATTGCCCTGGCGGACGGTGGTTACGACGTGCGAACGGCTGAAGACGGCCAGGAGGCGCTGCGCCTGTTTCGCGAGACCCATCCTTCCATCGTGCTCACCGACATCAAGATGCCGGGCATGGACGGCATCGAACTGCTGCGTCAGATCAAGGCCGAACGACCCGAGACCGAGGTGATCATGATCACCGGCCACGGTGACATGGATCTGGCCATCGAAAGCCTCAAGCTCGAGGCGACGGATTTCGTCACCAAGCCCATCAATGACGACGCGCTGGCGATCGCCCTGAAACGCGCTCAGGAACGGATCGCCATGCGCCGGCAACTCCGCGATTACACCGACAACCTGAAGAAGCTGGTGCGCAAGCAGGCGGCGCGGCTGGTGGACGTGGAGCGGCTGGCAGCCGTCGGTCAAGCCCTGGAAGGCATCTCCTCGGCCTTCCGGGGGATGGCGGGGGATCTCGAGGGCGGCATTCGGTTTTTCAACGAAATGCCGTGTTTCGTGTCCGTCCACGACCGGGACCTGACGGTGGTTTCCGCCAATTCGCTTTACGAAGAGCGTTTAGGGGATTTGGTGGGGCGGCGCAGCTGGGAGATTTATGCCGAGCGACGTGACGAGCCCTTCACGTGTCCCGTGGCGCGAACGATCGAGTCCGGTCAGGGACAGCGCAGCCAGGAGACCATCGTTTACCGGGACGGCAGCCGGTATCTCGTCATGGTGCATACGGTCCCCATCCGTAACGGCCGGGGTGAGCTGGAACTGGTGCTCGAATTCGCGGTGGATATTTCGGAAGTGGCGCGGCTCCAAGAGGAACTGCGGTCAACCCAAGATCGCCTGGCCGCACTCGGCTTGATGGTCAGCTCCGTTTCCCATGGGGTCAAGGGGATCCTGACGGGGCTGGATGCCGGAGTCTATCACGTGCGGTCGGGCCTGCGCAAGCAGGACCTGCCCCAAGCGGAAGAAGGCCTGGACACCGTCGGGCTGATGGTTGAGCGCCTGCGGCAGGTGGTGCTCGATGTGCTGTATTTCGCCAAGGAACGGCCGTTGTCTTGGCGGCGGGTGGATGTACGGAGGCTCATCGAGCGCCTGATCGAGACGGCCGCTCCCAAAATTCGAAAGCACGCCATTGAGCTCGTTACCGAGGGGGAGGAATCTCTGGGCGAGATCGAAGCCGATGAGGGCGTGCTGACGACGGCCCTTTTCAACATCATCGAAAATGCCGTGGATGCCTGCGCCGAAGACCGCAGCCGGCCGGTGCATCGCATCACGTTGCGCGTCGGCAGTCAGCCCGAACACGTGGTAATTGAAATCGCCGACGATGGGGTCGGCATGTCGCCTGCCATCCGGGAAAAAATCTTCGACATGTTTTACTCGTCCAAGGGCCGTTCGGGCACCGGTTTAGGGCTCTTCATCGCCCGCCAGGTGATCCGTCAGCACGGCGGAACCATCCGCGTGGACTCGACGACGGGAGTGGGATCGTGCTTCCGCATCCAGCTTCCGCGGGTTCTGCCGCACGCCGAAAAAGAACGCATGCCCGATCCTCTGAACTGACGCAAGTTGCGATCCTCACGGTTTTCCGGTATTTTGGGGCGATGGATTCAATGCCTTGATGATGTCCCATCGGGTTTTTCCAAGCAGGGGATGACCATGCCCAATCTCATCACCACCATCCGCAGCAGTTTGGTTCTGAAGCTGATTTTAAGCGTCGGGGCCACCTTGCTCCTGACGATTTCGACCTGGTCGTACTTCAGCATCGCCTACCAGAAGAACAACCTTCAGAATGAAGTGGTTTCCCAGAGCGAGAGGCTCAGCAACACGATCAAGCTCGGCACCCACTATGCCATGATGCTGAACGCTCGGGACGAGATCAATCAAATCATCAACAATATCGCCCGGCTGGAGGAAATTCGAAGCATCCGGATTTATAACAAAGAGGGCGCGATCAAATTTTCAAACCACCCCCAAGAAGTGGAGCGGACCACCAACATCCGATCTGAAGCCTGCCATATCTGCCACCACACCGATCCGCCCCGAGCGGATATCGGACTTGACGAGCGAACGCGGCATTTTTCCGCGGATCATGGCGAGCGGTTACTCGGGATCATTAGCCCGATTCACAATGAGCCGGGGTGCTCCACTCAGGAATGTCATTTTCATCCGGCCGACAAAAAGATCCTGGGCGCGTTGGATGTCGTGGTAAGCCTTGCCGAGACTGAAAAAGAAATCCGCTTCATGGAAAAGGGGGTCATCGGTTTGGCCGGGATCGCCTTTCTGGTGACATCGGCCATCATCTTCATCTTTGTCCTGCACTTTGTCAACCGGCCCATCCGCAAGCTGATCGCCGGTACTGAGGCCATCTCCAAGGGGGATTATTCCAGTGAGTTGGACGTCGTGCGCATTGACGAACTGGGGCAGCTGGCCACGGCCATGAACTTGATGGGTCAGGAGATCGGTCAGAAACAGGCCGAGCTCAATGCCCAGCGGGACGAATATGAAAACCTGTTCAACATGGTGCCATGCATCATCACGGTTCAAGATCGCAATTACCGACTGGTGGCCTACAACCGCGAGTTTGCGGGCCTCTTCGATCCCCGGCCGGGCGATTACTGCTACCATGCCTACAAGGGGCGAGCGTCGAAATGCGTCAACTGCCCGGTCGAAAAAACATTCGAGGATGGGCAGAGCCACTACAGCGAAGAAACCGGGATCAGCAAAGAGGGTACGCCGACTTACTGGCTGGTGAAGACCTCGCCGGTTCGGAACGAAAAAGGCGACATCGTCGCCGCGATGGAGGTGAATCTCGACATCACCCACCTCAAGGAGCTCGAAAAAATGCTCGAACGCTCCGAGAAGAAATACCACGAAATCTTCAACAGCATCCCGAATCCCGTATTCGTTTTGGATGCGGAGTCGCTGGAAATCCGCGACTGCAACGACGCCGTTCGGGCGGTATACGGGTTTGAGCAGTTCGAAATCTTGCATCGCAATTTCGTGCACCTGTTCCCGGAAGAGGATCGCGAGCGCAGCACCGCCCAAGTGCAAACCCTGACAAGCATCAACCAGGCCAAGCAGATCCGCAAAGACGGCAGCACGCTGTTTGTGGACATGTGGATATCGCCGGTCGAGTACCCGGGCCGACGGGCGCTTCTGGTGACCACCAGCGATATCACCAAGCGTCTGGAAGCGGAACAGCAGCTCATCCAGGCCAGCAAAATGGCAACCCTGGGCGAGATGGCCACCGGCGTGGCCCACGAGCTGAACCAGCCGCTGTCGGTCATCAAAACCGCCAGCCGGTTCTTCATCAAGAAGGTCCGGAACCAGGAGCCGATTCCCGAGCACATCATCGCCACCCTGTCCGAGGAGATCGACAGCCATGTCGACCGGGCGAGCAAGATCATCAACCACATGCGCGAATTCGGCCGCAAGAGCGACAAGCGGCTCGACCCCATTTCCATCAACGAGGTCTTGAACAAAACCTCTGAGATTTTCAGCCAGCAGTTGAAGGCCCGTGGGATTGATGTCGTTTGGGATTTGGCGGACAAACTTCCCCGGATCAGAGCCGATGCCAACCGCCTGGAGCAGGTTTTTATCAACCTGCTGATCAACGCCCGGGACGCCATCGAAGAAAAGATCCAGGCCAGTCCCCATCTCAAGGGCGAAAAAAAGATCTATCTGGCCAGCCGTCGGCGGGACGGTTTCGTGCAGGTGGAGGTGCGGGACACCGGCAAGGGTATCCCCCGCGCGCTCATCGGAAAGATTTTCGAACCGTTTTTTACGACCAAAGAGGCCGGCAAGGGAACCGGCTTGGGTCTTTCCATAAGCTATCAGATCGTTCGGGACTTTGGAGGAACGATCCGAGGCCAGTCCCGGGAAGGAGAGGGATCCTCGTTCGTCATCAATTTTCCGGCGGTCGAGGATTGACCCATGGAAGAATGGGCTGACAATCGGATTCTTCTGGTGGACGACGAAGCCGGCATCCGCAAGGTGCTTGGCATCGCCTTAACCGACAGCGGCTATACGGTGGCCACGGCCGAAAACGGCGAGGACGCCCTGGACAAATTCAGACAGCTGCGGCCGCCGATCGTGCTCACCGACATCAAGATGCCGGACATGGACGGCATCGAACTTTTGCAGCGCATCAAGGCCGAAAGCCCGGACACCGAAGTGATCATGTTCACCGGCCACGGTGACATGCAGTTGGCCATCAAGAGCCTCAAATACGATGCCACCGATTTCGTCACCAAGCCGATCAACGATGAGGTTCTGGAGATTGCCCTGAAGCGCGCACGCGAGCGCATCGTCATGCGTCGTCAGATACGGGCGTACACCCAAAACCTGGAGCGGCTGGTGGATGAAAAAGCGCGCCAGCTGATCGAGGCCGAACGGATGGCGGCGGTGGGGCAGACGGTGGCCGAGCTTTCCCACACCATCAAAAATATCGCCAATGCGCTGAAGGGCAGCATCTTTGTTCTGGGCAAAGGCATCGAGCTCGACGAAAAGGAGTATCTGCTGCAAGGCTGGCGGATGGTCGAAGAGAATGTCGAAAAAATCAAGAACCTCTCACTGGATCTGCTGCATTACGGCAAGTACAGCCGGGCCAACTTCCGCAAGAGCCACCCGAACTCACCGGCGGAGGAGGTGCTGAAGTTGATGGCGGCCAAAGCCGGCGAACTGGGCGTGGAGCTGAGACCAGAGCTGAGCGCGGATCTCCAGCCGATGGCCCTTGATCCGGAGGGCGTTCAGCGCTGCCTGATGAACCTGGTCGAAAACGCAATCGACGCCTGCTGCAGCAGCGGAGCCTCGGAGCGTCCCAAGCAGGTGACGCTGCGCACCCGTTCTGTGGCAGAGGGAGGGGTGGAATACCAGGTGGCCGATAATGGCGACGGCATGGACGAGAGCGTTCAGCAGCGCATGTTCCAGGGGTTTTTTAGCACCAAGGGGACGGACGGCACGGGACTGGGCCTGATGATGGCCAAACGGATCGTGGGCGAACACGAGGGAACGATCGAGGTGGGAAGCATTCCCGGCGAAGGCACAACGGTGATCATCCGCCTGCCGCCGGGGCTGGCCGCGAGCGACGGGTCATGAAGCCCAACCCGGCGGTGGGCGCTTCCGTCATGCGTTCATCCGATGGTATTCTTGACGATGCCGACCAGCTGTTCCGGGTCGAAGGGCTTCTTGACGAAAGCGATGGCGTCTTTGACCGCGTGATCCCCGTCAATGCCGCTGATGACGATCAGCGGGATCTCGCGCAGCTCCTTGTCCTGTCGCAGTTTTCGATAGAAGCGGGGGCCCCATTCGCCGGGCATTTGGATGTCGAGGGTGATGAGATCCGGTTTTTCCCGCCGGACCACCTCCAGTCCCTCCATGCTGCTCGACGCGCTGCACGTGGCATAGCCGTTGTCGCTGAACACCGCTTGCAGGTACTTGACGATGACGGGGTCGTCGTCGATGATCAGAATTTTCTTGGGCATGGCTGGCCTCGCTGAATAGTGAATTCCGATTGAATGCGGTTTATCGCCGGACGTGGCATTCTCCGCACATCACCGGTCCCTTTTTCTGTTCCTGGTGGCATCCCTTGCAGTTGAGGTGAAAGGCTTTCATCAGCCCCGGCTGGCTCCCCGCAGCCTCCACCCCATGGCAGTCCGAGCAGCGTTGATCCTCCGATGACTCGTCTTCCACTAGTTTGCCGTCTTCGTACACATGATGGCATTGATTGCAGCCTTCGATCCGGGCTTTCTCGTTGTGGGCATCGTGGGGGAACACGGCGGACGGCCGCTGGGAAGTGGTAAAGGCATCCGCTGATACCGCCTTCATATCCTCCTGGGACCAGGCGTTTACGATGCAAAGGATTCCAAAAACCACCAGTGTCCCAACGACTCCCGCGCGTGGATTCATGCCGCTTCCTCCCTGCCTTTGCGACGGCGTTGCCGTGCGACCTTCAGGCCGCGCCGCCCTTGATGGTAACGCCCTTCACGGCGAGCGTTCTACGGTTTTTCTGCGCGGCCTTGCGCTTCTTGGCCGACCATGGCCGGACCTTGGCCCATGCCGCCAAATGAAACGTCAGTTGACGGCGCTGCAGAACGTGACGCAGCCCACGCCGCGGTGGCGAAGGCCCGGTTTGTGCAATTCCTGGATCAGGTCGAAAAATGGTTTCATCCACGCTCCGTTGCCCGCTCGACGGGAGCTCGCCATCAGCTGGGCTTTTCCATCACCTCGTACAGGATATCCCCCAAGAACTTGGTTTCAACCCCGAGGTCATAATGATGGATGATGTCCTCGATGCCGCTGTGGCAGTTGTGGCAGGGGGTGATCACGATTTTGGCGCCTTTCACCTTGGCGGCGGATATCTGCTCGGCCTTGACCCGGTTGCTTTCGACCCGCTGTTTTTTGTAGGGCGGGCCGCAGTTGATGACCCCGCCGCCGGCGCAGCAGCAATAATTGTGTTCGCGGTTGGGCTCCATTTCGACGAAGCTCTCGCACATCCACCGCACGACGTCCCGGGCCTTTTCGTGCAGACCGGCGCCGCGGACGACGTTGCAGGGATCGTGAAGCGTCACCGTTGCCGTAAATTTCTTGGCGATCTTGATCCGGCCCTGGCTCAACAGCTCGTGATAAAAGTCGATGGCGTGCACGATGGGGATCGGCGGCATGCTCCAGCCCAGCCAGCGGTTGCCGACGTCGTACACCGAGCGGAAGGCGTGGCCGCATTCGCCCATGACGATCCGCTTGACCCGCAGGCGGGCGGCCGTCTCGAAGTGCGCGCGTTTGACCCGGCCCATGATTTCGTTGTCGCCGGTATACATGGCCATGTCGCTGTTGTCCCAGCCCGGTGTCGCCGGCATGGTCCAGTTCACGCCGGCGACGTTCATGAAGACGGCCGCCTGATAGATGAGCTGGGCCTGGAACTTCGGCTCCGGACCGATCACCGAGTACATGATGTCCGCCCCCTCTTTTTCAAGGGGGATCCGCAGGGTGGAGATCTCTCCTTGGGCTTCTTCCTCCTGCCATTGCAGGGTGTCGATCCATTCGTCGTCTTTGACCCACATCTGGTTCAAGGTGCTGGCGTGGCTGTGGGCCGTGTCCTGGATGTAGAGCGGGGTGACGCCCAGCAGGTGGCAGATGCGCCGGACCACCAGCATCAGGTAGGCCACGTCGATCCCGAATGGGCAGTACATGGCGCAGCGCTTGCAGAGGTTGCACTCGGTGGAGGCGATGACGCGCGCCTGCTTGATGAATTCGGGGCTGACCTTGCCCCCTTTGCGCAGCATTTCCCAGAGGGTCTGCTTCACCTTGCCGACCGGCGAGTAACGGGGATCGCGGTCGCGGGAAAGGAAATAGTGGCAGGCGTCGGAACACAGCCCGCAGTGGATGCAAGTGTCCACGTACGCCTTGAGGCGCGCGCCGGTCTCGCCGGCGATCACCCGCTGGATCACTTTTTGGATTTTTTCCTCGGTCAGATCGGCCACCCCGCGCTCCAACCCTTCGTCGATCGCTTTGTCTTTTGGCTTACTGGCCTCAGTGGTCATAGGATTCCATCCTCATAGGGATTAGGCTTTGGACTCAATAGGATACAAGGGGGCAAGGATTCCAGGGTCCAAGTGAAGGGGGCTGGTGTCATAAATCATTTGAACCCCTGATCGCTCGCTTCTCCGAGTTCCTGCCTGGCTACCAGTCGCGGGCATGCCGAATCCCCCCAAACTCACTGCCCATATACGCCCGGGTCAGCGGCGCGAAGAGCATGTGGCTGATCCGCGTAAAAGGGACGGCGATCAGCATCGCCTCCCCGGTCAGGACATGGAGCAGCGTGAAAAGCCGGACGTCGAACCATTGGAAGTAGGCGATCAGGCCCGTCACGAACGGCGCGGCCGTCAGCAGTAGAATCACATAATCCGAGGCAGCGGTCACATAAGCGACTTCCGGCGTCACGCGGCGTCGGATGAAAAAAAAGAGGCAGCCGCCGATCACGATCAACGTCATAACTATCGCCAGCCCGTCGGGCAACGCCCACCAGCTGATGTTCCATGCTTCATCCCATAGGACAATGTGGGCCAACAGGAAAATGGGCGTCAGCACCAGGCAGATGTGAAAGGCGAAGGTGACGATCGTGAGCCAGGGGTGCAGGCGCCAGTTGGCGGTCCCGAAGGGTGTCAGCCAATGCAGGATCGAGCGCAGACTGAACTTGAGGCTCATGTAAGTATAGATAAACTTTTCCTTGCGATGCACCAGCAGGAGCAAGTGGATCAACCGGAAAAGGCTTCCGCCGATGAAGATGATGAAAGCCACCCAGACCAGCGGGCCGGCAGCCCAGCGGTATAATTCGTCCATGCGCCTCCTCCTATCCGGCGATGCCGGCGACCGGCAGGACCCGCCGGAAATAGGTTCCCCCCTCGATCGTCCGCAGCAGAAGTTTGTCGCCGTCCGGGCTGAAGACCGGATCCCACGCCATATCGCATGCCTGCGACCATGAGCGGTCGTCCACGGCGATGGTGTATTTCCCGTTGCGCTGGACCCTGGCGGCCAGATGGCGGCCATTCGGCGAAAAAACCGGTTTCCAGACCATGTCGAAAGTGTTCTGCCAGATACGCCCGTCGGCGGCCAAGCTCCAGCGCCCCTGGTCTTTGATGACCGCGGCGATGCGGCTACCGTCCGGGCTGAAGACCGCATCGGTCACCATTTCCCGGACGGTCGTTTGCCAGGGAACGCCGTCGACGGCGACCGTCCAGCGGCCGAACTCCGGAGCGACGATGGCGGCGATCCGTTTGCCGTCCGGCGAGAACCGGACGTGCCACAGCTGAACGAAGCGTCGCTCCCAGATCGCTCGGCCGTCCTCCGCCAGTGTCCACTTCCCCTGAGTCCGCACCGGTGCGGTCACCTTTCCGCTCGTGGGGTTGAACACCGGCTCCCATATACATCCGAACGTTTGGGCCCACGGGACCCCGTCCACGGCGATGGTATAATCGTAAAGATTGAGCCGGATCTCGGCGGCCAAGGACTTTCCATCCGGGCTGAAAGCTGTTTTCCAGACGTTCACGAAGCGCTGTTTCCAAGGAATTCCGCCGATGGCCGCCGAGTAGATTCCCTGCTGGTATTTGTGGATCTCGGCCTCGCTGAGCGGCTCCACCTGGACGACGGCCGCTGTTTGGCCGTCGTTCAAGCTGAGCATGGGGTTGGTCAGGTTGGGAAAGGTCTGCTCCCAGGGGCTGTCATCGCACGCCATGCCATAGGCCATGTCCTGCTGAAAAGCCACGGCCACGTGACTTCCGTCTGCGCTGAAAAGGGTGTTCCAGACATACCCGAAACGGTTTTCCCAGGCGGTGCCGTCTATGGCGACCGTCCACTCGCCGTCCTTGGAAACGATGGCCGTGAGGCGGCCGTCGGGCGAATAGCGCAGATACCACATCTTGTCGAAGCCCTCCGGCCAGGTCTCGCCGTTGACACAGGCATTGAACTCGCTATCTCCGACCTTGACGATGGCGGCCACGGATTCGCCGTCGGGACTTGCCTGCGGTTCCTCGACCCATTCAAAGCGGTCTTGCCAGGCGGATAGGGGGATTTCCTTGGTGGACGTGTTCCAGTTCCATTGGGCAGCGTGTTCCATGCCGGCTCCTTGCCAAAATAAGGTGGATGCATGCAAGACTGCGGCGGTTCAAAGCGGCGCATCCGGCGGCGGCGAGCCGCTGAGAGGCTCGGATCGAGCCGTAAGGCGCCAAAAAAAACCGAGATCGAAAGAACCTATAGCGAATCGCCAACCGAAATGCAAGAGTCCTTGTTTATTGGCAATTGTTCTTGACACTCGCGCATTTTATTTGTTAACGATAAAATCTTTTTGTAACCATTCCAAATGGCAGGGATGCCCACCCATGGTCGAATTCAGCTTTCAGGAGATGTTTCCGCTAGCCGAGGAGCTTACGAATTACCGATTGGTCACGGCCGAGCATGTTTCCGCAGGTTCTTTCGATGGCGGCGAGATCCTCAAGGTGGCACCGGAGGGGTTGACGGCGCTGGCGCAGCAGGCTTTCACAGACGTTTCCCATCTGTACCGGCCGTCCCACCTGAAGCTGCTCGCCGGCATATTCGATGACCCGGAGAGTTCCGCCAACGACCGCTACGTGGCCCTTGAGTTGCTCAAGAACGCCGTCATTGCCTCGGAAATGGTCTTTCCCATGTGCCAGGATACCGGGACGGCTATCATCATCGCCAAGAAAGGCCAGCGGGTGTTCAGCGGCGATCGCGATGAGGAGGCGCTGGCGAGGGGCGTTTTCGAGGCCTACACCCGCGGTAACCTGCGCTACTCTCAAAACGCGCCCCTGAGCATGTATGAGGAAGTCAACACGAAGTGCAACCTGCCCGCCCAAATCGAGATCTACGCGGTCGGCGGCAACCAATACCGCTTTCTCTTTATTGCCAAGGGTGGCGGCTCGGCCAACAAGACCTTGCTGTTCCAGGAAACCAAGGCCGTCCTGACTCCCCAGACCCTTATCGCGTTCATGACGAGCAAGATGAAGACCCTGGGCACGGCGCCTTGCCCCCCCTACCACCTGGCCTTTGCCATCGGCGGGACCTCCGCTGAAATGAACCTGAAAACCGTGAAGCTGGCCTCGGCTGGATACCTGGACGGTCTGCCCGTGCGCGGCAGCGAGAGCGGCCACGCCTTTCGAGATCTCGAGCTCGAAGCGGAACTGCTCAACGCCAGCCGTGAAATCGGTCTGGGAGCGCAGTTCGGCGGCAAGTGGTTCTGCCTGGAGACCCGGGTGATCCGTCTGCCGCGGCACGGGGCTTCCTGCCCGATCGGCCTGGGAGTCAGCTGCAGCGCCGACCGCAATGTCAAAGCCAAGATCACGCGTGAGGGAATCTTCCTCGAGGCGCTCGAGACGGATCCGTCCAAATACCTGCCCCGGGTCGAACTGAAAGCGTCCCAGGCGGTACCCGTCGACCTCAGCCGGCCTATGGCCGAGATCCGTGCCCAGCTGAGCCAATACCCCGTGGCGACCCCGCTTTTGCTCTCAGGACCGATCATCGTCGCCCGCGACATTGCGCATGCCAAGCTCAACGAACGCCTGCAGCGCGGTGAGAGGCTGCCGGACTATTTCAAGAACCACATTATTTACTACGCCGGACCGGCCAAGACGCCCAAGGGGTACGCCGCCGGGTCCTTCGGACCCACAACGGCCGGCCGGATGGACGCCTACGTGCCGGTCTTTCAGGCGCAGGGCGCATCGCTCGTGATGCTGGCCAAGGGCAACCGCACGAGGCCGGTGACCGATTCCTGCAAGACGCACGGCGGATTCTATCTCGGTTCCATCGGAGGCACCGCAGCGCGCTTCGGCAAGGAGTGCATTATCGGCATGGAGGTCGTCGAGTACCCGGAACTGGGTATGGAGGCGATTTACCGGATTACGGTCAAGGATTTTCCAGCCTTTGTCATCGTCGATGACAAAGGTAACGACTTTTTCGAGCAGATTCTGAAATAACCCCAAGGAGACGATTATGGCGAAGCAGAAAATGAAAACCATGGACGGAAACACCGCCGCCGCGCACGTGGCTTATGCCATGAGCGACGTGGCGACCCTCTACCCCATTACCCCGTCGTCGCCCATTGGCGAGATTGCAGATGAATGGGCGGCCTCCGGCCGCAAGAATATTTTCGGCCAGACCATGACCGTCCGTCAGCTGCAGTCCGAAGCGGGCGCGGCCGCGTCGGTGCACGGGTCGCTCGCGGCCGGCGCGCTGACCACCACCTTTACAGCCTCCCAAGGCCTGCTCCTCATGATCCCCAATATGTACAAAATTTCGGGCGAGCTGCTGCCGGGAGTCTTCCACGTCACCGCGCGGGCCATCGCGGCGCATGCCCTCTCCATTTTCGGCGACCACCAGGACGTCATGGCCACCCGCCAGACCGGGTTTGCGATGATCGCCTCGGCTTCGGTTCAGGAAGTGATGGATTTGGGGCTGGTAGCCCACTTGGCGGCCATCGAATCGAGCCTGCCATTTATGCACTTTTTCGACGGGTTCCGCACGTCCCACGAAATCCAGAAAATCGCCCTCATCGATTACGAGGACATGGCCCGACTGACCAACTTCGAGGCCGTGGCGAAGTTCCGGGCGCGCGGGGCCAGCCCGGAGCGGCCGGAACTGAGAGGGACGGCCCAGAATCCCGATATCTACTTTCAGGGCCGCGAGGCCGCGAACCCCTACTACCTGAAAGTGCCCGGGTTCGTCGAGCAGGCCATGCAGAAGGTCAGCGACCTGACCGGCCGGCGCTACCGGCCGTTCGATTACGTCGGCGACCCGCAGGCGGAGCGTGTGGTCATCGCCATGGGGTCGGCCTGCGAGACCATCGAGGAGACGGTCAACTACCTGGTCGGGCAGGGAGAAAAGGTCGGGCTGATCAAGGTCCGACTCTACCGGCCGTTTGTGAAGGATTTTCTTTTTGCAACGGTTCCCGCCAGCGTCAAGACGCTTACGGTGCTCGACCGCACCAAAGAGCCGGGCGCGCTCGGTGACCCGCTCTATCTGGATGTATGCACGGCCTACATGGAAAAAGGGCAGATGCCGAAAATCCTCGCCGGCCGCTACGGGCTGGGTTCCAAGGAATTCAGCCCCGCCATGGTGAAGGCCGTTTACGACAATATGAAAGCCGCTGCATCGAAGAACCACTTCACGGTCGGCATCGTCGACGACGTCACGCATACTTCGCTCGAAGTAGGGCACAGCCTCGACGTGACCCCCCGCGGCACCGTGCAGTGCAAATTCTGGGGGCTGGGCGCCGACGGTACGGTGGGCGCCAACAAGAGCGCCATCAAGATCATCGGCGACAATACCGACATGTTCGCCCAGGCCTATTTCGCCTATGATTCGAAGAAATCCGGCGGCATCACCATCTCGCATCTGCGCTTCGGACATAAGCCCATCCAGTCCACCTACCTGATCGACACGGCCGACTACGTCGCCTGCCACAAAGACAACTACGTGGAAATCTACGACGTGCTCGAAGGGATCAAGGAAGGCGGCACCTTCGTCCTCAATTCGCCCTGGACGGTCGCAGAGATGGAAGAAAGGCTGCCGGCGGACATGCGGCGCACCATCGCTGCCAAGAAGCTCAAGTTCTACAACATCGACGCCGTCAAGATAGCCCAGCAGGTCGGCTTGGGCGGTCGCATCAACATGATCATGCAGACCGCCTTTTTCAAGCTGGCCAATGTGCTGCCCGTGGACCAGGCCATCGCCGCCCTCAAGACCGAGATTCAGAAGCTGTTCGGGAAGAAGAGCGAAAAGATCGTCGCCATGAACCACGCCGCCGTGGACGCCACCGTTGCCAACCTGGTGGAGATCCAGTACCCCGCAGCCTGGGCGCAGGCGGGCGAGGCGGGCCAGGCCGGCAAGAGCGAGCCGGACTGGGTCCGCAACGTCATGCGGCCGATCTTGGCCCAGCAGGGCGACAAACTGCCGGTGAGCAAGTTCACGCCGGACGGGATCTTCCCGGTGGCCACCACCCAATACGAGAAACGCGGAGTGGCCATCAGCGTGCCGGAGTGGATCATGGACAACTGCATCCAGTGCAACCAGTGCGCCATGGTCTGCCCGCACGCCAGCATTCGACCGTTTCTGGTGACTGAGGAGGAACTTAAGAAAGCGCCAGCCGGCTTCGAGGCTAAGAAGGCCGTCGGCAAGGAGCTCAAGGACTACGCCTTCCGCATTCAGGTCGACACCTTGGACTGCATGGGGTGCGGCAACTGCGCCGACATCTGCCCGGCCAAGAAAAAGGCCCTGGTCATGAAGCCCTTGGAAACCCAGGCCCAAAAGCAGATCCCGCTGTGGGACTACGCCATGGAGCTGCCGGTGCGCGACAGCCTGGTCGGCCGCTTCACCGTGAAAGGCAGCCAGTTCTGCCAGCCGCTGCTCGAGTTTTCAGGCGCTTGCGCCGGCTGCGGCGAGACCCCGTATGCCAAGCTCATCACCCAGCTCTACGGCGAACGCATGATCATCGGCAACGCGACCGGCTGCAGCTCGATCTGGGGCGGTTCGGCGCCTTCGGTTCCCTACTGCACGAATAAAGAAGGCCACGGGCCCACCTGGGGCAACTCGTTGTTCGAGGACTCGGCCGAATTCACCTACGGCATGTTCCTGGGCGTGCTGCAGCAGCGCCGCCAGCTGGCCGAGCTGGCCTGGAAGGCAATCGCTGCCGGGGATGTTGCCGCCGAGATCAAGGCATTGCTGCAGGGCTGGCTCGACCACATGCAGGATCCCCAGGAGTCCCGCAAATTCGGTGACCAGCTGAAGGACCTCCTGCCGAAGCACGGCGGCCATCCATTGCTTGCCGAGATCCAGCGCATGGAGAAGCTCTTTACCAAAAAGTCGTTCTGGGTCTTTCTGGGGGACGGTGCCGCCTACGACATCGGCTTCGGCGGCATCGACCACATCATGGCCTCCGGCGAAGACATCAACGTCATCGTCTACGACACCGAGGTCTACTCCAACACCGGCGGGCAGTCTTCCAAGGCGACCCCCACCGGATCGGTCGCCAAGTTCGCCGCCTCGGGCAAGAAGACCCCCAAGAAGGACATGGGCCAGATGATGATGTCCTACGGCTATGTCTATGTCGCCAGCGTCGCCATGGGCGCCAATAAGAACCAGCTGATGAAGGCCCTCACCGAGGCCGAGGCCTACCCCGGCCCGGCCCTGATTCTGGCCTATGCGCCCTGCATCAACCAGGGGATTTTGGTCGGCATGGGCAAGACCCAGGCCGAAGAGGACCTGGCGGTGAAGTCCGGCTACTGGCCGCTGTACCGCTACAACCCGCAGCTGGTGAAGGAGGGCAAGAATCCCTTCGTCCTGGATTCCAAGAAGCCGGACGGCAATCTGCGGCAGTTCCTGGAAGGCGAGATCCGCTATGCCTCCCTCAAGAAGACCTTCCCGCAAGAGGCCGAACGGCTGCACGCCATGCTCGGCGAGTGGGTGAACACGCGCTATGAACACCTTTCAAGAATGGCGGGGTCGGACCGAACGCCGGAGCCGGAGAAGACCGCCGAATAACTGTTGGTTCGCAAAGAACGGGGGCCGTCCGGAATTCCGGACGGCCCCGTTCTTTAGCATCAGCCGCTCGTCCTGGGAGACCCGAATCAAGGGCTGCTCAAAATGGGGACGGACATCGCCAAATGCCTGTTTCGAAATGCTGCTGGAGGCCGTCGCAGCGGACAGCAAGGCATAGGCGCCCGCGAGGCGCTCGCGCGTGAATGAATCGATAGAAAAACTTCGAGAATTCAAGAACATCGCGGTCTTCACGGACCTCGACGGCAGCCTGCTGGATCACGATACCTATGCGTTCGAAACCGCCCGCCCGGCGCTGGAACGCATCCGCGATCAGCGCATCCCGCTGGTGTTCACCAGCAGCAAGACCCGGCCTGAAATCGAGAATCTGCAGGCGACGATGGGAATCCGGGAGCCCTTCATCGTCGAAAACGGAGCGGCGGTTTTTTTTCCCGACGACTATCGGAACTGGGAGGTCCAAGGAGGCATCCGCCAGCCGCCCTACACGGTGGTCCGCCTCGGCGCAACCTACTCCGAAATCCGCAGATGGGTCCAAGCGTTGCCGCCGGGCTTAAACATCCAGGGGTTCGGAGACCTGAGCGTAGAGGACCTTGAACGACTCAGCGGGCTTTCCCCGGCGCAGGCGGGCCGGGCCAAGCAACGCGAATTTACCGAGCCCTTTCTTGTCGACGATGACTCTATAATTTTCGATCTGCAAGCCCTGGCCGAGGCGAGCGGACTCACGATCACTCGCGGCGGGCGTTTCTATCACCTCACGGGGTCGGCGCAGGACAAGGGCATTGCCGTCCGACGAGCGGTGGCGGTCATCCTCCGAAACATGGGTCCACCGCTTTGCACCATCGGCCTGGGGGACAGCGCCAACGACGAAGCCATGCTGCAAAGCGTTGATATTCCCATCCTCATTCCGCACCCGGACGGATCTTATGAAAGCCTGGAGGTGGCTGGCCTCAAAAAGGCCCGTTATCCGGGAAGCCGGGGCTGGAATGAGGTGATTCTTGAGCTGCTGAGCCCCCTCGCCGGGAGGAGACCGTGAATCCACTTCGACTCATGAAGGCAAGAGCCGGTTCTCCGATAGCGGATTGGGGCGAACGGCACGCGGTACCGTCTTGGATAGTTTGCACAGGTAGGTGCTGCCGACCCCGAGCCACTTGGCCGCATCGGTCTTGGTCTTGAACTGACCGGTGACGTACTCCAGATAACGCGCTCTCATCAGGTCCTGCATGTCCTGCCAGGAAATCTGATTTTCAAAAAACCATGAGCAACAGGCCTCAATCGGATTCGGGCGGTCGTCCTCCGTCGTCGACGGCAGCTGTTTGGGTGGAGAATCCAGCGTTATCTCAATTTGGCTGCGCGAACTCGATTCCATGGCATCGCATAGTTTGAGGGCCTTCACCATCGACGGCATGATGCGCGCATACACCTCGACATTTTGATTTTGAATGATCACCATGCCCTCGCGTTTCATGGCGCTGGAAACGTTGACGCCCATTTGCTGGGTGGCGTGCACATCTCCGCCTTGGAACGCGGATTCCAGTATCTCCAGGAGCAG
>CAZNAX010000056.1:0-16461 GCA_964570965.1 uncultured Desulfatibacillum sp.
GCGCCGTCACCGACCCATTGGATGCGGTCGGCAACACCACCAAGGCCGTCACCAAAGGCTACGCCATCGGTTCGGCCGGCCTGGCCGCCCTGGTGCTGTTCGCCGCCTACACTCAGGAGTTCGCTCTGCTCGGCAGCGGGGCTGAACTGAGGTTCGACCTGAGCGATGTGAAAGTCATCATCGGCCTGTTCATCGGTGGCTTGCTGCCGTATCTGTTCGCCTCCATTGCCATGATGGCGGTCGGCAAGGCCGGTGGCGCGGTCGTCGAGGAAGTGCGCCGGCAGTTCCGGGAAATCCCGGGCATCATGGAAGGCACCGGCAAGCCGGACTATGCCGCCTGCGTGGACATCGTGACCAAGTTCGCGCTGAAGGAGATGATGGTTCCGGCCCTGTTGCCGGTCGTCACCCCGATTCTCGTCGGGCTTCTTCTCGGCAAGATCGCCCTGGGCGGCCTGCTCATCGGCAGTATCGTCACCGGCGTGTTCGTGGCGATCTCTATGACCACCGGCGGTGCAGCTTGGGACAACGCCAAGAAATATATTGAAGACGGACACTTGGGCGGTAAGGGCAGCGATGCCCATAAGGCAGCCGTCACCGGCGACACCGTCGGCGACCCTTACAAAGACACTGCCGGTCCCGCCGTCAACCCGATGATCAAAATTCTCAATGTCGTAGCGCTGCTGCTGGTTCCGTTCCTGCTTTAACCACCCGCGCTGCTTGCAGTTAAACCACCTGAAGGGTTGGCGCCGAAAGGCGCCAACCCTTTTTTGTTGCTTCGATCCGCTGAATATGATAAAGAAAATCCGCATAATGGGGCCAGAAACGCCCTGTCGGTACCTCAACCTTAAGAGAGACAGGTGGTTAAACATGGCAGGGAAGACAATCAAGACAAACGCGCGGCCGGCAAGACTCAAGAGAGGCTGTTTTCGGGTCGGCGATCTTGCGGTGTATCCGGCTCATGGCGTTGGTCAAATCCAAGCCGTCGAAAGCCGGGTGGTCAACGGCGAGAAGCATGATTTTTACATTCTCAAAGTTTTGGAAAACGGCATGGTCATTATGATCCCGACCAGCAATGTCGATTCCGTCGGCCTGCGGTGTCTCATCGACGTAAAGGAAATCCCGAAGGTCTACGCCGTCATGCGGACCAAGCGGGAGATGCTGGGAGACAACCAGACGTGGAATCGACGCTACCGCGAATACATGGAGAAGATCAAAACCGGCTCCTTGTTCGATGTGGCGGAGGTGTTTCGCGACTTGTTCCGCCTCAAGCTGACCAAGGACCTGTCTTTCGGTGAACGCAAACTTTATGACACCGCCCAGGTTTTGCTGGTCAAGGAGCTGTCCAAGGCCAAGAAGACCGACGAGAAGACGATCATCTCGGAGATCGAATCGCTGTTTTCTCACGAAGCCGCCTGAGATCGGTTCACCTTGCCGGCATGACCCGTCGTGACGAGTACGCCTTTGATGCGGATGCCGCCAGCAGCGGCATCCGCATCGATGTTTTTTTGGCGGCCCGCCTTCCCGATTGCTCACGCTCCTTCGCCAGCCAACTCGTTACAAGCGGACAGTTTAAAATCAACGGAAAAGACGGCAAGCCAGGATACCGGCTGAAACCCGGGGATATCGTGAGCGGGCGCATGCCGGAACCGGCGCCCTCCGAATTCCTGCCCGAACCCATCCCCCTGCAGGTCCTTTACGAAGATAGCGATATCGTGGTGATCAACAAACCGCCGGGACTGGTGGTGCACCCCGCACCCGGGCATCCTGCCGGAACGCTCGTCAACGCATTGCTGCATCACTGCCCGGACTTGGGCGGTATCGGCGCGGAACTGCGGCCGGGAATCGTTCATCGGCTCGACAAGGACACTTCCGGAACCCTGGTGGTCGCCAAAAATGCCGTTGTCATGGAGCATTTGGCCGCCCAGTTCAAAAATCGCACGGTGAAGAAGGACTACCTCGCCTTGGTCTACGGTGAAATGCCCGCCGGCACCGGCGTCATCCGGATGCCTATCGGTCGACATCCGGTCGACCGCAAACGGATGTCCACGCACAGCCGGAAGGGCCGGGAGGCTGAAACCGGCTGGGCCGTGGCGTGCCGTTGGCGCGGGTGCACGTTGCTGGAACTTCGCCTGAAGACCGGTCGAACCCATCAGATCCGAGTACACTGCGCCGCCATCGGCCGGCCGATCGTCGGTGATCCTATCTACGGACGGCGCAGGGCGGCCGGGGGCTCGAGCGTGATTCAGGCCTGGTTCGGCGCTGTTCGACGGCAGATGCTGCACGCCTGGCGCCTCGAAATCGTTCATCCGCGCAGCGGTGAGCCGATGCGTTTCGAATCTCCCCTGCCGGAGGACATGCAACGGCTGATTGCGAAGTTGGACGCTGGAAGTTCGAAGGCGGAAGGGGAAGAATAGGAAAACTCGACGCACGTATTCAGAGATGGCCACGAAAATGAAAAACGCCGCTGACCGCGGCGTTTTTGATATTCAAGAAATTGAAGTTAATAAAAAGGGCGTGCGGCGCCCTTTTTACACCCAGCCCTTGAAGGCGAAAAAGGTCAGCGAGAGCATGCCGGCCGTGACGAGGCCGATGGCCGTGTCCTGGAAAGGCCTGGGTGTGCGGGCCAGTAAAATACGCTCACGCACACCAGCAAACAAAACCAGTGCGAGACCGAATCCGACCGGATATGCGAAAGAGGAGATGACCATCTGGAAGAAGTTGTAGTCCTTGCCGACGTTGATGAGGCAGACCCCCAGCACGGCGCAGTTGGTGGTGATGAGCGGCAGGTAAATACCCAAGCCCGTGTAAAGGCCGGGGATGCTCTTTTTGAGAAACATCTCCACGAACTGCACCAAGGCCGCTATGACCAGAATGAATGCGATGGTGCGCAGGTATTTTAGGTCGAAAGGTACCAGCACGTATCGTTCGACCAACCAGGTTATAATGCCCGCCAATACCAGCACGAACACCACTGCCATGGCCATGCCGGTGGCGGTTTCCATCTTTTTGGACGTCCCCAGGAACGGGCAATTGCCCAAGTACTGGATCAACAGGATATTGTTGATCAGAACGGCGCTGAAAGCCAGGACGGCAAGGTCTCCAAACATGACATGCTCCTATTTTTTACCCAGGATATTCATGATCCCCAGCATGAGGCCTAAACACACAAAAGCTCCCGGCGCTTCGACAAGGAACCTGAAAGGCTCAAAAGAGGCCCCAAAAAGGGTGGTCGGCTTTTCGTATAAGGTGATGGCACCGGTGGCGATGATCTCCCGGAAGGCCGCCAGCGCCATCAAGGAGAGCGTGTAGCCGATCCCCATCCCAAGACCGTCCAGGGCTGAACGCACCATATTGTTTTTGCTCGCGAAAGCCTCGGCCCGACCCATGGGAATACAGTTTACCACGATGAGCGGAATGTAAATTCCTAATTTTAGAAAAAGTGCGTAGGTATAAGCTTGCATCACTAGCTCGACCACGGTGACGAAGGTCGCAATGACTACGATGAAGGCCACGATGCGCACTTTGGGTGGGATAATTTTTCGAATAGCAGAAATTAGAACATTGGAACCGGTTAGCACGAAGGTCACTGCAAGCCCCATCCCCACGGCGTTTTCAAATGCGTTAGTGATGGCAAGGATCGGGCAAAGCCCTAATACGAGCCGGAAGGGCGGGATCTCGGCCCACAAGCCCTTGGTGAACTCCTGGGTGATGGTTTTCGCCATACAGGCCTTCCTTATTTCTTGACGTCCTTCATTTTGTCCAGGATTTGAGGCTTCAGCTTCTCGTAGATGCCGAGGGCGTCGGTGACGGCATCGCACACGGCGCGCGAGGTAATGGTGGCGCCACTGATGGCGTTGATCGAGCCGCCGTCCTGGGTTACCTTAACCGGCCCGGACCCGGGCACTCCCTTGAACTGCGCTGCGAACTTCGGGTCGCTCTTGGATTTTGCGCCTAAGCCCGGCGTTTCATTGTGCGTTGTTACGCCGACCCCCATGAGCTTGTCGGTTTTCACATCGACGGCGATGATCAAGCCGATGTCACCCTTATAACCTTTGCTCGAAGACGACTCGAGCGCAAGGCCCTTAGGCTCGCCGTCGAAAACGCCGACAAAAAAATTCCGCAAGGTATTTCCGTCTTTCAACTGGAAGCGAGCCGCGATGGGATCATTCGCAGCCCCCTCGAAGACCTGTCGAACGGCAGGGCCCTTAACGAATTCGAGCACCTGGTTGTCGATGCGTTCCTGAGTGCCTTCGCGCAGCGCCGCCAACAGTCCGCCCGATGCCAAGCTGATGATGGTCAACACTACGATCATTTTGATCAGTTCACGCATGGCTTATTCGACCTTTCCGAGCGCTTTGGGTCTGATTTTATCCAGCAAGGGCTGAATCAGGTTGCCCACCAGAAGGGCGAAAACCAATCCTTCCGCAAAAACGCCGATATTGCGAATGAATACCACAATCGCCCCAATCACCGCGCCATAGATGAGCATGGGGATGAAGTTGACCGGCGACGAAGCGTCTTCCGTCGCCAGGAAAAAGGCCCCGAAAAGAGTGAATCCGGTCAGAAGGTGAAATGCCGGGGAAGCAAAACGCAGCGGGTCCACCGCGTGGAAGACCCCGGCGGTGGCTGCCGCCCCGGCCAAGAAGGAAACCGGGATTTCCCAGCGAATGACTCCTCTTAGGACGAGGTAGATGCCGCCCGCCGAAAGCGCGGCGCCGCAGATGGTGCCAATCCCTCCGACCTGACGGCCCATAAAAAGATCGATGAGCGACAGTTCCTTGATGGCGCCGGTCCCGAAGGCTTTGACCGCGCCCAGCGGAAAGGCCGCCGGGAAGTCGAACACATAGTTGACGAGAGCGGAATCAATGTCCATGCGCTGCTTCCAGGCGAGCATCAGGATGGCGACGGCAACCGCTGCCGGATTGAAAGGGTTGGCGCCGATTCCGCCGTAGATTTGGCGCGCCACCACAATGGCAAGAAATGTACCGGTGATGACTGCCCACCAGGGCAGCGTTGCCGGGAGCATCATGCCGAACAGTAGCCCGATCACGGCGGCCGTACCGTCTCCGACCGATACCGGGCGCTTGGCCACGCGGGTGAATGCGAGCTCCCAGAGAACGGCCGATGACACCGCCAGCGCCAAGACGCCCAAGGCGCTGATGCCGAAGCGGTAAATGCCAAAGAAGGCCGCGGGCGACGCCGCAAGCAGAATCTGCAGGCTGCGGTCGGTCACGCGGCTGCCGTTGTGCCAGAAGGGTGCAAAGGAGACGATGAGTTTTTGTTTATCAGCCATCTATGGTCTCCGTTAGGGTCTCCGTCGATCGCATGCGCACCAGTTCATGCTTGGCGAGCATGATGTGCTGTAGGATCGGGATTTTCGATACACAGACGAAGCTGCAAAGCCCGCACTCGACGCAGGAGTTCAGATCATAGGACTCTTCAGCGTCTTCGTACTTGCCGGCCTCCAGATATCGCACGAGCAGATTGATCTGCATGCAAGCCGGGCATACACGGACGCATTCACCGCAGTTGATGCAAGGGTAGTCGGAGGTGCGGGCCGCGGCTTTCGCATCCAAAACAAGGATGGCGTCGGTATCGGGCTGCACTGGGTGATCGGGTGAAAAAACGGCGGTTCCCCGCATGGGTCCGCCGAACACGATGCGGTCCCCTTCGGCGATGGTTACATCGAAATGTTTCAGGATCGCTCCGATAGGCGTTCCGATGGGTGCCTGCGCCAGGCGAATCCTTCCGTCCTTGGGAATGACAGTTAGGGTTTTGACAACCGGAATACGCCCGGTGCTGAAAGCGCTGCCGATGGAGGCCACGGCTTCGGCGCTTATAAAACAGAAGCCCTTGTCTTCACAGGTTCGTCCAGCAGGGACCTCCTGTCTGAAGACGTTGGCCATGACCAGCAGAGGCAACGCGGCTGGATATCGCGGGTCCACGCCCATTACGCGGCCGCCGATGGAACCGTGACCCTGGATCGCTTCGCGTCGGGTTAGTATGACCACATCCTCGATGCCGGTCAATTGTTTCAAGATTTGAATGCCGTGCTGAATGTCAGCGAGCCGTGAAGCGAGCACGTGCTGGCGGGTGACGACAAGAATATCCTCGTCCACGCCGCAGACCACAATCGTTTTAATGGGACGCTCAGGGTCGGTCAGGCGCTCAAGGCCCGGCTGGCCGGGAACGGCTGCCAGAAACTTTCCGGCCGCATCCAAGGACAGAAGGCTCCGAGCTGCATCGAACTCCCCGTCGAAATTCTCCTGCGGGTCCGTGGCGACGGTAACCGCTGTCAGGTTCCGGCCAAAGTTACCCGTGACGGGCGACAAAGAAACCACCTTTCCGGTGGCCGGGGAAGTGACATAATCAGCATTGCCGTATAAAGAAAGCTTTTGGCCTGTCTTAACCGCATCACCGGTTTTCAGCAGTGGAATGGCCTTTTTCTCCTCCGGGCGGCGATGTAGCAAGGTCACCGTCTGCGGCAGTGCAATCGCCTCCAGCCGTTCCGACCCAACAGGTAAGGGAGTATGTTCCAGACGGGGGAGGCCAAAACCCCAGAACGCATTTTTCGTCGTCATCGTCGTTCAGTCCCTTCGCAAGCACACGCTTATTGCATCATATGGCACTGGGCGCAATCGGTGGGGCCGGCGCCGTATTCACGGTGGCAGCCGATGCACTGCAGGTGGACGGCATCGGATCGCTTGGGCATGTCGGCATCACCCTCTTCGGGGTCATGGCACTCCGTGCAGGAGCCGGCCTGGTTGTACTCCTCCGGCTGGAGGGTGTGATGGCATTCTCCGCAGGCCAGGCCGTAGCCCGAATTCTTCAGGTGCCGGTCATGGTCGAAGATGACCTTGCCGGCCACCGTTGGAAAAGCGGCACGGATGGGCTGCTTCGGAGGTTGGTTCGGAAAGGCCGCATAGCTGATCGCGGCGATCAGCAGCAGAACGACGGCTGAAACAAGGACCTGCTTCAGTTCATTTCGGGAAAACATCATGGATCCGCGTCCTCACCTGGGTAAGTGGTGTCCACCGCCAACCGCGGACTACCACACTAGCTGTTGTCTTTCAATGGTTTTTCCGCATTGCCTGGATCGCCCGGCACGCCTCCGGCTTGCATGGTTACACGGCCTCGCGCTCTCTGGTCGCGGACGCGGGGTCCCTCGGGGGATCGGGGTTATAGCATGTCAGACAGCAGTAAAGGCATCGTTCGCTCTCCCGCCGGGCCGCCGCCTCGGTCAACACCTGGTCGACCTCCTCAAAGGAGCGGATCCGCTCGGCTGCAGGCAGTTCCACCATTTTTGCGCGCGGAAACGGGATGACGCCGGGGACTCGGTCGAATATGGTTTCGGTGAGAAGATGCTTGCGCAGCTCGTTGGCCTCCGCCTCGACCGGGCAGCCGGTGACGAACTGGTGAATGGAACGCGCCGCGCGCCGTCCTCCGCCGATGGCTTCCACGACCAAGGACGGACCCGTGGCGACATCGCCGGCGACAAACAAGTAGGGGATGTTGCTCTGAAGCGTGGCGGGGTCGGACTCGATGGTGCTCCAGCGCGTCGTCTTGAGCTCGGCGCCGGCGGCAAAGGAAACGTCCGGCGCCTGGCCGATGGCCGAGATCACCATATCGGTCGCGAGAAGGGTTTCGGAGCCCTTCACCGGAACGGGCCGCCGCCGGCCGCTGGCATCCGGTTCGCCCAGCTCCATGCGCAGATACTCCAGATGCGTGACGCGGCCCTGCTCATCTCCGATCACGCGCACCGGCGCGCTCAAGAACATCAACTCCACGCCTTCGTGCTCCGCCGCTTCGACTTCGACCTCGTTGGCGGGCATTTCCTTGCGGGTCCGGCGGTAGACCAGATAGACCTTGCGGGTCCCAAACCGCAGCAGGTTGCGCGTACAGTCGATCGCCGTGTTGCCGCCGCCGATGACGGCGGCCACCGGTTTGATGTCCAGCTTTTCCCCGGAGGCCAGCCGGGCCAGAAAATCGATGCCGGTGTAGCAGCCCTGCAGCTCCTCGCCGGGCACCGCGAGCTTGCTGTCCTTCCAGGCGCCGATGCCCATGAAAACCGCATCGTAGCCGTCCGCCCGGAGGCCTTCCAGCTGGATGCTCGTTCCGAAACGAACTCCGGTACGCACCTCGACCCCCAGGTTGAGGATGCTCTCGATCTCCCAATCGAGCACCTGCTTCGGCAGGCGGTATTCCGGGATCCCGTAGCGCAGCATGCCGCCCAGCTTGGGCATGGCTTCGAAAATGGTGACCCGGTGTCCCAGGCGGCGCAGGAAATAAGCACAGGTGAGTCCGGCCGGTCCGCCGCCGACCACCGCAATGCGCTTGCCCGTGTCGGGTGCCACCCGGATGGGCAGGCGCTTGCCGGAGGTCATTTCGAAGTCGGCGGCAAAGCGTTTGAGCTGGTTGATCGAGACCGGTTCGTCGGCGACGCCGCGCCGGCAGTTCAGTTCACAGGGGTGCGGGCAGACCCGGCCGCAGGCCAGGAGCAGCGGGTTGCGCTCGCGGATGGTGTTGACCGCGCCGGCGAAATTGCCGAGTCGGATCTGACGAATGTAGAGCGGGATGTCGATTTCAGCGGGGCAGGTTTGACGGCAGGGCGCCAGACAGTCGCCGACCTGATTGAAGTGCAGCAAGCGCTCGGAAGGCGTGCTGATTTTAAGGAGATTTTTGGGGCAGACGCGCGCACAGGCACCGCAGCCCACGCATTTCTGCTCGTCGACCACGGGGAAGCCGTCCGGCCCCATGGCGATGGCATCGAACAGGCAGGCGCGCACGCAGTCGCCGTGGCCGATGCAGCCGACCTCGCAGACCCGCCTGCCGCTGAAAAGGGCCGCTTCGGCCTGGCAGGTGGGCACTCCGATATAGAGGAACTTGTTTTCGGCGCGGTCGCCGCCGGTGCAGGGGTTGAAGGATTTCAGCGGCTCGACCGAACCGACCTCCATGCCCATGACGGCGGCTGCCGATTGGGCGGATTCCAGGCCGCCGACGACACACACATTGGGTTTGGCCTTGCCGGCGACCACCGCCCCCGCCGCCGCCGAGCATCCGGCAAATCCGCAGCCGCCGCAGTTGGCCCCCGCGAAGCATGCCTCCACGAGGGCGATGCGCGGGTCCTCGTAGACATAGAAAATGCGGGATGCGATGCCCAGCACGATGCTGCAGACCGCACCCAACGCCGTCATGAAAAGGATGCCTTCCAGCATACGGATCAGGTCTCCTGTTTGCGGACGTCTCTTGCGGGCAACCCTACCCGAAGAGTCCCGGCGGCCAAGCGTTTTTCGGCCGCACGACGGAGACCTTCCTTAGCAGGTCGTCCGGAGGATTGCAAGGCCTACGTGGCGGCGGCCGCTTCCCCGCAGGCACCGCACAAACGGCAGGACTCCACCCGGCAGATATGTCCCGGGCGGCCTTCCAGGGCCTGACGGTACTCTCTCAGAAGATAGGTTTTGGAGACGCGATGATCGATGAAGTCCCAGGGCAGAATTTCGTCGGGCTCCCGTTCCCGCAGCACGTAGAAATCCGGATTGAGCGGCCCGGTTTTAAGCGCATGCGCCCAGTTGCCGGCGGCGGCGTCCACCCGCAACAGAAGCTCGGCGACACGCCGGTCCCCCCGCGCCAAAAGGGCCTGGATGTAAGCCCAACGAGGCAGATCGGAGTGGACCCGGACATTGGGCACGCGCTTGAGACCGGCCTGGATGCGTTTGATGCGGGCCTTGAGTTCACCTACGGAGGCCATGGCCACCCACTGGAAAGGGGTGAACGGTTTGGGGACAAAGGAGCTGATGCTCACCGTCAGAGTGCCGATGGCCCGGCGGGTTCGACTGGATTTCAGGAAGGCATGCTTGATGTGTTTGACCAACGTTACAACGGCCTCCACATCCGCGGTCGTTTCGGTGGGAAGACCCACCATGAAGTACAATTTCAGGTTCGGAATGCCCTGGGCGACGAGATCCGTGGCCGCATTCAACACGTCTTCCTCGCGGAGCCCTTTGTTGATAACGCGGCGCAACCGTTCCGAGCCAGCCTCCGGTGCGATCGTGGCCGTTTTGACCCGACTGCGGCTCAGAGCATCCAGCAGTTCTGGTCCGAGCGCGTCCGCCCGCAGCGAGCTGAAAGACAGGGTGGTATCGGGGCCGGAAAATCGTCGACAGAGCGAGCCGATTCCGGGCAAGTCGGACACAGCCGCACCCACCAGCCCGATATGATCGGTGCGGGCTAGACCCTGTTCGATGGTCTGCGCCAGGGATGCCACTGAGCGGAAGCGCGGCGGCCGGTAGACGAACCCCGCGCTGCAGAAGCGACAGCCATGCGGGCAACCGCGTCCGACTTCGACGAGAAAGGATCCACCAAAGGCGGTGTGGGGCGTGAGCACCGTGCTGCAGGTGGTCGTCGCCGAGAGGTCCTTGACATGCGGACGAACGATCCTAGACGGAACATCCTCGATCGGGGCCCAGGCCCCGAGGGTTCCGTCGGCGGCGTAGTGCGCGGCGTAAAAGCGCGGCACGTAGGCGCCGGCGACCGACCGGGCAATCGCTTTTAGCAATGTCCGGCGCTCGACACCCGGTTGGAACACTTGCAGGAATTCGGGCAGGATAACCTCGGCCTCTCCGATCAGAAAACAGTCGATGAATGCGGCGATGGGCTCGGGGTTCAGAAAGCAGGCGATTCCGCCGGCGACCACCAGGGGGTGGCGCGCATCTCTTTCCGCGGCGCGCAGTGGAATGCCCGCCAGGGTCAGCAGGGTCAGCAGGTGGGGATAATCGCTTTCAAACGAAAGAGAGAAGGCGATCATATCAACGGCGGCAACCCGCAGCCCAGACTCAAGCGTCGTCAGGCGGCCGACCGCAAGCTCGTCGTTTTCAGGCAGAAAAACCCGTTCACAGACCACTTCGTCATAGCGGTTTAGAAGTCCATAGACCGCATGCAGCCCCAGGTTCGCCATGCCCACGGAATAGCGGTTGGGGTAGGCCAATGCCACGTGGATTTTCCCGCGTCCGTGTTTGCGAACCGCACCGCGCTCGGCCGCCGCATACCGCTTCCAGGCTTCGTCTTGTCTCACGGGTTCCCGTCCGGCGCCATTGTCACATCCGGCGAGGGGCCGGCCTATCAATCACAAAATATAGCCGCCGAAGCCCCTTGACAACCGGGCCGGACCGAGCGCTAGGCCGAGAGGACCTCAGTCCGCCTTGCGCCGCAGAAAGGTCGGAACATCGAGATCCGTGTCGTCCAGCGCCAAACGCCCTACACCGCGGTAGAGCGCTCCGGATGACTCGCCGACCGCCCGGCGGTGACGAATGAAGGTCGGTTCATCCAGATCAACGATGTCCGGGCGCTCCATGTCGGCCGGGGTGACGTCGCGGACTCTTCCTCGCAGCGGCTGCACGATCTTTTTTTCTTTTTCGGAGTCCCTTTCGCCGAGACGCACGGCTTCGGCTTCGGCCCCGATGCCGGTGGCGATGACCGTCACCCGCATTTCGTCGCCGAGGCTTTCGTCCACGGAAGTCCCCCAGAAAATCTCGGCCTCGTCGCCGACTTCTTTATGAATGCGCTCGGAGGCTTCCGCCACCTCTTCGAACTCCATGCCGCTCGATGCGGTGATATTCATGAGCACGCCTTTGGCGCCGGCAATGGAAAGGTCTTCCAGCAGCGGGTGCGAAATTGCGCGCTCGGCGGCCTCGATCGCACGGTTTTCGCCGGCGGAGATGCCGATTCCCATCAAGGCCATGCCGGCTTTGGCCATGGTCGTGCGAACATCGGCGAAATCGAGGTTTACCAGCCCCGGCATAACGATCAAATCCGTGATGCCCTTGACGGCATGCAGCAGGATCTCATCGGCCTTCATGAACATTTCCATGAGGGTCGCCTTTTTGGAGGCCAAGGCCCGCAGGCGGTCGTTGGGAATGGTGATCGCCGTGTCGACCACCTTCTTGAGTTCGTCCAAGCCCTGCTCGGCGATCAGCGCCCGCTTTTTGCCCTCGAAGGAAAAAGGCTTGGTCACTACGGCAACGGTCAGCGCTCCCATCTCGCGGCAGACCTCGGCGATGACCGGCGTGGCGCCGGTGCCGGTGCCGCCCCCCAGCCCGCCCGTGATGAACACCATGTGGCTGTCCTTCAGGGCGTTGCGGATTTCTTCGACCGTTTCCAGCGCCGCATCGCGGCCGATCTGGGGATTGGCGCCGGCGCCCAGCCCTTCGGTGATGCTGCTACCCAGCTGGATGCGGACATCCGCCCGGGAGATTTCCAACGCCTGGGCGTCGGTGTTGGCGGCGATGAACTTGACGCCCTGCAGGCCGGAACGGATCATGTTGTTGATGGCGTTGCCGCCGGCGCCGCCGACCCCGATCACTTTGATTTTCGCCGATTTCTCATTGTCTACATACGTGAACATCGCTGGCCCTCCTGCCGGATTAAAATAGTGTTAAGTTTTAAGTGTTAAGTGGACGCTGTTGTCTGCCGCCGTTGTCTGCTGTCTCTTACTTGAAACTTAAAACTTGAAACTTAAAACCGTCTTTTAAACTACGTCCTTGAACCAGCGCCGCATGCGGGTCATCAGGCGGTTGAAAATGTTGCGGTCGCGGATTCGGAATTTTTTCTTTTCTTTTTGCTCATGGCGCACCCCATACAGGACTAGCCCCACGCCGGTGGCGTACATCGGATTGTTGACGACATCCACGAGGCCTTTGATTCCCTGCGGGGTGCCGATGCGAGCGGGCAGACTGAAGACCGACTCGGCAATCTCGGTAGCCCCCTCGAGCAACGCCGTTCCGCCGGTCAGGACGATACCGGAGGGAATATAATTTTCCATGGCGGCGCGGTAGATTTCGCGGTTGACCAGCGCGAAGATCTCCTCCATCCGCGGCTCCAGGATCTCTCCCAAAATCTGACGCGGGAGCTTGCGCGGCTCGCGGCCGCTGACCCCCGGGACCTCAATCGTCTCGTCGGCCTGGATGTTCCGGGCGACGGCGTGTCCGAATTTCTTTTTGATTTTTTCGGCTTCGGGATGGGGGCAGCGCAGGCCGATGGCGATGTCGTTGGTGAGGTTGTCTCCGCCGAGGGCGAGCACGAACGTGTGCTTGATGTTTTTGCCCGAGAACACGGCCAGATCCGTGGTCCCGCCGCCCAGGTCGAGCAGGGCCGTGCCGAGCTGCTTTTCCTCTTCGGTCAATACGGCTTCACCCGAGGCCAGACACTCCAGCACGATATCGCACACGTCCAGGCCCGACCGGTTGGCGCACTTCACGATGTTGTGGGCGGAAGCCACCGCTCCGGTGACGATATGGATCTTGGCCTCCAGGCGCACTCCGGACATGCCGACGGGGTTTTGGATGCCGGGTTGGCCGTCGACCATGTATTCCTGAGGCAGGACGTGGATGACCTCGCGGTCCATGGGGATGGCCACCGCGCGGGCGGCATCGATCACCCGCTCCACATCCTGAGCCGTGATCTCGGGTCCCTTGATCGCCACGATGCCGCGGCTGTTGAACCCGGTGATATGACCGCCCGCGATGCCGGTATAGACCGAAGAGATCTCACAGCCGGCCATCATTTCAGCCTCCTCCACGGCTTTCTTGATGGATTCCACCGTGGCTTCGATATTGACTACCATTCCTTTGCGCAGGCCGACCGAAGGATGGGTTCCGATTCCGATGATGTTGACGTCGCCGCCGGAAACTTCACCCACGACGGCACAGATTTTCGTGGTGCCGATGTCCAGCCCGACGACGATATCCTCCTTGCGCTGCATGGCATTAACCTCCTTGCGGCCCGGTTTTCTTCGAGAGTTCAGCCCGGATGGGGTTGATAATCACCCGGTTCATATCGGTCAGATCGATCCGCTCGAAATCAGCGACGTCCGGCTGGGTGCGGAAAAAGGCCAGAAGATCCCGAAGCAGATGATATTTAGCGGGGTAGTCGTCGTACCCCAGCCGAATGGCGCGGTTATCCGCCTGCGCCACCAGCGTAAGGCCCAACTCGCGGTCCACCCGGATCGATTGCAGCTCGCGGGTGGGAAGAATACTGTGCGGGTCGCGCCCCAACATGAGCACCTGCAGCACCGCATCCATCGCCCGGCCGGGAGGCGGCGGCGTCGCCGCCGGCGTGCCCCGGTCGAAAAAGGATGGGCCCTCCACCGCCGTCGAACGATCCACCCCGCGCAGGTCGGCGATGGCCAACCCGGTCACTGTCGGCAGGTCGGCCGGGTCCGACGACTCCCATTCCTTGAAGAGCTCCCCCTGGGGGTTGAGCAAAAACTTTCGTCCGACGTCCACGACGGCCGCCCCCACCTGCTCGCGGATGCGGATGCGTAACGTCGCCGGAATTTCACGCTGGATCTCCGCCTCGGCAATCCAGGGGTGCGCCAACAGCCGTTTGCGGGCTGCCGCGAGATTGACGCTGAGCACATTGATGCCCGGTCGCACGCCGGCCTGAGCGATGATCACCTGAGATGACAGGCGCTGACCGCCCTCGACGAGAACCTGACGGGCTTTAAAATGATCGCTCTGGGTGAACACGTCGTGCACAAAGATGAAAAACACGCTCACGAAAAGGACCCCGACCGTGCCGACGCTCAGCCAGAGGGCCGCCACCAGCCGCCGCAACCAGGAGCGGTGGCGTTTCGCCACGGCGCGTCGGCTGACGTTCTGGCGCGGTGCCCGCCGGTTGCCGGTCCGTGCCGGCCGGGGCGCTCGGGAGGTGATTCGTCTCATCCGATCCTCAGAGCCTTTCGATGGTGTGAGCGCGTTTGCATGAACATCCTCAACATTCTCCTGTGGCCGGGTTCTCGGATGCCCCCCAGGGCTCCTTCAACAGCTCGGCGCCCACCTTCCAGACGTCGCCGGCCCCCAGGGTCAGCAGCAGATCTCCCGGCGCCAGAAGGGTTTTCAGTTGCTCCGTCGCGTCGGCGATTCCATCGGCCATGACGACGTGCTTGTGACCGTGAGCAATAATCCGCCGGCCGAGCGCTTGGCCGGTGACCCCCTCAATCGGCTCTTCGCTGGCGGCATAGATCGGCAGCACCACCAACACATCCGATTGGTAAAACGCCCGAGAGAATTCATCTATCAGGGCGCGGGTGCGGGTGTAGCGGTGGGGCTGGAACGCCACGACCATGCGGCGTTCGGGCCAGCCCTCGCGCACGGCCTGCAGGGTCATCTTGATTTCCGTGGGATGGTGGCCGTAGTCGTCCACCACGGTGATCCCCTTCACCTCGCCTTTGACCTCCAGCCGCCGTTGCACGCCGGCCAAGTTCTGCAAGGCGCTCTGGATGCGGGCGACCGGGATGTCGAGTTCGGTCGCCACGACGATGCTGGCCGTGGCGTTGTAGATGTTGTGGACGCCGGGCAGATTCAGTTTAAAGCGACCCAGCTTGCGCCGCCGCCGAAAGACACTGAAACGGGCGCGGCGGCCCTCGACCACCACGTTGCGAATCTGAAAATCCGCTTGCGGGTTCATCCCGTACGTGGTGTAGCGTTTCTTGATCTGAGGGATCAGGTCCTGGATGGATTCGTTGTCCAGGCAGAGCACTGCCAGTCCGTAAAACGGGATTCGATCGATGAACTCCAAAAAAACCCGCTGGATGGCGGCCAGATCCGGATAAAAGTCCAGGTGCTCGCGATCGATGTTGGTGACGACCGCGATGGCCGGAGAGTAACGTAAAAACGAGCCGTCGCTTTCATCCGCCTCAGCCACGATAAAATCCCCGCGGCCCAACACGGCATTGGTGCCAACGCCGATCAGCTTGCCGCCGACCACCACCGTGGGGTCCAACCCGCCGCTGGCGAGCACCGATGCCACCATGGAGGTGGTGGTCGTCTTGCCGTGCGCGCCGGCCACCGCGACACTGTATTTCAGCCGCATCAGCTCCGCCAGCATCTCGGCCCGCGGGATCACCGGGATCGATGCGTGCTGAGCGGCCTGTACCTCCGGGTTTTCGGGCCTCACGGCCGAGGAGGTGACCACCACGTCCGCGCCCCCGATTTGTTCGGTCGCATGTCCTTCGTAGATGACGCCGCCCAGCGACTGCAGGCGTTCAGTGATTTCGGACGCCTTGAGGTCTGAGCCGGAAACGGTGTAGCCGAGGTTGAGCAGCAGTTCGGCGATGCCGCTCATTCCGATGCCGCCGATCCCCACGAAGTGGATGTGGTATTTTTTGCGATACATGGTGTCGTTACCCCGTTACCCCGTTACCCCGTTGGCCCGGGGTGCGTGCGGCCACCAGGCGACAGCACTCGTCGACGATTCGCCGGGCGGCGTCGGGTTTGCCCAGGCGCGCCGCTTGCCTGGCCAAATCCGCCAAAACCTCCGGGTGAGACGCATACCTACCGATTCGCGCGGCGAGCAGTTCTCCGTTCAATTCCTGCTCATCGATCATCTCCGCGGCGCCGGTGTCCACCAGACGCCGGGCATTGCGGTGCTGGTGGTCATCGGCCGCGTGGGGGTAGGGGATCAACA
>CAZNAX010000057.1:0-16459 GCA_964570965.1 uncultured Desulfatibacillum sp.
ATCGGCCCCGGTCTCAAGTACACCTACGAGCGGCTGTCGCTTTACCTGAACAGCTATTATGAAACCGCCGCTGAAACCCGCCCCGAGGGATTCAGAGGGATCTTTCGGCTGTCCATGGTTTTTTAGATGCGACGCATCAGGTCAGGTGAAAAAGATTCACCTCGGGCGGCGCGTTCAGCCGTATCGGCGTGAACGTGGTGCCGATCCCGCGGCTGACGTAGAGCTGCGAGAACCCTATCCGGTAGAGTCCCTCCGGGTAGGGGGTTCTGAGATGCGCCAAGCTGAAATCGCCTCCCGGCAGGCTCAGCTTGATCTGGCCGCCATGGTAATGGCCGGCGAGGGTCAGCGCGATGTGACGCCCGGCGGCCTCGGGAAAAATCTCGGGCCGGTGGGAGAGCAGCAGCGTCGGGACGGCGGGCTCCAAGCCCTGGAGAGCCTTTTCCAGGTCCGGCCGCCCCCAGCGCAAGTCGTCTATTCCTGCGACTGCGAAAGCACCCCCCGTGGTTGGAATCAGCCGATGTTCGTTTTGCAGCAAATGGATCCCGCTTTGCTCGAAAAGCCTACGGTAATATCCGATCTCTCCGTACCAATGCTCATGGTTTCCCAGGGTGGCAAAAGTTCCGTAGCGGGTTCGAACCCGCGCCATTTCCTCCGCAAAGCCCGGGAAAAACACCGTTGAATTCGAGATATAGTCTCCGGTGAGGACGAACAGCTCGGGCTGCAGAGCGATGATCTGATCGACGTAGCGCCGCATCCGATCGCGGGTCATGAAAATGCCGGCGTGAATGTCGGTAAGCTGGGCCACGCGAACCCGGCAGCCGAATGGCAAGGCAAGCTCTTCGATCACATAATTCCGGCCGGCGTAGGCCGCGCCGTACCCGGAAAGCAGGAAGGGTGCGGCGGCAAGCCCGCCCACGCCGGCTTTGAGAAAAAATCGCCGGCCGGAGCTAGCGGGAGCAATCATCTCCGGGCCGACCCAACGCCGATAGGTGCGAGCCGCGGCTCGGACCACCCCACCGATGATCTGGGTGATGAGTAGCAGCAGAGCGGAGAAAATCGATCCGAAACTCCAAATGGCCGGAGCGTAGAAGAACACGGCCTGCGCCAAAGTCGGGGGGTCCGGCCATGGAACCGGTCGATACATGATGTGCCAGTTGGCGGCGAACAAAACACCGATGAGAGCACCGCAGAGGGCAACGGCCAGGGATGCCCGGCGCCCGGATCCGGGCGAGGACCGGATGGCCTGCCGGATGCGCCAGAACAGGTAGATCTGGGCGAACACCGCCAGAGCGATTATGATCAAACGAAATGTCCCGAACGACACCGGAGCCATATTACCCCACCGTTGAATTTCCGTCGACGATCCTGCATGCATGAAACCTAATACATCGGCCCAACAAATCAAAGCCGCTCAATTGTGCGAGACCGTTTGCAGCAATCAGTAAGGATAGCCCGGATACTGCCACCCTCGCCAGTAGTAGGGGTAGCCGTAGCGGAAGGGGTAGGGATAGGCCGGCGGGGGAAGCGGCCTTCGCCAAAGATGGAGCTCCTGGGCGGAAATGACGGGATATCGATAGTCGATTTCGCCCAGGCGTCGCAGTTCGGAACCCTGTACTTCGCCCGCCACGGTTATATCTCGGCCGGATTTGTAAATCGCGGGATCCAGGAATCGGCCGACGACGACCAGGTATCTTCCTTCGGATTGGTCCGTCAGGGAGGGTTCTCCGGAGGAGCTGATCTGTTTCTGGACAACCTCGATCTCTGTTTCTTTGGGCTTAGGCACCGTTTGCACGATGGTTCCGCCCAGCAAGACGATCTTACCCCTGAATTCGTCCGGACGACTGACCAGCGCGCTAAAGGCCACATCTCGGTCTACCTGGCCCATGAGTTGGGGGGATATGACAGGTGTACAAGCGCTGAGAAGAAGCACTGGCAGACCGACCCCCCAAACGATGCGAACCGATGGACGCGCAAAGCACCGCCCGAGTTCGAGCAACGAACTCATCGACCGTGCTCCGCGGCACCTTTTCCAATGATCAGGATATTTTTGAATAAGGCCTCGCTATTTGGGCTCGGTGGGATACCCGCTTTTCTTCCATTCATCCCAACCGCCCTTGAGCGCGAAAATGTTGGGGTAGCCCTTGTCGATCAATTTGAGCGCAAGACTTGCGCTCGAGCCTTCATTCTTTCAGGCGCAATAAAGGACGATGGTTTTGTCTTTGGGGTATTTCGCGTACCATCCCTCGAAGTCCCGGTAATTTTCCCTGACAGCACCCCTGATCTTGTCCCCGCTCAACAACCAGTCGGTGTAAGAGCGCACGTCGATAACGGCCACATCCGGATGGTCGAGATTCACCTTGAGTTCATCTTTGTCCATGCGCGGGGCTTCCGCTGCCATCAAGCCGTCAGCCGGAAATACGGACCCGATGGCCAACAGGATCAGAAGAACAACCTTTAAAGCCGTATTCATGGGGAGCATCCTTATCCTCTGAAAGGTTATACGTGGCGAGTCACGCTGGTTGCAGCCTATCGTCCGCTACGCGACTGATGCTGCAACAAAGCCTGAGCCGCATGGTTGCAATAGACCATGTTAAGTTTGCGTTGAAAAATTTCAATACCCGCGAAGCCTCGAGGCCCTGGCTGGCGCCCAAAGAGCCTGAGCGCGATCCCCATGCAAAATTCTTGACATCATCCCCCGATTGTCCTATTGTCCTATGTCAATAGGACAATTTATGGACCTCAAACTCAACCGTAAAAACCAGCTCCCCGTTCACACCCAACTCAAGGCGCAGCTGATTTATCTGATTCATTCTGGGCAGTTGCCCTCCGGGACTCAGCTGCCGACCGTGCGACAGCTGGCCGGTTTCCTGCGGGTCAATCGGAACACGGTGGCGAAGGTCTTTGCAGACATGCAGCGCGAAGGGCTGCTTTCCTGTGAACCGGGGCGCGGAACCTTCGTATCCTCAACTTCGATGAAGTCCAAGACGAAGGTCGAACGCATGAACCGACTACTGGAAGTGGTGGACGACGCGCTCGAAAAAGCCGAGCAGCTGGGCTTCAGCCCTGAAGAAGTGTTTCTCACGCTTTATGCCCGAACCCAGTCTTCACCCCCGCGAACCCATTCGGTCGGCAGCGTCAGCGCGCTATTTATTGAGTGCAGCCGCCCAGAGCTCGATCTCTTCAGCTCTGAGCTCGCCCAGGAACTCTCCATCCAGGTGGATTCCATCCTGGTTGAAGATTTCGAGAAGGTCGTCCAGAAGGACCCGGGCAGCTTGAAGCGCTATGCTCTGATCATCACCACCTTTTACCACATCCGCGAGGTTCAGGGCCTTCTGGAGGGGTCCGGAATGGAAGTGGTCGCTCTCATGGTAGATACCAGCCTCGACACCCTGATGCGGCTGACGGCGCTGCCCGAGGGCACCAAGGTCGGGGTTGCCTGCACCACGAGGGCAGGATCAGAGAACATGAAGCTTTCGATCCAGCGGGCGGGATTGAAGCACCTGCAAGTGATTAGCGGTTGCAGTGCAAAGAAGGCCAGCCTCGAGAAGATGATCGCCGAGGCGTCCGTGGTTGTCTGCTCCAGTCTGGTAGAAGGCCGGGTTCGAACCCTTATCCCCCGGAACAAGGAACTTGTGGTTGACAATAAACGAATCGACCAGGCGGGGATCGAGATGCTTCGGTCCCGCCTGGTAGAAATGAATTCCGGCGGCAAGACCCGGGCAGGTTCGAGCGGGTCGGCCCGGATGCTCTGATGCCGCGAGAGGAGGCTTGGAATGGATGCGTTGCTGTTGAATATGGGTCAGCTGTTGGTAGGGTTCCTATGCATGCTCGGTCCGATCGGATTTCTGCTGGCGCTCCGGCAGGCACGCGATCAACGCGAGGCGGCGCTGAGCTTAACGGTCCTGCGGGCCTTGAACTCCCCGGATTTGCGGGGGTTGTTTTCCGTAAAGGTCGAGAGCCGATCCATTGGAAAGGATAAGGTGGTCGTCGACGTGTGGGGTTGTTCGCGCGAACAGCTATGGGGTGTGATGGAAAAGCTCCCCGCCAAGCTGCCGCCTCATGTTCAAGTCGAGGTCAACGGCCTCAGCGACGGTCGGTTTAAATCTGCGTGGACCCTGACCGCAACTAGAAAGTTATGCTCCGCCGCAGTCTGCCCGTGAAGGCCGAATGGTGTTCAACGCCGACGGCTGAAAGACGCGCATGCTTTCGAGATGCACGGAGGGTGGAGCGGCCCGCGGAGCCATGGCAAATTCCGGTAAAATCCGCTATGAGTGAAAAAACCGCGCGTTCCGCCTTCCATCCCTATCGTTTCGCGGAGGCAAGCCATGGGTCCATGTGCACTGCGAGTCCCGTTGTTGCTGGTGATGTTGATCGCCGGGCTGGCGCTTCCCTTCCGGGCGGGGGCAGTTACCGTTTTTTCCGCCGACGGCGTCGCGCTGGTGGAAAGCGCCCTGACACCTCCCAGCCGCCGTATGCCGGTTCTTTTCGTCCACGGCCATGATCCGAACCCGGACCCCCAGCATCCCAACTACCGGAAGAATTTCCACGACAGCATCGACGGTCTGACCTCGTTCAAGAGTGCCTTGGATCTGCCCGAGAATCTCTGCTTGGACATCGAGCCCTACTATCTGCACTTCGGCGATGCGGAGGCCGACCATGAACGCTCCATCGACGAGGATGCGGCCCAGATCCAGGAGGCGGTGGACCTGATTTTAGCGAGGCAGCGGCTGAAAGACCCCGACAACCCCGACCTCAAGCTGGCCATCATCGCCTACAGCAAGGGGACCATCAGCACCCGCAAATTCTTGAAACAGCTTGAAGATGCGGGGGAGCCGATTCCGGTTTCGGAGTTCATCGCCATCGCACCCCCCAACCACGGCCTCAATTGGCCGGGGTTGAGCGGATCTTCGGGCTACCCTTCGGCACGCCAGCTCAACAACGGTTACGGCCCTCTGTGCGCTTCGTTCGGGGATTCAACCGTGAATTACATCGCGAACCTCAACGGGCATCCCATCAACGACAGCATATCCTTACCCGGGTTCTATCCCAGCGAAGCACCCGGCAGCCGCTCAAACGGAGCTGCCGTGGATCAGGGGGTTCTTTATGCGACCATTTATGCGGCCGACAACGGCGATTTCGTCGGAGGCAGCGACACCTCCGGCGATTGCCAGGGACGCGTGCTGGCCAAGAATCTGGCACCGGATGCCGTTAACCTGGACGATATCGTGATTCCCGCCCAGCCGGCCGCACTTTCCATTCCTGACTGGCTCGAACCCTTCATCAGCCAGGAAACCCGAAATAAATTCGCCCGGCATCAAAACACCGTCCATCACCCGGAGGTGATTTTCAGGGCGCTTTACACCGTGGCGCACCATCAAACCCCGGCACTCGGCACCAGTTACAGCCTGGTGGGCAATGTACCCGTGATCCCGCTGCCGTCGGCCGAACCGCCAAACGCCGCCGTCGTCCTTCTATTCGATACGTCCGGCAGCATGACCTGGAGCCACGAGGGAGTGTCTGGAGTGGAAGTTGCGCGCCAGCGCCTGGCACTAGCGCGGCAGGCGGCCGTCCCGTTCCTGGACATGCTGCAGTTCTTCAACCCGTGCCGGGCGGCCTTCGGGATCGCTCGGTTCCCCCGCCAGCCCTACCAGGGTTGCGTCGGTGAGGTCGTCACCCCCATGGCGCCCGTGCAACCGGACACGATCGCGGCCGCGATCGAAACCACCATTCCCGGGTTGGCAGCCGCCGGCAATACACCTCTGCTGGCGGCGCTGGATACCGCCGCCGGCATGTTCGGACCTGAAGCTCGCAAGGCCCTCGTCCTTTTGAGCGACGGGTTTCATAATTGTCCGATAAGCTCCGGCCTCGACGACATCAGTCATGCGATCGACACCCTCACGGCGAACGCCGTCCGGACCTATGCGATCGGTTTCGGCCAACCCGGCGAGGTCCCCAACGACATCCTCGATCAGCTGGCTGGCCAAACCCAGGGAGGGTATTACGATGTGACCACCACCTCGGGATTCGACCCGCTGGCCTGGAATCCGGCCACGGCGTTGCAGGCCGCCTACAAATCCATCCTGGTGGATGCTCTTCAGCTGGAAGCCGCCGCCGATCCGGCCGGGCTGATCCTTGCCGGCGAGCGGAAAACCCACGAATTCCTTGTATCGGATCTCGACCGCAAGGTAGCCGTCTATGTGAGTTGGGCAGGTCCTCTGAAACAGCGGCCCGAACTCGTCATCCGGGCTGCCGACGGCGTCGAAATCGATTTCCGGCAAACTATTCCCGGCGTCAGTTTCCGCGACGGGCAGACCTTCACGCTGGTCAAATTCGATTCAGCCTTCTTGGGCCTGCCCGGCAGGGTTTCGGGACAGCCCTGGTCGCTGGAACTGGCCTTGAAACCAAAGGAGACGGCTAAAGCGGCGGTACCCTATCAATGGAGCGTGGTGACCGACTCGGCACTTTCTCTGGAGGGTGGTGTTGTCATGCCGGCGGCTCGAACCGGCGCCACCCTCACCCTGACAGCCAAGCTCACTCAGAACGGCCGGCCGCCGGCCCTGCCGGCGGCGGTCTGGGCCCGGGTGGCACGGCCGGCCGAGTCGGTTGGAAACTGGCTGGGGGCATCCCGGGTCAGCCTGGAGGAACTCAGCCGGGTGCCGGAAACGCGCAACGGCGAGACGCTCTCGCCGCTGTTGCGTAAAATCATATACCTGACGGAGTTCAGGAAGCAGCCGTTCGGCGGCCGCACCGTTCTCGATACCGTACGGCTCTATGATGACGGCACCCATGGGGATGCCGCACCCGGAGACGGGACTTACACCGGCGATTATCCGGGGACGACGGTGGCCGGCACGTATGCCTTCGAGTTCAACGCCTCCGGCAGAACCGCAAGCGGGATCCCCTTCGAACGCAATCAACGCCTCGCAAGGCACATCGCGGTGAAACCCGACGTAATCGACGCCCGCGTCATCCGGCTGCCCGCCGAGGAGAGGGGCTTCGATCTCGTCGAGATCACCTTGCGCCCGGCCGATGACTTCGGCAACCTCTTAGGGCCCGGCCGGCAGCATCTCATTCTCTGGGAGGCAACGGCCGGCGAATTCACGCAGCCGGCAAGCGACCACCTGGACGGTACCTACAGCCGCCGCCTGAAGCTGCCATCAACGACCAATATGAATTCTGCCGATCTGACCGTTTTGATCGGCGATTCGCCCTTCCGCCTCAATCTCGGGAAGGCGCTGCGACCACACTCCGCCGTCCCGATCGGATGGCTGATCGTCTGGTTGATTCTGCTTGCCGTGATCTTTCAGCATATGCTGAAGACGAAAAACCGTTGATCAATGATTTTTATAGTTTCAGCTGACGATCAGAACCGGAAGCTCCTGAGCCAGACTCAGAACCTTCTGGGAAACGCTGCCCATAAAGAATTCCCGAATCCCGGCCAATCCTCGTCGGCCCAATACGACCAGATCGTAGCCCGCCTGAGCTTCGGCTACGATATCCCGCGCAATGCCTCTCTTCTTCGATTCGGATTTGAGGCGAATCTGATCATCCTTGAAGCCGTTTGCCGCCAGAATCGCCTTGGCTTTCAATTGGGCGGCGCTCAAGATCTGCTTCTTCTTTTCCTCCAGCACACAGAACGAATCCTGTTGGGATTTGAAATAGGGGGTCAATTCCGGGCTGTGCATGTCACAGATGGATGCGGTGTCCTGAACGATGGATAACAGCGTGATCCGGCAGTCTTTGCTCAAGAGCTTGGCGACATATTCAACTGCTCGCATGGCGTTTTCCGAGTCGTCAAATGCAATTAAAATTTTCTGGCTCATGCTGGTTCCTCCTTATGAGTATGGATTCCACCCCTGCGAGGCCGAAGCGTGAGCAGCGGAAGCCTTCGGCAGGGCTCGTTTCCTTCATGATCATGGGTGTTCCCGGAGGTTTTGATTTCAACCGGGCAGGTGAGGGCATCAGTGCAAAGATACTCAATAAATACCGCCGATACAAGTCGCTTCAGGCCCAAAGGCCCCTTTGCCGGTGTGAAGTTTGAACCCTATTATTGCGCAAAAACAGCCCCAACCTGTTGTCCAGCAAATGATGCACCTCCACTTTAACAAGCTGATTTTTATTAAGATATAGTTTCTATTCGACCTGGAATAAAACTTGCTGAATGCACATTAGAAGCGGCCTGAGACCAACGGACTTGATTTTTACGTAAACTGCTGCTTTAAGGTCCAACGAAGGCCAGTCGGTTGGCTGCCGCTTTCATGGAATATCGATAGGGGGTATAAAAATGGTTTGTGTTGCCTGCAACGGAAAAGGTTATGTTATCGAAAAGGGCATAGAGTTGTCCTGCTCCGAATGCCAGGGTCGCGGGGAATACCCTCTCTTCGACAACTTCAAGCTGCCAGGCCTGGATTCTCACGAAGGCCGTGATGCAAAATGTTCGGCAGCCCTAAACAGATAGGGATTGCTGCCGTTGACCTCCTCCTGATCATGCGAGTGCGATAGCATTCCGAAGGCCGGTCTAAGGAAGGAGGTTTTTTCCATGCGATCCGACTGACCTATCGCTAATACTGCTCCCCTTTAAACCAACCGCCCTGCCGCCGCAGCCGCCCTTGACGAGTCGTAACCCAACCGCCCTCTTATAAAAGAAAGGAACGATAACGATCCGGATGCTGAATTTCTTGAAAAGATTATCTTTGCGGCACACCTGCAATATAAAAGAGAAATCCATCCTACCCAAAAAGGAGGCAGTCATGGGAGAACTAATTCACACCTCTCGGATCAAAATTGTTCGGGAAAAAGGACCCACCCGCAGAGCCATGATCGAGGGTTTCAACGAGCCCGTTTATTATGGAGTCCACGGAGGTATCAAGCGCTTTTATAAAGTCGAGCCGGAGAAGGAACACGCGGCCACCCTCGACCATATCGTGGCGGCAACTGCGGGTTGAATGATGGGAACACTGGCCACGGTGTTGGCCGGAAAGAAGATCCCGACTCCGGAAGAGCGCTATTGGGCAGATGTGGAGGGGGATATCGAGAATGTAGCTGGTGTCCTGAAAATTACGGACATACGCGTGAAGTGTCACCTGAAAATAGCTCCGGAAAAAGCAGAAGAGGCTAAGGAGGCTTTTTCTAGGTATCTGGTGCATTGTCCGGCTGCTCAGAGTGTGATCGGTTGTATCAACATTCACGATGAACTGGTGATTGAAGAGATATCCTCGTAGCGGAGAGGAAACGTGCGTTAGACGACAACTATCTAAAAAAATTTTGAAAAGTTGGATACTCTGAATACCCATCCGACATGTCCTAATATTTATAGGATCGTGATATTGATAAAGATGACCCTTTGCGCATGTATGAGGGATTGAATTTTGAAGAAGGTCTTTTTGTATACATTTATTTTTCTGGTTTGTTTTTCCGATGATTTTCTGGCTGCTGAGGATTTCTCGGATGCGCCAGAATGTTCACAAGTTTCAACGGCAGCGCCAGATACTTTGGGATCATACGAGCAGGCTCTACAAGCCTGGAAAACCCCGGAACACATCCATGCGTGGATCGCCTCCAATTTCTCTTATGACGTGCACCGATCAATGCGCCTTTCTGAAACCCAAGTGACCCAGCAGGGGCTGCCCGCAATCTACACCCCATTTGAATTCTTTGCCATCAAGTCGGGTACGTGTGTCGATCTGTCACGCTTTGCCGTGGAAACGATGCGAATGATCAGCCCGCACAATGATCCAAAGTATCTCATGATTGAATTCGATCCGATAACCATCAACGGGAATATGCTGCGACGGCATTGGCTTGTGAGTTTCAAACGCGACGGCAAGACCTATTTTTTCGCGGACTCAAAACGTCCTGGATTTATTGTCGGGCCGTTCAATAGACCCGAAGAATTTATTCGAGAATATGAACGCTATCGAGGGCGGAAGATTGTGGTTTTTAGTGAAATGGAGTCGTACCAAAAGCGCCATCGTATTCGAACATTGAAGCTGCAAGCATCGCAAAAGCGTTGAATTCGACATGTATCAAACGTTTTGGATTAAAAGAAAAGTTCACGAGGAGACACCGGATGCCGGAGAGCATCGTAGCCGTAGAGGTTGTCTGCCCCAAGTGCCAGCGTACGGAAATCGTCTACATACCCAAAGAGCCTATCCCGAACTGCCCGGACTGCAAGACCCCGATGGTTTTACGAGAACTTCTGCGCGAAGGGAAGTCCTATTGACCGTTCGCAGCCCTAAAACGCTTGCGTCTGATGGATTCGCAATTTACCAAGACAAGGAGGTTCTATGAAACGAGGAATTATTTTCGCGGCATTGGTGATCTTCGGCTTCCTGGCCAGCGGGCTGGCTTTTGCAGATGACATCGAGCTTGCCAAGAAATCGACGATTGAAGACATCCTGAAAGCCGGGGAGCTGAAAGTCGGTTTCGAATCCGGATACATGCCTTTCGAGATGACCGATAAGAGCGGGGGCTTCGTGGGATTCGACGTCGACATGGCCAAAGAGATGGCCAAAGCGATGGGGGTGAAATTCGTTCCGGTCAATACCGCCTGGGACGGGATCATCCCGGCGTTGCTCACTAAAAAGTTCGACATCATCATGAGCGGCATGACCGTCACGCAGGAGCGGAACCTCAAGATCAATTTCGCCGATCCTTACATTGTGGTCGGCCAGACCGTCATCATCAACAAAAAGCACGAAGGCAAGATCAAATCCTACAAGGATCTCAACGACGCCAAATATATCGTCACTTCGAAGCTCGGCACGACCGGCGAGCAATCGGTCAAACGCCTGATCCCCAAAGCCCAGTACAAATCCTTCGAGGAGGAGGTGACCGCCGCCATGGAAGTGGTCGCGGGCAAGGCCGATGCCTTTGTTTACGATTTGCCCTTTTGTGTGGTCTTCATGGCGCAGCAGGGCGGAACCGGCCAGCTGGTGTTCCTGGACAAGCCCTTCACGTATGAACCGTTGGCTTGGGCCGTTCGCAAAGGCGATCCTGATTTCTTGAACTGGCTCAACAATTTCCTGGCTCAGGTCAAGAACGACGGCCGCTACGACCGCATCTACCAGAAATGGATCAAGTCCTCGGATTGGATCAAGGATATCAAAAAATAGGACCTCTGGAAGGCCGGAAGCGGCTTTATTCAACGCTTCCGTCGCCTTGACCCCACCGGCCAAGGACCCCGAGCCCGGCCTGCAGCGGCTCGGGGGTAATGGAGACGATGACCACGCAGCGGCCTTTTTCACGCCGGAAAGCACGCAGCCGATCCTACTATACGGGTGCTGCCGCATTTTTTGCACTGGGGTTCGGCCTGGCGACAGCGCTCTACATCGCCACTCTCCAAGTGGACTACGTCTGGCGCTGGAACCGCATCCCGCAGTACTTTTTCTACAAGGAAAAGGAAGAGATCCGCGCAGATATAGAGGGCGAGATCGAAGCCCTCGCCGCCGAGGGGGAAAACCGACGAATCCTCATCCGGGGCGCCGACGGCGAGAAAATCATCGAAGTGCCCGCACACGACCTCCGGGTGGCGAAGGGCGACCTCATTGCGGTCGGCGACGTCCTCGGGGTTCGAGAGCAATGGAAGGTCGGCCTGCTGATGCAGGGGCTGTGGCTGACGATCAAGGTCAGCATCATCGCCACGGTGTTCGGGGTATTCATCGGCCTGTTCGCCGGGATCGCCCGGGTGTCGGCCAATCCCTTTTTTCGTTGGACGGCCGTCACCTACGTGGAGATCATCCGCGGCTCGCCGCTGCTGGTGCAGATCTTCATCTGGTATTTCGTCCTGGGGACCCTCATCAACTCCATTCTGGCCCAGGTCGGCATCGCCCAGATCCCCCCCCCTCTATGGTACGGGGTCGCCTCCATGGCGACGTTCGCCGGTGCGTATGTAGCGGAGATCGTGCGGGCCGGCATCCAGTCCATCCACCGCGGCCAGAACGAGGCCGCGCGCTCCCTGGGCATGAGCTACGCGCAGGCCATGGTCCACGTCATTCTGCCCCAGGCCATCCGCCGCATTCTGCCGCCGCTGGCCGGAGAGTTCATCAGCCTCATCAAGGACTCTTCGCTGCTCGGCATCATTGCCATCCGCGAACTCACCAAGGCCACCCGCGAAGTGGTCACTACCAGCCTTCAGGCCTTCGAGCTGTGGTTTGTGTGCGCCCTGCTCTATCTGGTTCTGACCTTCACGCTGTCCATGTGCGTCAAATATCTGGAGAGGAGAATGATCGCCTGATGATCGATGTGCGCAACCTTTACAAGACGTTCTGGCTGCCCCAGGAGGTGAAGGCGCTCGTGGACGTTTCGGTGGAGATTGCCGCGGGCGAAGTAGTGGTGGTGATCGGCCCGTCCGGATCCGGAAAGAGCACGCTGCTGCGCTGCCTGAACCGGCTCGAGACGGCGGATGCGGGGCACATTTTTATCGAAGGGGTCGACGTCCTCGACGCCAGGACCGACATCAACAAGGTGCGGGCCGAAGTCGGCATGGTATTCCAATCGTTTAACCTCTTCCCCCACAAGACGGTTTTAGACAACATCACCCTGGCCCAGCGTGTGGTCCGCAAACGTTCCGGAAGCGAGGCCCGCCAAAAAGCTGAAACGTTGCTGAAGAAGGTCGGTATTCAGGAGAAGGCTCGCGCCTATCCCGATCAGCTCTCCGGCGGGCAGCAGCAGCGGGTGGCCATCGCCCGCGCCCTGGCCATGGACCCCAAGGTCATGCTCTTCGACGAGCCCACCTCGGCCCTGGACCCGGAAATGATCGGCGAGGTTCTGGATGTCATGAAAAACCTGGCCCGGGAGGGCATGACCATGGTGGTCGTCACCCACGAGATGGGCTTCGCCCGTGAAGTGGCCGATCGCGTGGTTTTTATGGACGGGGGGGGGATCGTCGAGATCGGCACCCCTGAGCATTTCTTCACCCGCCCCACGCATGACCGCACGAAATTGTTTCTCAGTCAAATTCTCAAGTAGCCGTTCGCACTCCTGCCAGACCGTTCGATCCGAACCCCTCTCCCATGGCACTAACACGGCGAGGGCTTCCCCTGGGCTTCGGAAGCGCTCGCCTGCAGCAAGGCCTAAGATTAAAACAGAAATTAATGGTGGGCGACCTTCAGGGCTTGATCCAAGTCGGCGATGATGTCGTCGGCGTGCTCGATGCCGACCGAGATCCGCACCATCTCAGGCTCCACTCCCGCTTCGAGCTGATCGGCGGGCGGAAGCTGGGAGTGGGTCGTGGTGGCCGGGTGAATGACCAGCGTGCGGGCGTCCAGGATATTGGCCAAGTGCGAGCAGAGCTTGACGGACTCGATGAACTTTCTGCCGGCCTCAAGTCCGCCCTTGAGCCCGAAGCCGAATACCGCGCTGGGGCCCATGGGGAAGTACTTCTGCGAGCGGGTATAATCCGGATGGCTCTTCAAGCCGGCAAAGTTCACCCACTGCACGAACGGGTGTTTTTCCAGAAAGGCGGCGACCCTCTGTGCGTTTTCGCAGTGGGCTTTGGCCCGCAGCGGGAGGGTTTCCAGTCCTTGCAGGATCAGAAAGCTGTTCATGGGCCCCAGTGCCGCCCCGATGTCGCGCATCAGGCCGGTGCGCAGCTTGACGCAGAAGGCCGTGCAGGGCGTGCCCTCGAGCGAGCACAGCGCCTCCCAGAAGTTGAGGCCGTGGTAGCTCGGATCCGGGGCGGTGATCTCCGGGAACTTGCCGGCCTTGGCCCAGTCGAAGCCGCCGGCCTCCACCACGGCGCCGCCGATGCTGTTGCCGTGGCCGCCGATGATCTTGGTAAGCGAATAGACCGCCATATCGCAGCCGTGGTCGAACGGGTTGAAGATGGGCGGCGGCGAGACGGTGTTGTCGACGACGAAGGGCACCTGGTGGCGGTGGGCGACATCGGCCAGCACCTGCATGTCGTCCACGTTGCATTTGGGGTTGCCGATGCTCTCCGTGAAGACCATGCGGGTATTGGCGTCGATGGCGGCCTCGACCTTGGCCGGCTTGGAAGAGTCGACGAAGCGGACCTCGATGCCGAAGCGCTTCAGGGTGTTCTCGAAAAGCACATGGGTTCCGCCGTAGAGATTCGAGCCGGAGACGATGTTCTGGCCCGCGCCGGTGATGGCGGCCACCGTATAGAAGATCGCCGACATGCCCGAGGCGGTGCATATGGCGGCCGTGCCCCCATGGATCGCCGCCAGGCGGCGCTCCAACACGTCGGTCGTAGGGTTGCCGATGCGGGTGTAGATGAATCCGCTCGTATCGCGCAGGGCGAAGAGGTCGGCTGCGTGCTGAGTATCTTTGAAGACGTAGCTCGATGTCTGGTAGATTGGCACCGCGCGGGAGAGGGTTTGCGAATCGGGGGTGTGCCCGGAATGTAGCACCATGGATTCGATGTGCAATTTGGGGTTCGGCATAAACCTTCCTCCTTTTAAAGGGTGAAAAGCAAATTTCCGAGAAAATAAGTCCATGGTTCCGCATTTACAAGTCAGCGGAAAACGCTCGCATTTAATCGCCGCGTTTAGTATGGTGACAAATTGGGGAGCAGGCAGGCGTCGTCCGACGCATCTCGGACATCATCGATCAGCGCGGATGAGCGGCATGAGATTAAGCGATCTGCCGATTTTCAACATCTTTAGGTCGCGCAAAAGTTCGTCGCGCCAGGAGCTGATGGCCGGATTCACGGTCAAGTACGACAACTTCAGGCTGCTCCTGGAATCCAACTCCGAACTGCTCAAGATCATCTCCGACATCGAACAAAAGCTGCACGGCCAATCGGCCTTCGGTCTGCCGTACATCGAAGCCCAAACCATGCGGGCTTTCTTCCATTGCAGCCGGATGATCCACTGCATCGAGCAGATGTCCGGCCGGCCCTATCCTTCGCTGAAAAAGGTCCTGGAAGACATCCAGCATGCCATCAAGGGCGAGGGCGCCCCCGGCGGACGCACCTCCTGCAAGGACTTCATCCTCAAATACCCGCAGATCATCACCCGCGACCTGGCGGATGCCGTCGGTGAAAAGAACGCCAACGTGGCCGAGGTGCGCAACCATGTCCATCTCGCGGTTCCCCGGGGCTTTGCCATCACCACGGCCGCCTTCGACCACTTCATGGCCGCCAACCGGCTGGTGGAGGTCGTGCAGCGCTTGAAGGCCAAGGCCGACATCATCGAGACCGAAACCATCCTGCAGGTGAGCGAGCAGATCCAGATGCTCATGGCCGAGTCCGAGGTGCCGGAGGATCTGGGCCGGATGATTATAGACAACTACGACGAGCTGGATGCCGAGACGTCGGATTCCCGCAAGCCCCTTAAGATTTCGATGCGCAGCAGCGCCATCGGCGAGGACAGCACGCTTTCCTTTGCCGGCCAGTATCTCACGGTGCTGAACGTTCCGCGGGAGAAGCTCCTGGAGGAATACAAAAACATCCTGGCCAGCCTTTTCACCCCGCGGGCCATCGCCTACCGCCTGCACATGGGCATTCCGTTCACCGAAGCTTCCATGGCCGTGGCCTGCATGGAGATGATTCCGGCGCGGGCGAGCGGCGTCATGTACACGCGCAACCCCGTCAACGCCGTCGACAACCGCGTGCTCATCAATGCGGTGTGGGGGTTGGGCCCTTACGCCGTGGACGGCATCGTGCCGCCGGACAGCTATTTCTTGAGCAAAGACGACCCGCCGGCGTTGCTGAAATCGCGCATCCAGGAAAAGACCGCCAAACTGGTGGGATGCGCCGGTGGCTATGTCGTCGAGGAGGCGGTTTCCGAGGCGCAGAGCAGGCAGGCCTGCCTGTCCGAAGACCAGGCGTGCAGGCTCGCCGCCTCCGGTCTCAAACTCGAAGCGCATTTCGGTATTCCCCAGGACGTGGAATGGGCTCTGGACGACGCGGACCGATTCGTCATACTGCAGACCCGACCGCTGCGCCTCGAGGGACGCGAATCGGACAGCCAATCGCTATATCCCGAAATACCGGAGGGCGCAACGCTGCTGCTGGACGATGCGGATGTGGCCTGCCCGGGGATCGGGTTCGGCCCGGCGGTGCACGTTTGCACGGAGGCCGATCTGGCAAGTTTTCCGGACGGCGGGGTGCTCATCGCCGTGCACGCCTCGCCCCAGTACGTCATGGCCATGAACAAAGCCCAAGCCATCATCACCGACTTTGGCAGCATTGTGAGCCACATGGCCTCGCTCGCCCGCGAGTACATGGTGCCAACCCTCATGAACACCCGGCAGGCCACCGCCTTGATTACGCCGGGGACCGAGATAACGATCGACGCCTACAACGGTCGCGTCTACCGGGGCCGTGTGCCCGAGGTCCTGAACTCCGGCTTGCGCCACGGCGGGTTCGTCGTGAAGGGCCCGGCCTACCAGGCTCTGCGCCGGCGGGCGGACCTGATCGTGCCGCTCAACCTCACCGATCCCAAGTCCCCCCAGTTCGCCGAGCAGCACTGCCGCACCATCCACGACATCATGCGCT
>CAZNAX010000058.1:0-16290 GCA_964570965.1 uncultured Desulfatibacillum sp.
TCGCGGGTAGTAAAAACGATCTTGCCGCCGAGGACTCCCTGCTTGTTGATTTCATTGACGGCCAGCTTGAACCCGTTGAGCGCATCGTTGCCGAAAACCGCCGCCGGACCACTGTAAGTGTCTACGATTCCGACTTTGATATCGCGCGCCGCGGCCGGCGCCGGCAACAGCATGGTCGAAATGACCCACCATCCCGCCATCAGGAGCAGACTTGCCTTCAAAACGTCTCGCCTTTTCATCGAAGCCCTCCCTTCATCGCTAAGGTTGCAGCCATCCCTCAAAAAGGGGATTCATTGGACAGGAGTCCGTATAGTGCTTGAAATAAACCATTTTTCCTAATAAGGATGATAGCCGAAGTCAAGCAATAACTTTTTGAGTTTACAAGACAAGAAAGCCGGATCAAAGGAGAGTACCATGATTCGCATCAACGAAAACTACCTGAAGCTACAGGCTTCCTACCTCTTTGCAGACATCGCCAAACGGGTGGCGGCGTTCCAGCAGGCCCACCCGGGCCGAGAGGTCATCAAACTGGGCATCGGCGACGTCACCCGGCCGCTGCCGCCGGCCTGCATCAAGGCCTTCCACCAGGCCGTCGATGAAATGGCGGAGGCGGCTACCTTCCGCGGCTACGGTCCGGAGCAGGGCTATGACTTTCTGCGTGAGAAAATCGCCCGGGAGGATTTCCAGGCCCGCGGCGCCGAGGTCTCCGCCGATGAAATCTTTATCAGCGACGGCGCCAAGTGCGACAACGGCAACCTTCAGGAGATTTTCGCCACCGACATTAAAGTGGCGATTCCCGATCCGGTCTATCCGGTCTACCTCGACACCAACGTCATGGCGGGACGCACCGGCAGTTTCGTGGACGGCCGCTACCAGGGTGTGATCTACATGGACTGCACCCGGCAGACGGGCTTCATTCCCACCATTCCGGCGGAAAAGGCCGATCTTGTTTACTTGTGCTTCCCCAACAACCCCACCGGCGGGACTATCACCAAGGCCCAGCTCAAGAAGTGGGTGGATTACGCCCGGGACAACAAGGCCATCCTGCTCTACGATGCGGCCTACGAAACCTTCATCCGCGACGACCGCCTGCCGCATTCTATTTTTGAGATCGAAGGCGCTCGGGACGTGGCGATCGAATTCCGCAGCTTCTCCAAGACCGCCGGATTCACCGGCACACGCTGCGCCTACACGGTCGTACCGAAATCCTGCATCGCCTACACCGCGGCCAATGAACCGCGGCCGGTCCACCCCCTCTGGAACCGGCGCCACACCACCAAGTTCAACGGCGTGTCCTACCCGGTGCAGCGTGCGGCCGAGGCGGTTTACAGCCAGGAAGGCCGCACCCAGTGCCGGCAGCTCATCGACGATTACCTGCGCAATGCCGCCCTGATCCGCAGGGAGATGACGGACCTGGGTTTTGAGTGCATCGGCGGGGACAATTCCCCCTACATCTGGGTGGACGGGAAGATGGACTCGTGGAAGTTCTTCGATATCTTGCTGGAGAAGGCCAACGTGGTCTGCACCCCCGGGGTCGGCTTCGGTCGGTGCGGCGCCGGCTACGTCCGCATCAGCGCCTTCAATGACCATGAAAACGTGCAGAAGGCCATGGAGCGCATCCGCAAAGCCATCACAGCCGCGTAAGGCCGCTGGCGCTCCCCGACGGCAGGATGTGATGGATTTCTTTAAGAAAGATGGACTCGTACAAAGTCATCTGCTTCGTCGACTTTGTATAAAGGACAAGGGCGGTTGCCGAAACGGCAAACCGCCCTTAATGTCTGAATGATCTAATAATCTAAGGAGGGATCAGACGGCAGCCTTCAGTTTTTTTCCGGCTTTGAACTTGACGACCGTGCTGGCCTTGATCTTGATTTCGGCACCGGTCTGCGGGTTTCTTCCCTTGCGGGCCTTGCGGCGCCCCTTGGAGAACGTGCCGAAGCCGACCAGAGTGATCTTGCCGTCTTTCTTTTTAAGGGTTTTGACGATTCCGTCGACAAACGAATCCAAAGCGGCGCCTGCGGCGACTTTGGTGATGCCGGCATCCTTGGCCATGGCCTCGATCAAATCTGCTTTCGTCATTCTGACCTCCTTGCTAAGATGATTAGTGCATGCATGAACCGTTTCGAAGGATGACTTAACCATCATCCCGATTTCAGCCAATAGCGCAATATAGAGATCATATGCGAATGTCAATAGGAATATTGCGCCAAGCCCTTAGAAATCAGGCTTTGCCGATAGCAATCCCCGCAAATAGAGGCGGATGCCTGCTCTTGGGCGTCCTGCTGTTGCTGACCGCAGCGTCCACCGCAACAGCTGCCCGCCCGGGTGATGCGTTGATGCAGAGCATCGAGGATGCCCGCCGCATCCTGGCGGATCCGTACTACCAATCGACCGACCGCAAGCCGCTTCAGAAGGAGAAGCTGCGCGATGTCCTTTACCGGGACTTCGACTTCATGGAGTTTTCCCGGCGGGTGCTGGCCGACAAGTGGACATTATTTTCTCCGACTCAGAGGCAGACCTTCGTTCACGTCTTTTCACGGTTCCTGGCCGATTTCTATCTGTCCCGCCTGCAGCAATATTACACGGATGAAACCGTGGCCCTGCGGGAACAGGCGATCATTGCTCCGGGAAAGGCTCGGGTGCGGGCCAAGGTGGCCTGGCGAAACCGGGAATTTCCGATTGAGATTCGCCTGCACGACCGGGGGGGCGGCTGGAAAATTTATGACCTGAGTGCGCTGGGGATCAGCGCCGTACTGATTTACCGGGCACAGTTTCAGGAGATCCTGCGCAACCAGTCCCCGGCCGAGGTCATCGATATGATCAAGGCCAGACTGGAAGAGCAATGAATTTTGCCCCGGCCGTGCCGCGGCAAAATTCATTCCCCCAACTGCTTCGTGAAGGCCTCGATGGCGTCGCGCAACATCCGCCGGATGAATACCTCCTGGTCGCCGCGCGTCAGCTGGCGGTAGGCCCCGTAATCCGGATGGGAGTCGGCCAGCTCCGGGGGGTGAAGCTTGGAGTGCTGCTTCATGGCTTCAAACCGCTGAATCATCTCGATGAGGCTGGTGTCCTGGCAGGGCAGGCGGGTCAGCCAGCCCAGGCGCCGCATCATTTCGAACCGGACATGATCGGCCAGGAACAGATGGATGTCGACCACGCGCATCTGTTCGTCATTGGCGAGGTAGTAGAATTTGGCGGCCGGGCCGAGATCGAGCGCACCCATGATGACCTCGTAAAACGCCGTAGAGCTGTTCTCTCCCGGTTGGGCCAAGCTGAAGAGAATCTTGTCGGAAAGGTCCGACAAGCGCGTATGCGTGCCGTAGGATTCGCCGAAGCGTTTCTGCCAAGGCGTGAAACTCCTCTGCTCAAGCGCCTTTTCGCGGAACGCCTGCAGATCGACGATTTTGTTCATGCCCGTCCTCCGACTGGGTTGGCCGCGGCCGTTGGTTCGACGGCCGTCGAGGGAAGAAAAACGGCGCATGGAATCCGGGAACAGCATGCCACCCTTGCGAACCGGCGTCAAGCTGCCGGCGCGAGGAATCCGGGCGGACCGGCTCCGCCGGGCCGTGCGTTCCGCAACGGCCGGGGGGCTTCCTTCGCCTTGTGCGGCCTGGCGGTATGGACGAATATTCATGAGCCCGTAAAAATTCATCCATTTTGTTTAGTTCCTATGCAAGGAGTACCGCGCCGTGGAAATTATTGACGCCATCCCGCTTGACCTCGATCCCGTTGCGGTTCAGACCAGGCTCAAGGCGAAGGATCTGCAAGCGCTCGCCGAACTGATTGAACAGGCGCTTTCATTGGCCGAAGCCCGGGCCGTTTTCACCGCGGCCTATATCGAAAAAAAGGGCGACCACCAGGTGGTAATCGAAGGCTTGTGCTTTAAGAGCCGCGTTTTGCGCAGGAACCTGGAGGATGTCGGCCGGGTCTTTCCAGCGGTGGTGACGCTCGGCAGCCGGCTCGAGGAAACCGCACGCCAGTCGAAGGACATGCTGACCCAGTACTACCTTGACCAAATCGGCAATCTCATCCTGGCCGAAGCGCGCTCGCAGCTGATCCGAAGGCTCTGCCGGCAGTTCGCGGTGGACACGCTTTCGTGGATGAGCCCGGGCTCGCTGGAGGACTGGCCCATCGAAGCGCAGCGGCCGCTGTTTGCCCTTCTGGGAGAGGCGCCCGCCGCCATCGGCGTACAGCTCACCGAAAGCCTCCTGATGCTCCCCGCCAAATCCGTATCCGGCATTTTCTTCCCCTCCGCATCCACGTTCTTCAGCTGCCGCCTCTGCCCGCGCGAGCGCTGCGAAGGCCGCAAGGCGCGCTACGACGAAACCGCCGCGCGGGATTACGGGATCCTCAAATAGAGGCGGGGATGCACGCCGCTCAGTGCGCGTCCTGAGCCCTCTTGCCCAGGCGCATGCCGATCAGGCCGATTTCGAACAACAGATAGAGCGGGACCGCCATCATGGCGAGGTTGAAGGCATCCGGGGTCGGCGTCAGGATGGCGGAGATGATCGTGAGGGCGAGAATGGCGTAGCGTCGATTCTTTGCCAGGCCCTTATGCGTCAGAACGCCGAGCCGCCCCAGCAGGATCATGGCCAATGGCATTTCAAAGATGATTCCGAAACCGAAGAGAAACAACAGGCAGAATGCCGCAAATTTTCGTACGGAGATGATGGCTTCCAGGTGGGGGCCCTCGAACTCCAGCAGAAACTGAACTCCATAGGGCAGCGAGATGTTCAGGCAGAAAAGAACGCCGGCGTAGAACAGGACGACGGAAGCCAGCCAGAAGCCGCGCACCATCCGGCGCGTAAAAGACGGAAATAGGGGTTGAATTGCGGAAAGAAGGGCGTAGAGCAGATAGGGCATGCTCGCCAAGACGCCGACGGCGAGCGCGATGTTCAAGAAGGTGAAAAGCGTCTCCGGAACGCCGTAGGCCGCCAGTTGCACTCCCGTCACCTGTTGAAGGTGCCGGAGGATCGGCTCGGCCAGGTAGTACCCGGCCATCGAGCACACCAGCACGCTCACCCCGACGCGGATGAACGACCGTCGCAGAGTTTTGAGCGTGTTATAGACCCGGTCGGGCTTTTCGGCAGCGGGTGGTTCGGCGGCTGGGTTTGATTGCATGTCCGTTCGAGTTTTTCCAAATAAAGCGTTCGGGGCACCTGTCCCGACAGCGGTTCCTTTTGGCATGAGGGCTTGGAGTCTGTCAAGGCGGCCTTTGAATCCGCCTGCCTCCTTATCCTGCAATGGGTCCTCCCGCAGTTGAAATGGCTTCCGCTTTCTGATAGTCAGAAAAACCTTATCAGACGATTCAAATTCTCTGAGCCCCGCCTTCCGGCTCCGAAGGAGGACGCGTTTGGACCAGAACCCAATGACTCGCGAGCAGCTGGACTCGTTGGCGGCCGAATTCCGCTATGTGGTCACGGATGCCATCTGCCGTTCGGGGGTGGGGCATATCGGCGGCGTGATGAGCCTGGTGGAGATCGTCATCACCCTTTATTATCGCATCATGAAGATCAAACCGCAGGACCCTAACTGGCCGCAGCGCGATCGGCTGGTGCTTTCCAAGGGCCACGCCGGTCCGGTGGTTTACACGGCGCTGGCCTACAAGGGGTTTTTCCCGAAGGACTGGCTCACCACCATCAACAAAAACGGCACCCGGCTGCCCAGCCACATGGACCAGATCCTGACCCCCGGTGTCGAGATTACCGCCGGATCGCTCGGTCAGGGGCTTTCCTGCGCCTGCGGCATGGCGCTGGCTGCCAAACACGACAGCCGGAAGCACCGGGTGTTCTGCATCATCGGCGACGGAGAGAGCGACGAGGGGCAGATCTGGGAAGCGGCCCTGTTCGCAGCTCACAACCAACTGGACAACCTGATCGCCATCTGCGACTACAACAAGATGCAGATCGACGGCCGCACCGAGGAGATCATCAACCTTGAACCGCTGGTGGACAAATGGCGGGCCTTCGGCTGGGAGACCTTCGAAATGAACGGGCACGACTGGGACGCCGTCTACGACACGCTCCAAAAGGCCGATGGGGTCACCGGCCGGCCGGCCATGATCATCGCCCACACGATCAAAGGCAAGGGCAACCGCGAGACCGAGGGCCTCGTGGACTGCCACAACGTCAAGATCCCGGACGAGACCACCTACCAGCGCCTGATGTGCGGGCTGGAGTGCAAATTCGATCTCCCCTATTAAGAATTTTCAGGCCCTGCAGGGGGCTGAAAATTCTTAATAGATGTAAATTGAGGAAAAGCGAAAAATGGAAAACTACCATGAGATGGAAATGCGTGTCGTGTATGCGCAGACCCTGAAAGATCTGATCGATCGCAATCCCGACGTATTCTGCCTGGAAGCCGATCTGGGTAAGGCCGACGCCTCCATCCCGGTTGTCTCCAAGAGCCACCCGCGCAATTTCATCAACTGCGGGGTGCAGGAGGCGAACATGATCGGCGTGGGGGCCGGCTTGGCCAGGGAAGGCAAGATCCCCTTCTGCGCCACCTTCAGCGCCTTTGCCAGCCGTCGCTGCTACGATCAGATCACCATCAGCGTCGCCTACGCCAACAACAACGTGAAGATCGTGGGCAACTCTCCGGGCATCACGCAGGGTCCCAACGGCGGTACCCACATGTGCTTCCAGGATCTCGCCATCATGCGCGCCATGCCCAACATGCACGTCTACAGCCCGGCGGATGCAAATGAGCTGCGCGCGGTCATGTTCCACATGGCCGAAAGCAAGCAGCCCACCTACATGCAGCTTGTGCGGCTGAAGATGCCCAAGCTCTTCGAAGAGGGGGCCTCCTTCGACCCGCACCAGGCCAAACGCCTGCACGCCGGCCAGGACATAACCCTGGTCGCCACCGGATTCATGACCCGTTTTGCCCTGGACGTCGCCCGACAGCTTGAGAAAGAGAACATCACGGTCGACCTGCTGCATTACCCTTCGGTCAAACCGTTCGACACGAAAACGCTCATCGATTCCGCCCGGAAAACCAGCGCGGTGGTAACGGTGGAAAACCAGAACATCGTCGGCGGGTTGGGAAGCGCGGTCTGCGAGGTGCTGGGCGAAAACCACCCGGTGAAGGTCAAACGCCTGGGCATCCCGGACCAATTTGGCGAGGTGGCCGACCAGGACTACCTCTTCAACAAGCACGGCTTCGGTCCCGAGCACATCGCCCAGGCCTGCCGGGAGCTTTCGCGATCCAAGTCCAAGTAGCTCTCCACTCCTGAATAGATTCCCTCGGTTGTCTTTGGAGAGGCTTCCTCTTAGGAGGTCCGAATGTCCAGGTTTGCCTATTATCGGGTTAAGAATTCCATGCTTGTTTCATCCCTCATCTCCAACGTGATTGGGGTTGGGGTCGTCGTTTTTTTGACCCAGCAGTCGGCCGATATGCTTCCTTCCGAAATCCTGCGGCTGACCCACCGCATCGACCGGTTTTTCATGCCGGCTTCGTTCATCGTTCCATTTATCCTGATTCTGATTTATGAGCGGCCGATTCGCGATTACCTGAAAAGAAGTTTTCAAAAAGAACCCTTTTCGGAGGACCTTATTCACGAAGCCCGCCGGAAGCTGCTCAACGAGCCGTTTTTTCTCATCGGCCTGTCTTTCTGCATCTGGCTGGCTGCAGCGCTGGTCTACTGCGGAGCGTTTTGGGCTCAGGGAGCTGGCCGGGAGGTGATCCAAGGGGTTTTCTACCGAAGCTTTTTTACCGGGTTGATCACGGTGACCGTAGCCTTTTTTGTGCTCGAATTTGTCCTTCAGCGAAGGGTGGCCCCCTATTTTTTCCCAAACGGCGGGCTCTCGACGACCCCCCGCACCCTGCGCATCCGCATCCGGACCCGGCTCTTTGCTCTGTTGCTGGCCTGCAATATCATTCCGCTGATTGCCATCCTGCAGCAGGTAGCCTGGGCATTTCCGGCCGATGAGCTCTCTCATTTACCCTTGCAGCGGATCACGGCCGTCATTTCCAGCCAGATCTTTGTGTTCATGGGAGTCGGCCTGTGGGTGACTTTTCTGGTGAGCAGCAATCTGACTCGACCGCTGGCGGAGATTACGAATGTGCTGCGCAAGGTCAAGAACGGCCTCTTCGAGACCAAGGTGCGGGTGACCTCCAATGACGAAATCGGGTATGCGGGCGATGTGATCAACGAGATGACCGAGGGCCTCATGGAGCGCGACCGGATCAAGCAGTCGCTATATTTGGCCAAAGAGATCCAGCAGAGTCTTTTCCCAAGACAGGCCTTGAAAATTGAAGGATTCGAAGTGGCCGGCAAGAGCATCTACTGTGACGAAACCGGCGGGGATTATTACGACTTCATTTCCATGGCCGGCAGCGATGGCCGAAAATGGGGAGTGGCCGTCGGAGATGTATCGGGACACGGCATTTCCGCGGCTTTGCTGATGGCAACGGTTCGATCCGCCTTAAGGCAGCGGGCTTCCCATCCGGGCGGCGCGGATCAGATCATCACCGACGTCAACCGCCAGATTTCAGTCGATGTCGGGCATTCCGGAGAGTTCATCACTCTGTTTTTCCTGGTGATGGACCCGTCCAAGACGGACCTCGAATGGGTGCGGGCCGGACATGATCCCGCCCTTCTCTACGACCCCGCTGAGGACTCGTTCGAGGAGCTGGGCGGCTCCGGCATGGCGCTGGGGGTGGATGAGAAATGCCCCTTCACCTGCAACCGCAGGGCGGGGATCTCAGACGGCCAGGTCATTTTGCTCGGCACGGATGGACTCTGGGAGACGGCCGACCCGAGCGGGGCAATGCTCGGCAAACAGCCGATCCTCGATACCATTCGGAAAAATTGGGCTTTGAGCGCAAATGAAATTCTGGAGGCCATTCTCGCCACCTTGGAAAAGTTCCAGGCAGGAGCGACAAGAGAAGACGACGTGACGTTAGTTATCATAAAAGTGGATGGCTCTTCGAAACGTCTTCCGCATCGATGACTCAGAAGCAGGCCGAATCAATGTTCACATCCAAGAAATGCAACCCGCCTGCATCAGCTGGTAACCGGGCATTCGAGTTTGGCTCTTGGATCGCTCTTAGCGGCCTGCGCGGATTTTTCATTCCAGATTTTGATGAGATAATCCTTCTGCTCCTCGAATCGAAGCGCCTGCTCCTCGACCAGCTCCTCCGCCTCCCGGGAGGACATGCTCCAGCTCTGCCGCACGAAGGAGGCCACCCGGGCATAGTAGAGCGGCGTCATCATGTCGACCAGCTTGCTGCGGTTGACGGTCCAGAGGCGATACGTGGCCGCCAGCTCGTAGAGGATTTTCACCCATGCCTCCGTGGGAAGATGGAAGTCCTTGGAATCCATGCAGGCGGTTTGGCTGATCTGCTTGAAGCTGGCTTCGTCGAAAATATCGCGCCAGAGCGGAGACAGCTGCTGGTAGCCCGTTTTGAACAGGTCGATCAGCAAATCGAGATTCACTTTCACAGGCTCGGGTTCCAGGACGCCCTCGAAGCCGAACGTCTCCAGCGCCTCGCTGCCCGTAATATCTCTCCAGTGGCTCTCGTAACGTTCCATTAAAGAGAAAAGGGCCGAGAGCACCTGCCGGAACATCGGCCCGAGGTGCTGTCCGGGGTCCTTGACATCGTGGATTTTGACTCCCAGATTCGACTGGCAGATCCGGAACCCCTGAGTGATGGCGCTGGTCGTCATCCAGATGTCGATGCCGAAGCGCGCCACGTCCGTCAGCCAGACGTCCTGCTCGGAGTAGAATTTGGCCACATCGCGCGAGATGGCAAAGTCGCCGCCGATGGGCTGCCGAATCCGCTTTCCATACAGCGCGCGCGTGAGATTGTAGACGATATTGTTGGTGATGGTGCCGTCGTACTTGTGCCGTATGTAAACCGGCGCCACGAACTGGTAGCCCTTTTCCAGGACCGGGTCGAGCAAATACTTGACCCAGTCGGCCGTGATGCTGCGCAGATCCGAATCGACCATCGCACAAACCGAAACCCTGAGCCGGTTGGCGGCTTCGAAGACCGACCTCAAGGCCGTGCCCTTACCCGCCGGCCCCCGGTAGATGGAGACGATCTTCTCCTGCCAGGGCTTGATCTGGAACTCCTTGGCCGCCTCGCGGGTGTCGTCGGTGGAACCGCCGTCGGCGATGAAGATGACGCTGCGCCGCCCTCCGTAATGCTTGGCCAAGCCGTGCGTGATCATCTGGACTACGTGCACGATGGTGCTCTCGTTGTTGTAACAGGGCACCCCGACCAGAATATCGGCCGAATCGATCTCCTCGATGCGCTTGGCCGTGTAGCCGCGCAGGGCGGTATCATAATGCATAATCTCGACTCCTTTCAGGCTTTTTCGGGTTGAGTACGCGCCCCTTTCGCCTCCCGACTGCTCCCGACGGGTTTATGTATTCAAAAAATCCCGCAGAATGCAAGCCATCGGAGCGATCCGCCTTTGAATATCCAGCCGGTCTTTTTCAGCTTCGATGATTCAACAGCCGATGCTCGGGGATGGCCGGATCAGAGGGTTGCTCTGGGCGACATCACGATGAGGAGGGGATTCGAGCGTGTTCGGGCCATGGGATGGGTCCGGCGCGGATGCTGGCCGAGATTTCAGACAGATCAGGACCGTTCTAAATCCAGGTTAGGCATCCGGAAGATACGGGCGATGGTGAAGTTCAATTTCAGGGAGGCGCTGAAGTCCAATGTCACTCGAAGAGAGGCAGCTCAAACAGTGTCTACCATCCGCACCGGGACCTTCATCGGGGTTAGGAACGCCTAGCGCGTTCAGGCAGCCGGGTCTTTACGCTCCCAACGCATCGAGGCGCTGTTTGGCCACCTGCCGAATATGCTCGTCCTTGTCATGCTGAATCACGCGCTTCAGGAGATCTTTGTCCTTGCATTCCAGGACCGCTTTCTCGCGAACTTTGGGATCGGACCGCGCAATCTTGGGAATGAAAAAGTCGCTGAACTTCATGGAAACCTCCTTTCGTGAATTTGCTGGGTTGTGAAGAAGGGACTGCAGCGAGCCTATATAGTCAACGGTAACCGACTTATATTCATTTGTCAACGTTTACTTCATGAAACGCTTCGGGCAGGTTTTGCAGGAAAGATCCGGATCGCCGCCGGCGAGCCTCTCGCGGAAGCGGCGAAACGTCTCGCTTTCCCAGATGGCATGAGGGTCCTGCGTGCGCACGTTGCCGAAGATGCGCCGCCGGGGGTCGGCGACATCCGCCGGCACGTTGACGTAAACGCACGGCGACACGGCGCCGTCGGCCGAGATGAACAAGGAGCGCTGGATGTTTTCGCGGCAGGTGGTGCCTGTTGCGCCGGGGTTTGGAAGCTCGTAGTGGAATCCCAGTCGCAGGCCGCGAGCCGCGGCCGCGGCTTCACCGAGGACGGCCGCGGCGGCGGCGAGTTTTTCGGCTTCATGGGGCTGAAGCGCCTCAGTCTTCAAGCCGGGCTCGGGGATGTAATCCAGCGTTGAAACCACGGCCGCATGCACGCCCAGCCGCTGCATCAGCGCCGGCAGCCCCCGCACGGCGTCGATGTTGGAGGCCAGCATCAAGTAGGCGAAATGGATTTCCAGATGCACCCCCATTCGCTCCCGCCGAACGTTCTGAAGAAGGGACACGGCGTTGCAGACCCGGTCGAAATCCACGCCGAACCGCGAGGTGTTGGAGGCCGCATCGGTTCCGGCCAGCGAGAAGGCCACGATGTCGATGCCGCTCTCCACGATTTGAAGCGCCAGACCCGGGTCCATGCGCAGGCCGCAGGTGGTGGTGGAGACCTGGCAGCCCGCTTTACGGGCCAATGCCGCCATTTCGAAAAAATCCGGATTCAGCAGCGGCTCCCCCCAGCCCTGGAGGTGCACCCGGCCGGATCGGCGCATCAGCGGCCAGAGTCGACCGAAGGTGCCCATTTCCATGTCCCTGGCCTGCCACTGGCCTTTCAGGATGGTGCGGGGGCAGTAGGTGCAACGGCCCGGACAGCGCGAGCTGACCTCCACTTGGATGCAGTCGAGCTGACGGCGCGTGCCAAGCAAGGCCTCCCTGACGGTCTCCCAAAAACTGGGCCCGCGGAACGCTTCCTCCCCGTCGGTAGACGATCGCCGCTTCATCACGGTTTCCTCCGAAGCATGCCGCGCAGGCGCGAGAGGAGGCCTGGGGTGACCGGCTGCCAGCTGGTCTCGACATACGGCAGAAAGGGCTCTGCGCCCCACTTGCGTTTGAAAAAGCGAATGCCGTCGCTGACGCCCAGGCCCAGGTTCATACGGGCCTGGCCGCGTCGCTGCGCTTCCTGCAGCAGTCCTGAAAGCGTAAGGTCGGCGCTGCCGGGGGGTGCGAGGTCCGCGTCCCGAAAGCAGAACATGAAAAAGGCGGTGGACAGCGAAGCGAATTCGCCCACGGCAAAGGCGGCCAGGCGTCCGTCCGGGCGGCGCGCCGAGACAATCACGCTTCCGGCCGAAGCCTCCGCGTAGCCTGCCAGCCGTCGGAAAATCTGCCGGGTGCCGGCCGCCAAGGGGCGGTGATCCAGATATCGTTGAACCAGTGCCGTATGGTCGTTCCCTAAACGGCGGCCGGAAACGAGCCGCACGTCGCGGCCCGCGCGGCGCAGGAGATTTTTCAGCTTTGGGCCGGGCGCTGGCGGGGGCAGCGGCAGCAGGTAGTAGCTGTCCTCTGCGGTTTCAGCCGTTTCCGGCGCCTGCGGCGGTCGGGCCGGGCCGATGACCGTAATACGCTCCAGCCGCGGCGTCTGAAGCACCTGTTTCACGGCCGCGGCCATGGCCCTGCGGTCGAGCGGATCGTGCAGCGGGTAGCCGATCAGGACAACCCCTGCGCCGGAAGGGTACCCGACACAGCTATCGAACATCCGAGGTGTCGCCCCGGCCACCGCGCGAACGTAGTCGACCACCTGCTCGGGCACAACGGCGGCAGCGGTCACCCGCGCCAGTCGATCCGGGCCGATCATCGCGTCCTCCGGATGCTGAAGCCGGCCTCAGCCAACATGCCGCGCAGGTTGATCATGTGGGCCGAACCCACGAAGACCGCGCATCGTCCCTCTTCAAGGTAGGGCCGCATGCGCTCCAGAAACCGCGCATCGCGGCGATGGATGACGAGCTCGGTGCGCGTAGGGAATTCGATGCTGGTGCCGAACATGCGGTCCAGGTCGCCTTTGAGGTAGGCGCGCACGTTGCGCCGGATGTAGCGGTCCCACTGCCGGCACTGCCGCAGGAAATTCACGATCCTCTGCATGGGGATGCTCTCCAGGGTCTCGATCTGCTCGGGGATGCTTTCCATGCCGCGCACCGCCTTGCCCGTCTCAAGGGCCAGATGCCAGGCTTCCAGGTCCACGGACTGGGTCCAGCCCTGCCGCGCGAGGAAGCCGGTCCATAGCGAAAAAAAAGCCATCCAGTGGCGGGTGTGGCCCAGCAGATGGCGCACGTCCGGCGGATCCTGGTGCTCGGCGCCCATGAATCGCGCCCAAAATCCGCGTGGGCCGCAGACCACCCGCTCCAGACGGCGAAGGTCCTCCGCGGTCAAGGCGTCGACGACCCGCGGGCTTGCGGGGGACGGAGTGCTGCCGATCGCGGATACCTGGTCCAGGCTTGCCGGGTCGAGCGGGCCTTCGAAGAGCACGGTGTCCACCTTCTCGAACAGCCCTCGGAAAGACTGTTCGAAACTGTAGCAGAAGAAATGCGCCGTGCCGCCGATCCAGGAGCGGCGTCCGTTTTTCTCGATCTCCCAGAGCATGGCGAAGCGGCGTTGCGGCGGCAGGCTGGACAGGAACTGCCGCTTGGACATGGGCTCCCTGGGCATGGCGGCCAGCATGCGCATGAGACCGCCAACCTCCTCGCGCAGTCCCTCGCGCTCGCTCCACTGCGCCATTTCGTAAGGCAGCCCGGGCGTAGCGCCCCACTTGGCCTTGAACCTTCGAATCCCGGCGTTCACGCCGAGCCCGAGATGCAGGAATCGCTTCCCGTCGCGCTGGGCCATGCGGATCATTTCGCGGAAGAGCAGGTCCGAGGCGTAGGGGGTATAAGACGTGCGGGAGTGGGCCCCGAGGAGGTAGCTCGTGAAGTTGCGCGGCGCCGTGTCCAGCAGCAGGCAGGCAGCCACATTCCCGTCCCGGTCCCAGGCATTGAGCAGCACCAGCCCGGGAGCCCGCTGGAGCACGGCCTCGGTGCGCGCGAACAACTCACGCACGTTCGGTGGCAGGGCCACCCGGCCCGTGAACTCGGCCCACAGACGCCGATGCGCCGCCGTGAAGGCAATACCCGCTTCTACCGTGAGGCTCGCCGCGGCCCGTTCCGCCAGCCGCTCCAGGCGCCTGGGTACCGCCGCATCGAGAGCGAGAACATAGTAGTGATCCTGGTCGTGGCAGTGCGCCTTCAACCGCTCGGGCAGCTCGGGGCAAATCGCCCAACAGTCGCGCGCGGCCGTGCGGCGCAGGGTTTCCTTTAGGGCTTGCTCGAAGCCCTCCGAGGTGTAATCGCCTTCAAGCGGATAGCCGACCGCCAGAAGCCAGTCTTCGGCCGCAATGAACAGGTAGGGGCCCATTCGAAACGGATCCCCATCGGACATGGCGGCCATGAAGGCAACGGAATGCTCGGGGACGGTCGCTTTTCCGAGGACGGCGTTCACATCGGACGGGGTCACCGTATCGCTCCAGGCGAATCAGATGCTTGTCTGCTTTGGCAATTGACAAACCGCTCGCAGCCTCATATTAGACCATATTATGGCGATCAACAACACGGTCCCGCCGCTTACGAACAGCCGCTTCGACCCACCCGAGGATTAAATGCCATTGCTGAACCCGGGCGACCGGATCGTCAGCATGACGTTGACTCACGCCGGCCACCTATGCCGGGTCGACGCGAGCTCCATCAATTGAAAGATTCGGCGCCTGGCAAAGCTTGCCTCTTGACGGGAACCCTCGGACCCATTCATATCTTCGCGCTGATTTTCGCGCCGCCGCATATCTGCCGGCCAATATTCTTGAGCCAATCTGCGATTCGTATTATGATCGAAAAAAAGCCACGGAGCGAGCAACCTTTATTCGAAGCTGCCGGCCCGGACGAAAGGGGGATTGATGCGTGATCCCAAAAAGGAATTGATCGGCAGAAAAAAACTGGAGTTGGACACTCCCTGCCTGGTGGTGGATCTCGACCTCTTGGACGAAAACCTGCAGAAAATGCAGGCACGGGTCAAAACGGCCGGCAAAGCCCTGCGGCCGCACGCCAAGACCCACAAATGCTCCACTCTCGCAAAGATGCAGATCGCCAACGGCGCCATCGGGGTCTGCGCCGCCAAGGTTTCCGAGGCCGAGGCCTTGGTGGACGCCGGGATTTCAGGGGTCCTGATCACCGGCCCGGTGGCCGGACGGAAAAAGGTCAACCGCCTGGTCGCGCTCCTGGGCCGGGCGCCGTTTCTGATGGCGGTCGTCGACCACCCTGCCACCATCGGGCTTCTGGAAAACCACCTGGCCGATATAGACCGGCAGCTCGACGTGCTGCTGGATATCGATGTCGGCCAGCGACGGACCGGCGTCCCGCCGGCGAAGGCCGCGGATCTGGCCGAGAGCATTCTCTCCAGCAGCCACCTCCGATTGCGCGGCATCCAGGCCTATGCCGGGCATGTGCAGCACATCCCCCGCTACGAGGACCGCAGGTCGGCCTCGCGCGAGGCGCTCCGGAAGGCCGCCGCGGTGTTCAAACAGCTGCAGGCCCGAACGGAGGCCTGCACCATCTTCAGCGCGTCGGGCACCGGTACCGCCCGAATCGATCTGTCTCTTCCGGAGCTCACCGAGCTGCAGGCCGGTTCCTACGCGCTGATGGATGCCGAGTACCTGGCGGTCGAGTCGACGGACGGCTCGGATGCCGCCGACTACCACCCCGCTCTCACGATGCTGACCACGGTGGTGAGCGGACCGCACGGCCGGCAGGTGACCGTCGACGCCGGGCTGAAGGCGCTTTACCGGGATGGCGGGCGGCCTCGGGTGTCGACTCCCGAATTCGGAAAGCTGCATTATGACTGGTTCGGAGACGAATACGGAAAGCTGTCCGCGCCGAACCGGGCGACGCTGCTGCCGGAGCTCGGCATGGTGCTGGAACTGGTGGTATCGCACTGCGACCCCACCGTTAATCTTTTCGACCGACTGCACATCACGCGTGCCGGCAAGGTGGTGGACGTCTGGCCCATCGACTTGCGCGGTCGATGCCAATAACGTGCATGGCGCATGGGGGAAAAGGGAGCCGTCATGAAACTCTCTAAAGCAGGACGCTGGATAGGATTGATCTGCCTGTCGGTGCTGGCGCTCAGC
>CAZNAX010000059.1:0-16282 GCA_964570965.1 uncultured Desulfatibacillum sp.
TTCATGGACATCTGCGTGCGCTGCGGCGCCTGTGCCGACAAGTGCCACTACTTCATCGGCACCGGCGACCCCAAGAACATGCCCGTTGTGCGCGCCGAGCTCCTGCGTTCGGTCTACCGCAACGATTTCACGCGCATGGGCAAGATCCTCGGCAAGCTGAACGGCGCCCGGCCGATGAGCGTGAACGTGCTCAAGGAGTGGTGGTACTACATGTTCCAGTGCTCCGAGTGCCGCCGCTGCTCGCTGTTCTGCCCCTACGGCATCGACACCGCCGAGATCACCATCATGGGCCGCGAGCTGCTCAACTTGGTGGGGCTCAACATCGACTGGGTCGCCACCCCGGTGTCCAACTGCTACATGACCGGAAACCACCTCGGCATCCAGCCGCACGCCTACAAGGACATGCTCGACTTCTTCGTCGACGACATCGAGGAGAAAACCGGTGTGCGGGTCAAACCCAGATTCATGGAAAAGGGATCGGACATCCTATTTATAACCCCCTCCGGAGACGTCTTCGCCGACCCGGGCACCTACACGGCCATGGGCTACCTGATCCTTTTCCACTACCTCGAGGAAAAATACGGTCTAAAGATCACCTGGAGCACCTACGCCTCCGAAGGGGGCAACTTCGGCTTCTTCACCTCGCACGAAACCATGAAGCGCCTCAATTCCAAGATGTACGCCGAGGCCAAGCGCCTCAATGTCAAGTGGATTCTCGGCGGCGAGTGCGGCCACATGTGGCGGGTGATCAATCAGTACATGGATACCATGAACGGCCCGGCGGATTTTCTGGAGGTGCCGGTCAACCCCATCACCGGGACGCGCTTCGACCAGGTGCGCTCCAACAAGATGGTCCATATCACCGAGTTCACCGCCGACCTGATCCGCAACGGCAAGCTCGATCTCACCCCCAGCCGCAACGACTACTTGAAAGTCACCTACCACGACTCCTGCAACCCCGCACGCGGCATGGGGCTTTTCGAAGAGCCGCGCTACGTGATTCAGAACGTCTGCAACCACTTCTACGAGATGCCGCCCAATACCATCCGCGAGCAGACTTTCTGCTGCGGCAGCGGCGCCGGCCTGAATGCCGGCGAAAACATGGAGCTGCGCATGGCCGGCGGCCTGCCGCGGGCCAACGCCGTCCGGCACGTGCATGAAACGTACGGCGTCAACATGCTGGCCTGCATCTGCGCCATCGACCGGGCGGCGCTGCCGTCTCTCATGGAGTATTGGGTGCCGGAGGTGGATGTCACCGGAGTCCATGAACTGGTGGCCAATGCCTTGAACCTGCCCGGCCAGAACGAGCGCTCCACCAACCTGCGGGGCGATGAGTTCGAAGACCTCATGGCGCAAGCGGAGGGCAATACCGATGAATGACAAAAAATGGATCATTACGGGGCTGGTCGTTTTCCTGATCATCGTCTTGTTCCCCTTCTGGTACAATCGGGGCAAGGCGGTGCCGCCGCCCGAGGTCAAGCTCACCGAAAAGGCCAAGGCGGCCAAGGAATGCGTGCTCTCCAAGGAGTACATGCGGGCCGAGCACATGCAGATCCTCGATCTCTGGCGCGAAGTCGTGGTGCGGGGGGCACAGCGAACCTACACCAACCCCAAGGGCAAGGAGTTCGTGATGAGCCTTTCCAACACCTGCCTGGACTGCCATTCCAACAAGGCCGATTTCTGCGATAAGTGCCACAACTTTGCCTCCGTCCGGCCGTATTGTTGGGACTGCCATATCGAACCCCCGAAGGAGAAATCGTGATGGATACCAGCAGACGTCGTGTGCTACAGCTACTGGGGCTTTCGGCTGCCGCCTTGTCGGCGCCGCCGGTGCTCGACGCCCTGGCCGCCGGACCGCCGGCGGCCGAACCCAAGATCGGCACCGCCAAGGAAGCCCTGACCGCCAGGCAATGGGCCATGGTGATCGACACGCGGCAGTTCAAGTCCGAGGCGGACGTCGCGCCCCTGGTCGAAGCCTGCCACAAAATCCACAACGTACCCAAGTTCGATTTCAAACGCTGGGAGATCAAGTGGCTCTGGTCGACCCACTACGAGCAAGCCTTCAGCGGGACTACCTCCACGCGGTTTCTTTCCGAGGAGGTCGCCCACCGGCCGTTCCTGGTGCTCTGCAACCACTGCGAGAACCCGCCCTGCGTGCGCGCCTGCCCCACCAAGGCCACCTTCAAGCGCGAGTCCGACGGCATCGTCATGATGGACTTCCATCGCTGCATCGGCTGCCGGTTCTGCATGGCGGCCTGCCCCTTCGGGGCGCGCAGCTTCAACTACCGCGACCCGCGGCCCTTCGTCAAGGAAACCAACCAGCTGTTTCCCACGCGCATGAAGGGCGTGGTCGAGAAGTGCAACTTCTGCAACGAGCGGCTGGCCGAGGGCAAGCTGCCGGCCTGCGTGGAAGCCTCGGAGGGCAAGCTCAAATTCGGTGATCTCTTCGACGAGCAATCCGAGGTCCGGGAACTGATCAAAACCAACTACACCATTCGGCGCAAGGTGAACCTGGGAACCGAGCCGGCGGTCTACTATATCGTATAGAGGGGTGACCCATGCTTGAATTAGCGATCAAAGGATCCAAGCGATACTACGGATGGATAGCGCTGCTGCTGGGGCTGGCCGGGGTCGGCTTCCTGGTCTACCTGAAGCAGCTGGACTTCGGACTGGGCATCACCGGCATGAACCGGGACGTGTCCTGGGGCTTCTACATCGCCAACTTCACCTTCCTGGTCGGGGTGGCCGCCGGGGGCGTCATGGTGGTGCTGCCCTACTACCTGCACGACTACAAGGCCTACGGCAAGGTGACGATCCTGGGCGAGTTCCTGGCCATCGCCTCGGTGGTCATGTGCATCACCTTCATCCTGGTGGACCTCGGGCAGCCCATGCGGGTCATGAACGTCCTGCTCTACCCCACGCCGAACTCGGTGCTGTTCTGGGACACGGTCGTGCTGAACGGCTACCTGTTCCTGAACCTCATCATCGGCTGGAACGTGCTCGAGGCCGAACGCCAGGGGGTGCACTACCAGAGCTGGCTGAAGCCGCTGATCTACATCTCGATCCCCTGGGCCGTCAGCATCCACACGGTCACGGCCTACCTGTACTGCGGCCTGCCCGGCCGCGGCTTCTGGCTGACCGCCATCCTGGCCCCGCGCTTTCTGTCCTCGGCCTTCGCTTCGGGGCCGGCGCTCCTGATCCTGCTCTGCCTCATCATCCGCCGGGTCAGCAACTTCGATCCGGGCTGGAAGCAGATCCAGTCGCTCGCGGTCACCGTGGCTTACGCGATCTGCATCAACGTGTTCTTCCTGCTCTGCGAGGTTTTCGTCGCCTTTTACAGCCAGATCCCCGAGCACATGGATCATCTCAAGTACCTGTTCGTCGGCCTGCACGGACACGGGGCCTACGTCCCCTGGATGTGGGCTTCGATGACGCTGATGGTCATCGGGATCATCCTGCTGGTGAACCCCGTCACCCGCAAGAACGAGCTGACCCTGATCGTGGGCTGCATCTGCGTCTTCTTCGGCTGCTGGATCGACAAGGGCATGGGCATGATCTCGGGCGGCTTCGTGCCCAACCCGCTGCACGAGATCAACGAGTACATCCCGACCCTGCTCGAAGGCCTGATCACCATCGGGGTCTATGCGCTGGGCTTCCTGGTCCTAACGCTGCTTTTCAAGATCGCCGTGTCGGTCAAGGAGGAAGTGCGCGTATAAAAAAGGCTTTCGCCTTTTTTTATCCAAAAACACACAAAGAGGGGTTCCTCGCTGTCGAGGAGCCCCTCTTTGTTTGTCCGCCACTAGCGAACCAGTCCTTTTTATGGCGGACTCGGAGCGAGTTTGCTCACTTTTACGGCCGATACTTTGAACTCCGGGATTTTGGCGAGGGGATCGACCGCCTCGGCGCTAGTGAGGACATTGGTCGGGTTTTCGCCGAAGTGAATGGGCAGGAAGAGGGTTCCGGGCTCAACGCTTCGACTGATCCTCGCCGGAGCCTCCATGCGGCCTCTGCGGGAAGACAGCACCAGCACATCCCCTTCTCGGACCATCAATGCCCGGGCGTCGTTCGGGTGGATGGTCACATAGCCGGTGGTCTGCTCGATATCCAGATGGGGCGACACGCGCGTCATGGTGCCGAAGTGAAAATGGGCGAACATCCGGCCGGTAGTCAAAAAATAGGGATATTGAGCATCGGGCATTTCCGCCGGATCTTGGTGCTCGACGGCATGAAATTTACCCTTCCCCCGAGCAAACTGCCCTTGGTGCAGAAAAGGGGTCCCGGGATGACCGACTTCCGGGCAGGGCCATTGCAGACCATCCAAGCCCATGCGTTCGTAGGTCATGCCGGCATAGCTTTTTGGCGTCAGATGTCTCATCTCGTTGAATATTTCTTCTGGGTGTTGATATTGCATCGGATACCCCATGGCCGTAGACAGCCTGCAGATGATTTGCCAGTCGGCCAATGTATTGGCGATGGGGTCGATCGCCTGGTGGATCCGCATGCAGCGGCGTTCCGTGTTGGTAATCGTGCCTTCCTTCTCGCCCACCGAAGCCGCTGAAAAGACCACATCGGCAACCTGTGCGGTTTCCGATAAAAACAACTCTTGAACCACCAGAAAGTCCAGGTTTTTGAGCGCGTGATGCATGTGAGTCCAATCCGGGTCGCTCAGTTTGGGGTTTTCCCCGATCACATACAACCCCTTCAGCTTGCCTTCCAGCATGGCCGGTATCATGTCGGTTATGGTCAGGCCGGGGCGTTCGGAGAGCGGCCGTCCCCATGCCTTTGAGAATTTCTCGCGAACCTGGGGGTCCGCCACCGGCTGATAGCCGGTCAGCACGTTGGGCAGCCCTCCCATGTCGCAGGCGCCTTGAACATTGTTCTGGCCCCTCAGAGGGTTCACGCCTCCGCCGTAAACCCCCACGTTCCCGCATAGCATCGCGAGATTGCAGCAGGACTTGACGTTATCCACTCCCGTGGTGTGCTGCGTAATGCCCATCGCGTACAAAAGACTGGCCGGATGATTCGTGCCGTAGAGTTCGGCCATGCGTTCCAGGTGCTTGCGGTCGACTCCGGTGATCTGCTGGACCCTTTCGGGCGTATAGTCCTTGAGAACGCGTTCAAGGAGTTGAAAGTCTTCCGTCCGCTGCTCGATGTACGCATGCGCGTGCCAGCCCTCTCTGACAATGATGTGCATGATGCCGTTCAACAGGGCGACATCGCTGCCGAGGCGGTGGTTGACGGCCACATCGGCAAAACGCGACAGCTGAATGCTGCGCGGGTCGGCTACGATGAGATGAGCGCCGTTTTCCTTGGCCCGGAAAATGCGGCGGGCGATGAGCGGGTGGCAGGCGGTCGTGTTGGAGCCGATGACGAAGATGCAACGGGCGGCTTCGATCTCGGCAATCGAATTCGTCATGGCACCGCTTCCGAAAGCAGCGGCCAGACCGGCCACCGTGGAGGAGTGTCAAAGACGCGCGCAGTGATCGACGTTGTTGGTGCCGATGGCGGCTCTGGCGAATTTTTGGGCCAGGTAATTTTCTTCATTCGTGATCTTGGCTGACACCAGGATGCCGATGGCATCGGGTCCGTATTTCGCGATGATCTCGCGGAACCGTTCGGCCGTGATTTGAATGGCCTCATCCCAGTCCGCCTTAATGAACCGGCCGTAGGTCTTAACCAGCGGTTGCTTCAAACGCAGATCGCTGTTGACGTGTTCGTGAAGGTTCCAGCCCTTGATGCACAACTTGCCCTCATTGACCGGATGGGTTTTCATCGGCAGGGTGCTGTGGATTCTGCCGTCGATCACCTCAAAAAGGATGCCGCATCCGGTTCCGCAGTAGGAGCAGACCGAGGGGACCAACTTGCACTGCATCGCCTCCTCCTTCTTTTCATTTAGGTCGGTAGAACTAAATCGGTTTCGGCTCCAGAGCGACCGTATCGCCCAGAACACTGAAAGGGGATTGGTCGGGCCGGGACCCCGTTTCATAGTCGAAGACAGCGACGACGATTTCGTTGACCTTGCGGTACAGCGACCGCAGCGGGATGTCCACCGGGCAGGCATCCTCGCACAGGCCGCAGTCGATGCACCGACCAGCCATATGCACGGCTCGGACCAGATGGAAGATCGGTGCCTCCGGCGGCAACGCCCCGGTTCCGATCAACTCCTTGTTTTCCAGGCTGCACGCTTTGCAGAAACACACCGGACAGATGTTCCGGCACCCGTAACATTTGATGCATTTCTGGAATTCATACATCCACCGCGACAACCGCTCCTGCGGGCTGAATTCCTCGACCGCCTGTGGATCTAAAGCTTTGCCCAGACCCACCCGCTGTTTGTAAGTGCCCGCTTTTTCCGGCTCCAGATAGGAGCAGTCCCCGTGTTGCTTTAGATTGGACGGGCAGCAGTTGACGTTCACCGTTTTGACCTGGTCCGGGCTGAGCTGATTCCAGATGAACAACACGTTCAACGCCCTCTGGTTGCAATCGCGGGCCAGCATTCCGATCTTAAGGTCCGGCCTTACCGAGGCGATATGGGTGGCGATTTTTTCCAGTGAATAGCGGGCCGGACCGGTGATCAGATCATCCACCGCCTCCAGGTCGGCTTTGACGAAACAATAGGGCAGGGGATGGTTCATCATCCGTTTGTAGCCCAGGAAAACATCCACGATTCCGGTTTCAAGCCAGCGTTTCACTTCCGTTTTCATATCCTGAGCCTCGAGCGCGGGAGCGCATTCGGATCCGGGCGCTTGCATTTTATCGATCCCCTGCGAGATGGGAGCTTCGATGATCGGAATTCGATTCCAACCGCGCCGCCTTTGCGCCGGCCGCGTACTCCGCCAGGGGGTTGGGGCCGAGGGCGCGGATCTTTTCCGTAAACTCGGTTACGACCTGGACGAATTTCTGGGCTTCGGCCGAAGATATCCATGCCAGGTGCACCCGCTCCGCGAGGCCCATGAAATTCAGGAGTTCCTGCAGGAAGGTGACGCGCTTGACGGTCATGTAATTACCGTACAGGTAATGGCAGTCGCCGATGTGTCACCCGCCCACCAGGACGCCGTCGGCGCCCTCCTGCAGCGCTCGCAATATGTGATGCGGCGACACGGTGGCAGAGCACATGACCCGAATGGCGCGCAGGTTCGGGGGATACTGCAGGCGGCTGACGCCTGCCAGATCCGCTGCGCCGTAGGCGCACCAGTTGCAGATAAACGCCAGAATCCTCGGTTCGAATCGTTTGCAATCCACGATTTCTCCAGACCCCGGACAGGCCGGGCGGGTTTCAACGGCAGGAGGGGACTCCTCCCGCCTGACGTATGGGTCGGCCGCAGCGATCTGAAACCCATTTGGAAGGGATGCCATCAGGCCGCCGCGCTCGTTGCACTTCTAATCTGGGCATAGATCTGCCGGTTGCTGAATCCGGCCAGAAGCGGCGCCTCCGACGGGCAGGCCGCCGCGCACGCGCCGCATCCCTTGCACAGGGCTTGATTGATCTCGGCCACGCGTTTCTCGGCATTGAACGTGATGGCCCCGTAGGGGCAGACCTGGATGCATCCCAGGCATCCGGAGCACCATTCTGCCTGGATGCGCGCAACCTTTCCGCCGACCATGATCTGCTGCCGGGCCAGAACGGTCAGAGCCTTGGCCGCGGCGGCTTGGGCCTGGGCAATGCTCTCCTCGATCGGTTTCGGATAATGGCCCATCCCGCACAAAAAAACCCCTTCGGTTGCAAACTCCACCGGCTGTAGCTTTTGGTGGGCCTCGAGCAGCCAGCCGTCGGAATCAACCGGAACCTTGAACAGCTGGACGAGCCGTTGATGGTCGCGGGGCACGATGGCCGCCGCCAGACAGAGGATATCCGCGTCAACCAACAGGTTGCGGCCGATGATGGCGTCGTTGAATTGAACGGTCACCCTCTCGTCGTTGGCGATGACCTGCGGTTTTTCATCGGGGTCATAACGAAAAAAAAGAACCCCCCGGCGCCGGGCCTCCCGGTAAAGATCCTCCCTTGCGCCGTAGGTCCGAATGTCCCGGTAAAGAATGTAGACATTGATCTCTGGATTAAGCGTCTTCAGCTCCAGAGCGCTTTGGATGGAATGGGTGCAGCACACCTTGGAGCAATAGGGGCGCTCCGCGTTCCGGGAGCCCACGCATTGGATGAAAACCACATTTTGCGCTTTTTGGACCCGCGGGTCTTGCTTCCGGAGCAGTTCATCCATTTCCAGCCCCGTGATGACGGCGGCATGTTCGCCGTGCAAGTATTCGGCCGGCTTGGACTCTTGGGCCCCTAAGGCCAGAATGACGATGCCGTGCTCAACCGTCAGCTGCGAGTCTCCCTGCGAAATTACACTGCTAAAATTGCCGACGAACCCATCCACCCGCTGGATGCTGGCGCCAAGGTGCACGGTGAGACGGGGCTCGGCTTCAACCTGCCGGATCAAATCCGTCAGGAAGGCGGCGATGTCTTCATCCCGGAAGGTCTTATTGAGGCGGCGAGCATTGCCGCCTAAATTGCCCGAGGCCTCCACCAGATGGACCGGATATCCGTGGCGCGCCAGAGACAGAGCGGCGGTCATGCCGGCGACTCCGGCCCCTACGACGAGTGCGGATCGGCTCACCGGCAGTTCCGTTTCCTGCAGCGGGCTGGAAAAAGAGGCGTTTGCTACGGCCATCCGCACAAGATCCTTGGCTTTTTGCGTGGCGGCTTGCGGATTTTCGGCGTGAACCCATGCATCCTGGTTGCGGATGTTGGCCATCTCAATCAGGTATTTGTTGAGGCCGGCGTTGATCAGCGTTTCCTGGAACAGCGCCTCATGCGTTCGCGGCGTGCAGGCGGCCACGACCACCCGGTTCAGAGCCTTTTCCCGAATGACCGTCGTTATTTTGTCCTGGGTGTCCTGGGAGCACGTAAAAAGATTTTCTTCCACATAGACGACACCGGGCAGCGTCCGGGCATGCTCGGCCACTTCCGGCACCCTGACGATTCCGCCGATGTTGATGCCGCAGTTGCATACGAATACGCCGATGCGGGGCGCTTCGCGGCTCACATCCCGTTGCGCCGGGATGTTGACCGATCGGGTCCGGGTATGGCGGGCCGCCGCCAGGGCCTCGGTGGCCGCGCAGGCGGCCGCACTCGCTTCCATGACCGATTGAGGAATGTCCTTGGGACCGGCGAATGCTCCGCAGGCATAGATCCCCGGCCTGGAAGTCGCCACCGGATGGAAGCTGTCCGTTCGGGTGAAATGGTAGCGGTCCAGTTCGACGCCTGCGGCCTGCGCGAGGGCGATGGCATCCGGGCGGACTTCCAGGCCGGTGGAAAGAACCACCATATCGAAGCGCTCTTCCTGCTGGCGGCCGTCATCGGCCACATACCGCAGCAGAAGATCTGCGGATCCCGGCACCGGGTCGACGGTATGGATGCGGGCATGAACAAAGCGCACCCCTTTCTTTCGGGCATTGTCATAATAGCGGTCAAAATCCTTGCCCTGGGTGCGGATGTCCATGTTGAAAATCACGCAGTCCAGCGCAGACTTCGCGTGCTCTTTGGCCATGACCGCCTGCTTGACGGCGTACATGCAGCAGACCGAAGAGCAATAGCCGTTGTCGCAGCGGTTGATGTCCCGGGAGCCCACGCACTGCAGCCAGGCGATTTTCTGCGGCTGTTTTTCAATCGGTTTTTTGCCGCGCATGCCGGACGGCCGCAGCAGATGGCCGGAAAAGGGCCCGGTCGCCGAGAGGATGCGTTCAAACTCAAGGGAGGTGACCACATCCGGCAGACCCAGATAGGCGTAATGGTCAAAACGGCTCGGATCAAACGCCCTGAATCCGGGCGCCAGAATGAGCGATCCCACTTGCAGCCGGATCTCTCTCGCGGTGTCCTTGAAATTGATGGCGCCCGACGGGCAGTGGGTTTCACAGGCGCCGCACTTTCCTTTTGAAAAATGGATGCAGTTCTCGGCATCGATCGCGTATTTCAGCGGCACGGCCTGTGAATAGGGAACGTAGATCGCTTTGCGTTTGGTCAGGTTTTCATTGTATTCATCCCCTACTTTTTTGGGGCATTTTTGAGCGCACAGGCCGCAGGCGATGCATTTGTCGATGTCCACATAGCGCGGCTTTTGCAGGACGCTGACCGTAAAATCGCCTTCCACTCCTTCAATTGCCGTCACTTCCGACAGGGTGAGCAATTCGATGTTGATGTGCCGGCCGACCTCGACCAGTTTGGGGGAAATGATTCACATCGAACAGTCATTGGTGGGAAAGGTCTTGTCCAGCTGCGCCATCGCACCGCCGATGGCCGGAGATTTCTCCACCAGGTAGACATAAAAACCCGAATTCGCGAGATCCAGGGCTGCCTGCATGCCGGCAATGCCTCCGCCGACCACCATGACGGCACCCTGCAATGCGGCGGTCATGCGTTTGTTTTTCATCGCTCCTCTTTCTGCCAATCGAATCCCGTGGCTCCGCCCGGCCGATAAGGCCGCCTGCCGCTGCCTGGCTCACGGGTCAGCGGTCGATACAGGATTTTTCTATGGCTTCAATCAGCTCGTCGTCGGTGAACGGTTTGGACAGGTAGTCGGCCGCGCCAAGTTTCATTGCGTTCACGGCGTTGGACATCGTGGAATAGCCTGTCATCACAATGACGGGCGGCGCGGGCGTTTTCCCGCAAACCGCCTTCAGCACCTCGGTGCCGTCTATGTCGGGCAGTTTCATATCCAGCAGGATCACATCGTATATGCCCCTTTCCGCAGCCAGCAGACCGGCCCGGCCCGTCAAGCAATGATCCACCCCATAGCCCTTTTCAGATAGAACCAGTCGGCACGCTTCGCAGATGACGCCTTCATCATCAATGACCAGAACTCGGATCGGTTTCATAGCCACCCTTCGAATGGCTTATTCTGCCACAATGGGAAGCGTTATTTTAAAACTCGTATAGCGGCCCGGTTCACTGAAGACCTGGATGTCTCCCTGGTGGTTTTGAATGATGCCGTAGCTGACCGACAGTCCCAGACCGACCCCGTCCGCCCGCGTCGAATAGAAAGGATCGAAGATCTTTTCGATGGCGTCCGGAGCAATGCCGCAACCATTATCGTCGACGACAACTTCGATCCTGCGCTGCGCCCGGTCAACGGCGCTGTGGACGCGGATTCTGCCATGCTCCTTGACCGCTTGCAGTGAATTGAGCAGGAGGTTCACGAACACCTGTTCGATCTGACTGATATCGAGCATCGTTTTTTGCATGTCTTCGGCCAGGTGCCTTTCGACCTGCACGTGCCGCAGATGGAACTGGTTGCCGACGATGCTCAGGGCGTTTTGCATGATGTCGTTGATGTCGGCCCTGACCTTTTCGGGTTGCCCGTCGCGGGCGAATTCAAGCACCCCCTGGATAATTTTCTTGCACCGTTGGGTTTCCCGGACGATGATTTTCAAGCTCTCATCCAGAGGACCGCCCGGGGGAACTTTCTTGCTCATGTTTGAGCTGTAAAGCAGGATGCCGGTCAAGGGGTTGTTGATTTCATGGGCAATTCCCGCGGCCATCCGACCCAGCGACGATAATCTTTCCATCTGTGTCGTCAGATGCGTAAACTGGGCCTGCTGGCTTTCCATCAGCTGAACCCGTTCGATGATGCAAGCGCATTGCTCGGCGACCGTGATGATGAAATCCAGTTCATCCTCTGAAAAATCGCGCCCCTGTGTCAGGTAGATGCGGATCAGGCCGACCATCTGGTCCTTGATGCACAGGGGCACGTCAACGATCATGCGGATGCCCTCATCCCAGGCCAATTGCGGGTATTCGACCCGGGGGGCATGCCAGATATCCTTGATGATCTGGACCTTGCGAAACTCAGCAAGATCGGGCAGCAGCTTTTCGGTCGTGACCGGGCCTTTGGACAGATAGCGTTCGCCCAATCCATAAGCGGCCCGTACTTCAAATTGGTTGGTTTCCTTGTTGAGAATCCTCAGAAGCGAGCCCTTGGCATTCAAGACACCGACGGACTTGGTTACGACGACATCCAGCACCTCCTTGAGATTGGTGCTGGAGTGCATGGATCGAATGATATCCCTGAAGACGAAGAAATAATTTTCGAATTTTGTCGGCGCAGACATTGGCATCGGCCCGCGGGCAAGAGCACCCTGCAACAAAGTAACCGTCCGCTGGATCACCAGGCCTCTCGCTCCAGCCGTTTGTAGATGAATTTCAGTTGCTTCTGGGTGAGCTCGCCCACATTTTCATTGATCCACTTCAAGTCACCGGATGCGATGGCCGCCTTGGCCACGTAAGACAGCCGATAATCCGCCAGCGCTGCAGATCCGTTCTCCATCAGTTCGCTCCAGAAGTGCATGTCGTCGGCGGTTCGGCCCAATACTGCAAGGACCTCGCGCTTTTGGATGAGCTTTTCTTCCTCTGTTTCAGCTTCTTTGGTAGCGTCAACAGCGGGCTTTTTCGCATGCACTTTCAGCGCTTCATCGATGGCTGCCTTGATCTGGTCCTCGGTAAACGGCTTGGGCAAGAAATCATGAACGCCCAGTTTCATGGCCTCCACGGCCTTGGCTGCAGTGCCGTATCCTGTAATAACGATGACTTCGGTTTCGGGCTTTTCTTTTCTGACCTTGCGGATCACCTCCATGCCATCGATTCCCGGAAGCCGAAGGTCGGCCACCAGCAAGTCAAAGCGTCTTTGTTTGAAGGCTTCCAGGGCAAGCTCGCCCGTGCCGGCCAGATCGACGTGATAGCCTTCCTCGCTCAAAACCATCTCAAGGCCCATGGCCACGGTACGGTCATCTTCCATCACCAAAATCTGGGGGGGCGTATCGAAGTTCGCTTCGGTATTTGTGAACAAGCTGATCATGGTGCCACCTCCTCTTTTTCCAATCTCAAATCAAAAATTTGAAATCTGATTTATGCATGCGTTGTTTCCTATTCGAAACTCAGTTGAGCATAGACTGTACCAGAAAAGCGATCAGACAAAAAAAAATTGCCAAGAAATATTGCATTTAATTTCATCATGTTGCATTCTTAAAGACTGATACGGATATATCCCTCCAACCAACAAGCGTATGCGGTTCGATATGGGAGCGGGCGCCTGATTTAAATTTTAAATATAAAATTAAACCGTTATAAGTGTATAAATATCAATACGAATGCCTGCCTTTCCACCTGTTGCATTTTGATGGAACCAACTTTTAAATTTTTATCAATTGGTTGCGATGTTTTAAGGGCCTGCTTGCCAGGCAAGTTGCGGGTCTGGAGCCGTATTGGACCTTATACGGTTTTTAGCGTATTTACTTGGCTGTTAACGGGTTTCGATTGCAGTTGGGGGGAGATGCAAGGAGATGGGGTTATCTGGCTTCGTTCGTGCCGCCGGCTGGTTCGCTGCGAGCGGGGGATAATCCATGTTTCTTCAACATAGTCGAAAAGTTGGACCGCTGCATGCCAACTGCCGCAGCCGCCTCGCTGATGTTTCCGTACGCCGCTGCAAGGGCTTTCACCAGAAAAGCTTTTTCGATTCTGCCGTATTGGTCAGCAATGATGCGTTTTTTTATCAACCGCAATTCTTTCAGCGTTTCGGGCACACGGACCGGTATTGTTCCATGGCGGCCGCGCAAATTTTCGGCCAAGTGGTGATAGCCCAAAACCTCATCGTCAGCCATTATGACGAGTCGCTCCACCACGTTTTTGAGCTGCCGGACGTTTCCGGGCCAGTCGTGGTTGATCAGGGCTTCCAGGGCCTCGTCGCTGAAGCCCTGGACCCGCCTGCCCATCTCCCGGCAGAAGATTCTCAGAAAATGGTAGGCCAGCTTCGGAATGTCCTGGCGCCTCTCGCGCAGCGGAGGAATGTAAATAGGAAGAACGCTCAACCGGTAAAACAGGTCGCTGCGGAACTTTCCCTGCTCGACCAGCGCTTTCAGGTTCTGGTTGCTGGCGGCGATGATACGGATGTTGGTCTTGCGCGTGAGGCTGGCACCGACCGGCCGGTACTCCCGGGTTTCCATCACCCGCAGCAACTTGCCCTGTACGTCCAGGGTCAGATTGGCCACTTCGTCCAGAAACAGAGTGCCGCCGTCGGCTACCTCGAAAATGCCCGGCTTGTCATGCGTCGCGCCGGTAAACGAGCCCTTGAGGTGCCCGAAGAGCTCGCTTTCAAGCAGGGAGGGGGAAAACGTGCTGCAGTCGACCACGATGAACTGTTTGTCGCTCCGCTGGCTGTGAGCATGAATCGCCTTGGCGAAGAGTTCTTTGCCGGTTCCGCTTTCGCCCTCTATCAGGATGATGCTGTCGGTGGGTGCCGCTTTGCGGATTTCTTCGAATATGCGCAGCATCTTGGGGTCTTCTCCCACGATGCTGCTGAAATCGAACTTGGCGAAAAGCTGCTTCCGCAAGGCCAGGTTTTCCTCTGCCAGGCGTTTGGTCTTGACGGCTTTTTCGACCGCCAGCACGAGTTCGTCATCGGAGAAGGGCTTGGAGAGGTAGTCGAAGGCTCCCAGCTTGATGGCCCGGACGGCATCGGATACCGAAGAGAAGCCGGTCATCACCACGACACCGACCGTTGGCTTTTCACGCCGAATGACTTCAAGCAGCTGCATCCCGTCGATGTCCGGCAGTTTCAAGTCGAGCAAAACCAGGTCGAAGTGGCGCTGCGTGAGCCGTTCGATGCCGTTGCGGCCGTCGAACACGGCGTCCACCGTGTGGCCGTGTTCGCATAAAGCCAATTTACATCCGTCATGGATGACAGCCTCATCATCGATAATCAAAATGTCGGCGGGTGCGGCGGTCATGGGGTCCTGGTTTCTGGCGTTCCTTCGGCGATGGGCAGCCAAACCGTGAATTTCGACCCCCGGCCGGGCTGGCTGGAGACCTCCAGCCGCCCCTGATGGCTTTGGATGATTCCAAAGCTGACCGACAGGCCGAGCCCGGAGCCGTTTTTCTTGGTGGAATAGAAGGGGTCAAAGATTCGGTCCAAGTGCTCTGCCGGTATCCCGCAGCCGGTGTCGATGACCTCAATCACAATCGTCCGGAGGTTCGAGCTCATGCGGGAGCGAATGGTAATCACGCCGTTGTCGTCGATGGCCTGAGCGGCATTGAGCAGCAGGTTGATAAAAACTTGCTCCATTTGGTCGGCATCGATGCAGCTCTCCCGCAGGTCGGGGGCGAAGTCCTTTTCGATCCGAATGTGCCTCAGGCGGAACTCGTTTTCCATAATGTTAAGGGCCTTATGGATGATAGCCGGAAGGCTTGCGGCAGCTTTCTGAGGCTCTCTATCGCGCGCGAACTCGAGCAGGCCCTGGATGATGGATTTGCAGCGCTGTGTCTCGCGCATGATGATCGCCAAGCCTTCTTTCAAAGGACCTTTATCGGGAACCTTCTTGTGGAGGTTCGAGCTGAAAAGCAGAATTCCGGCCAAGGGGTTGTTGATTTCGTGGGCGATGCCGGCCGCCATGCGCCCGAGGGCCGAGAGTTTTTCCGTCTGCAGCGCCAGGCGATCGTATTTGGATTTCTGGGCTTCGATGAGCCGGGCCTTTTCAATCGCAATGGCGCACTGATCGGCCAATGAAACCAGGAAATCGCGCTCTCCTTCGGAAACAGGCCGCACCTCGCTTAAGTAGATTCGGAGGATGCCGGCGATGCGGTCGCGGAAGCTCAGGGAAGTGTCCAGCACCAAGCGAATGCCTTCCCTTTCGACCTCCAACGGATAGGTAATTCGCGGATCGTGGTAGATGTCCTCGATTACAACCACTCGTTTTTCTTTGTATAGGTCTATAATCAGGCTTTTTTGCGTCACCGGGCCCTTGGCGAGGTAGGATTCGCTGAGGTTATAGGCGGCGCTCAGCTCCAGCTCATCGGTGTCCAGGTTCAGGATTCGCAGGATGGCGCCTTTGGCGCCCAGCGCATCGGTGGCCTTCCAGACCGCCAGGTCCAAAACTTCCTTTAAATCGGTGCTGGAGTGCACCGCCTTGCTGATTTCGCGGAAGGTGTTGTAAAAGACTTCGATGTTGTTGGTGTTTGGTTTCAACTCCCAGGCTCCTTGTGGGAAAAAGTCAGAGCCGGATGGTCGCGGCGGCGGCAAGCAGCTGAAGGGGAAAATCGAGCGTTATGATGCGTCCAGCCCGCAAGGCCGTTAGGCTGCCGTTCGAATAAAAGCCTACGCCGACGTGAGATTGCGTGTCAAGGAGAATCGAATGAACGCATCGGAAAAAGAGATTCTAACAAAAAATCTCCGGCGCCACGTCACTCATCTGTCTGTCGACATCGGCGAGAGGCATCTCTGGAACGGAGATTCGCTGGAGC
>CAZNAX010000060.1:0-16220 GCA_964570965.1 uncultured Desulfatibacillum sp.
TAGGGGGTGTACATGCGCATCCACCCGCGGGGATCCTGAAAAATCCACCACGTGGCGTAAAATACGGCCAGCGATAGCACCAGGGCGACGATCGCCGGTATCGGCTGCGGCCAACGCTTGACCAATTTGCGTTCCTCCAGATAACCTATGCCAAAACGCTCCATTTTAGCCTCCTTTCGTGATCAGTCCGATTTCAGCAGGAAGTCTATTGCGAAATCCCCCTGCCCCCTTTGTCAAAGGGGGAAAAGGAAATAAAAAAACGCGACCATCGCGGCTGGAAGCCGCTCCCACAAGAATTACTCCTATAGAAATACAATTTGATCGCGCCCCCTCTTGCCTGCCCTGCGCCGCCCTCGACGCATTCATTGCAGTTCATCCGCCCCTTCTATCGGCCGGGTTTGAGCCAACTCACGGTATATTTCCAGCTGCAGTTCCTCCGCTTTGCCGGCCTCCAACCGCACCCCCCGCAGTTCCGCCTCGATCGCCAGCAGCGACGGGCTGAGCTCGGTCGCCGGCAGATCGAACCCGCATACTGGGCCAGCGGGCTCCGCGGACCCGCCTTCACATCCGCCGCTCAGGTCGCCCACGGCGCGGATTCCTCGAAAAAGCAGATCCTTGAAAAATTCTTTTCTTGAAAGCATAGCGGCGATTCCACGGGCCAGGTTAACGTTGCGCGTAGTTCGGGTTTTCCCCTTTAAACATTTGCTTATCTCTTTACAGCAACTGTAGTGCCAGTTAGGGAATTGAGGCCGCATCAAATTAATACTCTGAATTAGTTCATATTTTTATAAGGATCGTAAAGGAATACCGGATTTAAAAATCTTAATGGGAACCAAATGCGTCCTTAGAAAAAGCGAGAATGGTGCGGATCGTTCCTTTTTCTAACGCTCTTGGTTTAGCTTTCAGTTACAGGAAGGAATGACAGAAAAGCGGCTATTCGGATCCCGGCATCCGGAACCGAGCATGACCCAGCGTCCCGTTGCGGTGTGCTGCGACCACCTCGTCGATGTCGCCGGTAATTCCGCAGACCAGATCGATATCGGCTTCGCTCAGAAGATGGTAAAAAGCCTCGCTTACCGCACCACAGATGATAACCTGGATACCTATCTTTTTAATTTCACCGGCCCGTTCGAAAATGGACATGCCTTTCATAGGGACCCTTCTGCTGGCGGTGCACTGCTTTCCGCTCGATTCCAACAGGTACAACTGGGTGCAGGTATCCAGGACCGGCGAAACTCTTCCATTGAAAACCGGCACGGCAGTGCGAAGGAACTCCGAAGCAGGGCGCGCACCGAAAAGTTCACGCGGCGGTTCGGGCTGAGACAGACGATGATAGGACTTTGAGCAGAATATGCAGGGGTGCGTCGGCATGGCTCTAAGCATCAACTAAACCGATGTCATTAATTTGCTCGACGAATTTTCAGCAACAATCGTGCCCGTATCGCAGAGACGACCCGACGTGACGAAAATTTTTATAAATTCAATAGGGTTGGGGCCATAAAGACCAAACTTTTGGAGCCGTGCTGAATTTCGGAACGGCAGCGCATCCTTGACTAAATCGAAAAATGGGAACATTCTGCACCCGAGCTATCTGGTTTTTCACAAGCCCAATCAAAAATGACCGGCTACCGTGGACGAAACACCTAAAACCTCCCAGCAGCGGCACCACGAACTGATCCTCGACAGCCTTGCAGAAGGGGTGTTCACGGTGGATTTGAACTGGCGCATCACATCCTTCAACCGCGCGGCCGAGGTCATCACGGGCATCCAACGGCTCCAGGCGATCGGCCGGCATTGCTTCGAGGTTTTTCGGGCGGACGTGTGCGAAACCGGCTGCATGCTGCGCCGCACGATGGAAACCAAGGCGCCCATTTCGAACATGCCGGTGCATGTCTACCGGGCCGACAAGAAGCGCATCCCCATCAGCGTCAGCACCACTCTGCTGAGGGATGAGGCGGGCAGCATCATCGGAGGGGTGGAGACGTTTCAGGACATGTCCGCCCTCCAGGAACTTCAAAAAGCGCTGCGGCGGCAGCACTCGTTCGAGGACATCGTCAGCAAAAGCGAGAAGATGCTCAAGATCTTCAGCATCCTCCCTCAGGTGGCGGAAAGCAGCAGCACGGTGCTGATCGAAGGCGCCAGCGGCACCGGCAAGGAACTGATCGCGCGCGCCGTCCACAACCACAGCCCCCACCGCGGCGGTCCGTTCGTTGCGGTGAACTGCGGGGCGCTGCCCGACTCTTTGATCGAATCCGAGCTGTTCGGCTACAAGGCGGGAGCCTTCACGGATGCCAAGCAGGACAAGCCCGGCCGGTTCGCCCTGGCCCAGAACGGAACGATCTTTCTCGACGAGATCGGCGACATCTCGCCTGCGGTCCAGGTGCGCCTGCTGCGCGTGCTGCAGCACCGGGTGTACGAGCCATTGGGCTCCAACCGCCCGGTTCCGACCAACGCCCGGGTCATTGCCGCCACCCACCGCAATCTCAGCCAGCTCGTCCAGGAGGAGAAATTCCGGGACGACCTCTACTTCCGGATCAACGTGTTCAAAATCGTTCTCCCAACTCTGGCCCAGCGTCGGGAGGATATCCCGCTTCTAGTGGACCGCTTCATCGAACGCTTCAACCACCAGAAAAGCCGCACCGTGAAAGGGTTGTCCAGGGACGCGATGGCTGCCCTGATGCTGCACGACTGGCCCGGTAATGTCCGCGAGTTGGAAAACGCGATCGAGCATGCTTTCATTCTCTGCCGCGAAGATTTCATCGGCGTCGACGATCTTCCCGAGCACTTCATCCCGCGCGGCGACCACGTCAGCCGGCCGGCCGGCGTGACCCTGCAGGACATTGAAAAAGAGGCCATCCTCCAAACCCTGCAGCGCCACCGCGGCAAAAAAGTCGCCACCGCCCGGGAACTCGGCATCGATAAGAACACCCTGCGCCGCAAGATGATCCGCCTATGCATCCGGCCGACCACCGACCGCCCCTATGCATAGAATTCTCTCTGCCTGCCTGTTTTCTCCTACCCCTCGCAAGCGCTGCCATTGGATTCGATCGTCTGGGCCTGTCCGCACTGGCAGGACCTCGTTGAATGATTAAAGGAAATAAGATTGAAAAAACAAAACTGTCGGTCTAAGATCACGGTGGGCTTCGATGTGACCCCGCCGAACGTGAACGTCTCGGTAGAGTCAGACCCAATCCCAGGGGGACTCCGTTCCAGAGGCCCGGCGCCAGCTTCTATCCGGCCGTCTCAACGGCAGCAAAACCGCTTTCAACCCGTCATTTTAAGTGAAGTGAAAGGAGGTCGCATGGACGAAAAGCAGGAACCCAGAAAGCTAAACGGCGTCACCCGGCGCAGCTTCATTGCAGCGGCTTCGGCGTTGGTCATGGCATCGATGAGCGGTGAATGGTTGCGGAGCGCATCCGCTGCGGACTCCATTGTCTTGCCCCCGCTCCCGTATCCAGAAAACGCACTCGAGCCGGTGATTTCCGCCAAGACCGTCGGATTTCACTACGGGAAGCATCATCAGGGCTATGTCACCAATCTCAACAAGCTGATCGCCGGAACAGAGATGGCGGACATGCCCCTGGAAAAGATCGTCCAGGCCACCGCCGGAAAAGCCGACAAGGCGGGCATCTTCAACAATGCCGCCCAGGTTTGGAACCATACGTTTTATTGGAAAAGCCTGTCCCCAAAAGGCGGGGGCAAGCCGCCGGCCGCGCTCCTGCAGAAAATGGAGGCCTCCTTCGGCGGTCTGGAAACCTGCATGAAGGAACTGGCCAACGCGGCGGCAGCCCAGTTCGGCAGCGGCTGGGCCTGGCTGGTGAAAGCCGGTGATACGCTCAAGGTGGTCAAAACCCCCAACGCGGAGAATCCGATGACCCAGGGGATGAAGCCGCTGCTCACCATCGACGTGTGGGAGCATGCCTACTACCTGGACTACCAGAACCGGCGAGCGGACTATGTGAAGGCCGTTTTGGATAAACTGATAAACTGGGAATTTGCTGCTGAAAATCTGGCCAAGGCCTAACAGGGCCTAATTCATCTTATTTGGGTACACATGTAAATCGGATGGGCGTCAACCTCGGCCCTTTTGGGAACCGGACTCCCAGCGTTTATCCAGGAAGTACAGAATGGGAACGGTCATCCGCGAGAACAGCAGCGAGGCGACCTCGCCGGCCATGAGCGCGATGGCCAGCCCCTGGAAGATGGGATCGAAGAGGATCACCGAGGCGCCCACCACCACGGCGGCGGCGGTCAGCATCATGGGCCGGAAGCGCACGGCGCCGGCGTCGATCACGGCCTGGTCGAGCGGCATCCCCTGCCGTAGGCGCAGCTCGATGAAATCCACCAAGATGATGGAGTTGCGCACGACGATGCCCGCTCCGGCGATGAAGCCGATCATGGAGGTCGCGGTGAAGAAGGCGCCCATGGCCCAGTGGGCGGGCAGGATGCCGATGAGCGAAAACGGGATCGCCGCCATGATCGTCACCGGGGTCGTGAAGGACTGAAACCAGCCTACCACCAGCACGAAGATGAGCAGCAGCACGACCCCGAAGGCGATCCCCAGGTCGCGGAAGACCTCATAGGTGATGTGCCATTCACCGTCCCATTTCATGGCCAGGCGCCGGTCGCTTTCCGGCAGGCCTGCCGTGTGCTGGGCGATGCGGTAACCCTCGGGCAGATCGATGGCGTCGATCGCTTGGCGCAGCTCCAGAATGGCGTAAACCGGGCTTTCCTTGGCCCCGGCCACTTCCCCGATGACGTAGACCACCGGCATCAGGTTCTTATGGTAGATGCTGCGGTCGATCTCGGTCTTTTCGATCCGCACCAGGTCCGCCAGCGCCACCATGCCGCCGTCCGTGCCGGGGATGCGGACGGCCTGCAGCCGCTCGATCCCGGCGCGCTGCTCGAGCGGAGGTCTCAGCAGAATCGGGACATCCTCCTTCTCCTGCGCCAGGTGCAGCAATCCGCTTTGGCGCCCGCTCACCGTCAGGGCCAGCGTCTCGGCGACATGCGCCACGCTGATGCTTTGCAGGGCCGCCTTCTCGCGGTCGACTACGATTCGATAGCGGGGCTGGTCTTCGTCCATGTACCAATCCACGTCCACCACGCCGTCCGTCTGCGCCATGATGTCACGGATCTGTCGCGCGACCTGACGCTGGCGGTCGTAGTCGGGGCCGTAGACCTCTGCCACGAGCGTCGCCAGCACCGGCGGGCCCGGCGGCACCTCGGCGACTTTCACCCGCGCCGCATGACGCTCGGCGATCGCCTGCAGCGCCGGCCGCACGCGTTTGGCGATCTCGTGGCTCTGGTCGCGACGCCGGTTCTTGGCGGCAAGGTTTACCTGAAGGTCGGCCAAGTGGGGACCGCGGCGCAGGTAGTAATGCCGCACCAGGCCGTTGAAGTTGAAGGGTCCGGCCGTGCCGATGTAGGCTTCGACGTCCACGACCTCGTTCACCGTCCTCAGGTAGTCGCCCATCTCGAGCGCCGCGGCGGCCGTGTCTTCGAGGGTTGCGGACTCGGGCATGTCCAGGATGACCTGGAATTCGCTCTTGTTGTCGAAGGGCAGCATCTTGACCTTCACCAGGCCCACCGCCACCAGGCTGCAGGCCCCCAGCAGCAGCAGCGCCACGGCGGCCAGAAACCCTGCGCGCCAGCCGGTGTGGTGGAGCAGCGGGCCCATCACCCGGCGGTAGAGCCGCGTGGCGGCATCCTCGGAGCCGTGCGGATCGCTTTCGTGGCCGGGCGTTCCGGGCGCCGGGCGCAGCAGGCGCAGCGACGCCCAGGGCGTGACGATGAAGGCCACGATGAGGGAGAACACCATGGCCGCCGAGGCGCCGACGGGGATCGGCCGCATGTAGGGTCCCATGAGCCCGCCGACGAAAGCCATGGGCAGAATGGCTGCGATCACCGTCAGGGTGGCCAGGATGGTGGGGTTGCCGACCTCGTCCACGGCCTCGACGGCCACCGCCGCCAGCGGCCTTCCCCGGTTCTCCGGCAGGCGGAAGTGGCGCACGACGTTTTCCACCACCACGATGGCGTCGTCCACCAGGATGCCGATCGAAAAGATCAGGGCGAAAAGCGTGATGCGGTTGAGCGTATAACCATAGAGGTAGAACACGGTCAGGGTGAGAGCGAGCGTCACCGGGATGGCGAGCGCCACCACGCCGGATTCCCGCCGCCCCAAGGTGAGAGCGATGAGAGCGCTGACCGAGACAACGGCGATCAACATGTGCCACAGCAGCTCGTCGGACTTCTCCTTGGCAGTCGCCCCGTAGTTGCGCGTCACGGTGAGTTGGACATCCCGCGGGATGGCCGTGCCCCTGGCGTCCTCCAGCCGGGCGAGCACGCGCTCGGCGATATGGGTGGCGTTGGTACCCTTGCGCTTGGCTACGGTGAGGGTGACGGCCGGCGACACGCCCTTGGGCGCCGGCTGCACGTCGAGGCCCTTTTCGGCCGCCGCCGGGCCTTTGCCGAAGAACACATACTGGTCGGGTTCGGCCGGTCCGTCCGCCACCGTCGCAACGTCCCGCACGTATACCGGACGGCCCGCGTGGACCGCCAGCACCACGGCCCCCACCTCTTCGCGGGTGTGCAGCAGCCCGCCGGCATGGACGATGATCTGCCCCTCGCGCGAAGGGGTGGTGCCTGCGTCTGCGGCCTGGTTGGCGGCCAGCAGGATATTCGCAGCCCGGGTGGCGTCGAGCCCGTAGGCCGCCAGCCGCACGGGGTCGAGGCGCACCTCCAGCCGGCGCGGCTCGCCGCCGATCAGCTGGGTGATCGAAACGTTGGGCTCGCGCTTGACGAGGTTTTCGGCCTCGGCCGCCACCCGTCGCAACATATAGTGATCGATGCCTTCGCCCCAGAAAGTCAACGCCAGGATGGGCACGTCATCGATGTAGCGCGGTTTGATCAGGGGCGCTGTGACGCAGCAGGGAATGCGGTCCATGTTGGCCATGAGCTTGGACTGCAGCCGCACGATGGATTTTTCCTCGTCCTCGCCCACGTAAAAGCGCACGATGGCCATGGACATGCCGGGGCTGGAGGTGGAGTAGATGTACTCGACTCCCGGGATCTCCCAGAGCAGCTTTTCCATGGGCTGGGTGACACGCTGCTCGACTTCCTTGGCTTCCGCGCCCGGCATCTGGACGAAGATGTCGATCATCGGAACGATGATCTGGGGCTCCTCCTCGCGCGGGAGGGCCATGACGGCCCCCAGACCCATCAGCACAGAGGCGATGATGATGAGCGGCGTCAGCTTGGAGTCGATGAAAGCCCGCGCGACCCGGCCGGCGGGTCCGAGCTTGGGCGGTGTCATGACGAGGCCTCCACGCGCATTCCGTCCACGAGACCTGGCGGCGGGTCCACCACGAAGCGGCTGTCCTCGGACAGCCCGGAAAGGACCTCGACCCGATCCCCGAGGCGCCGACCCGTGCGGACCAGGCGAAAGCGGGCGATGCCCTCCGGCGTGACGATGAACAGTCCGGTGAGCTGGCCCTCCTGAACCAGGGCCGAAGCCGGGATGGCTGTCAACCGGTCTTCTCCGACCGCCAGCGCCACCCGAGCAAACATCCCGGAGCGCGCATCGGCACCGGTCGGCAGCCGGATCTTCACGAGAAACGAGCGGCTGCCCGGAGCGGCCGCCGGGGCAACGACGTCGACGGTTCCCTCCATCGAAGGGAGCGCCGGGTCCTCGATACGGACGGACACCGCCTGGCCTTGCCGCACCGCGTGCACGTATGCCTCCGGCAGTTGTATATCCACGCGGTGGCCGCCGGCTTTTTCCAGGCTGAGCAACGGCTTTCCGGGAGCGGCCAGGTCTCCGGGGTCGACCATCTTGGCGGTGACGATCCCGTCGAAGGCCGCCGTCACCCTAGCGTCGCCGGCGGAAACACCCGCCGCGGCGAGGAAGGCCTCCGCCTGGCGCACCCGCTGACCGGCCGCTTTCTGCATGTCTTCCGCTTGGGCCAGCGCGGCCTGAGCCTGACGCCGGCGGGCGTCGACTTCTTCGAATTCCTGGGGGCTGACCGATTCCCGGGCGAGCATCATCTGGTAGCGTCGATGGGTGGCGGCCGCAAGCTCCGCGCCGGCCTCCGCCGCCTCGCGAGCGGCGCGAGCGGCCTGCTCGGCCTGGCGCGCTTCGGACAGAGCCGCCTCGGCCTGCTGCCGCTGGGCGTCCACCCGGCGCTCATCGATCGTCACCAGAACATCTCCCCGCCGTACGCGGTCGCCCTCTTTCACGGCTACCGATGTGATCGTTCCCATCAGCTTGGCAGCGACCGTGCTGGCGGTTTCGGCCTGAACCGTGCCGACGGCCTCGAAGATCAGCGGCCAGGTTCCGGCCCGGGCCGCAGCGACCGCGGCCTTCACGGCCGGGCCGGGCGGAGCGGCCGTGCGCCCCGGCTCGATCTTTTCGCTGCAGCCCGCGCTCATGATTAGAAAAACCGCCGCAGCGGCGAACAAAGCCCATGCGCGTTTCATACCTGCGCTCCTTCTTACTTCTCGTCCAGAACCCCGGCGGCCAACCGGAGGTTGGTCTTGCCGACGGTATAGTCATGCAGGGCGCGGGCCTGGGCCGTGCGCGCCTGCTGCAGTGCCGCCTCCGCGGTGAGCAGGTCCACGATGGTGAACAGGCCGCCGCCGTAGCGGTTGGCGACGATCCGCAGGGCTTCATCGGCCTGTGCGACCGCTCGCTGCGCCACAGCAACGCGCTGAAAGGCGCTGACGTTCTGGGTGTAAGCCTGCCGGACTTCCAGAAAGACCTGGCTTTCCACCTGCCGGCGCTGGGCTTGCACCTGTCGCCGCACCGCCTGGGCTTCGGTCACCTTGGCGGAGGATGCCAATCCGGAAAAGAGGTTGATGCTGACCACTGCGCCCACGCTGTAGCTGTCGGCCGATCCCTCGAAATCTTCGGTATGGATCTGATAATTGCCGACGAGGTCAAGATTGGGCAGGTGGTCGGCCCGGGCCTTGCCGATCTCCTCCTGCGCCATGGCCTCGCGTAAGTCGAGTTCCTTCAGCTCCAGCCTCCGTTCCCGGGCGGTGGCCAGCCAGAATTCGAGGGGGCCTACCATCTCTTCCTCGACCGCCAAGCGGTCGGAGAGTTCGAAGCGCACCGGGTCGGGAACTCCCATGGCGACATTTAACGCCGAACGGGCGACCTCGATCTGGCTTTGCGCCTGGAGCTGCTGCTGCTCCAGGTCCGCCAGCCGTACCTGGGCCTGAAGCAGGTCGCTCTTGACGGTCAACCCGCTGCCGTAGCGGGTTTCGGCCGTGGCCAGATGCGCGCGGGCGGCGGCCATGGCGGACTCGACCACGACCAGGTTTTCCCGGCTCAGCAGCACCCCGGCATAGGCGGCCGCCGTGCGGGCGATAGTCTGCTGGCGGGTCCTTTTCAGCGCCTGCTCCGCCGCCTCCCGGCCCAGCTTGGCCTGCTGCCAGCCGTGCCACGCCTGGCCGCCGTCGTAAAGCGGCCAGGTGGCCGTGAAATGGGTTGCGAAATCATTGGCTGCGTTCGGCTGGTTGAGCCGTTCGATGGCGAAGTCCTGTGCCGTGAAGTTCTCCTGGTTGAGCTTGGTGGAAAACACCTGGGGGGGGTTATTGCTGTGCTGAAATCCCTCGCTCACGTCCAGCCGGGGCAAGAATCCGGCCCGACCCTGGACGATGCGTTGGTCGGCGACCTCCACCTGCGACTGAGCTACCGACAACGCCGGGTTCTCCCTTAGGGCGATCGCAACGGCCTGCGCCAGGCTCAAGGCCGAGGGGTACGAAGACGGCTCGCCGCCGCCGGCTTGGCGTTGGCTGAGAATGAGTCCCGTCAGAACAACGAAGATCGAAAGCCGGCCTCTGTGCATGGGATCCTCGTGAAGTCAGGGGGATTCGGTTTCGTATCGGAAAAGAAGGGAATCGGCGGCTTTCCAGCCTCGACCATCGCGGCTGGAAAGCCGCTCCCACAGAAAAAGTGCTGCCATGCGAATCGACCTTCTTTGGAAGCGGATTGCGGCGCATCGCGCCGGCCTCACACCAACGGATTCAATCGCCTCCATTCCTTCCGGTCCCCCTTTGAAAACGCCTCTATTCCTTCTGGTCCCCCCTTTGACAAAGGGGGAAGGGGGATTTAAAAATCGACTGCAATGGAAGCAGGCCCTTGCTCGTTCAATCGGCCGCCATGCTGGTCTTCCATACCTCCCAGACCTTTCCGACCAGATCCGGGCCGGGTTTGAGGGTGATCTTGCCGGGCTTCCAGCCGGAGGGTGTGGCCTCCGTGCCCTTGCTGTCGCGCACCAATTGGAAGGCTTGCACCTGGCGGATGGTCTCGGACACGTTGCGGCCGACCGGTGGCGTGAGCACTTCATAGCCCTGAATGACGCCCTCGGGGTCGATGATGAAGCGGCCGCGCATCTCCACCCCGGCCTCGTCGTCATAGACCGAAAAGGCCGAGCCCACTTTTCCGCCCGCGTCGGAGAGCATGGGGAAGGGAACCCCACCTTTCACCATCTTTGCCAGCTCGTGGTCGTTCCACATCTTGTGAACGAACACGCTGTCGATGCTCATGGACAGGACCTCCACGCCCAGCTTCTTGTATTCCTCATATTTTTCGGCAACTGCCGAAATCTCGGTGGCTCAGACGAAGGTGAAATCGCCCGGGTAGAAACACAGCAGGACCCACTTGCCGAGATACTCCGACAGCTTCACGGACACGAACTTGCCCTGGTGATAGGCTGGCGCTGAAAAATCAGGTGCTTTCTTGCCGACTTTGATCATGGCGACCGCCTCCTTTGAAGGTGATTCCTTGGGTGCAGCAACTTCAGCATCTGGCGATTCCCCGACCAGGCCGCCGGTGGGCCTGGCGCAGCCGACCTTGATATCCTCTCCCATAAAGGCCTCCTTTTGTTGGGGTGATATGAATGAAATCTTCCTCAGGATAAAATTCAGCAAAGAGTATGCCACCATTTTTCAGAGACCCGCATGAATCGGGCGCGCGCTGCCGAAGCGCGTTGCAGGCGAATCGCCGAATAAGGTAAGGGTCATTAAATCGCGGGATAACCGGATGCCATTGCAGTTTGCACGATTAATTTCATCCCGTGAAGCTTCCCCCGCGAGCACCGCGACCCGAACGCAAGGGGATGATTCGGATCAGCCGTTTGCAAAATATCTTATAATCCCTTATTAAAAAACGTCTGCACCGAGACGGACTCATAACGCGCTTGGCAACGGCCGCGGCCGCGGTTTTTCAAGCGCCTACCCAGCACGATCACCAAGGGAAGGTCTGAAATGACGAATGCGAAAGTGATGATCACCAAAGGCCCGAATCATGTTGCCGAACTGACCTTGAACCGCCCGGATCACTTGAACACCCTCGACAGCCCCATGGCCGAAGCGCTCAACGCTGCCCTCATGGAGCTGGATGCCGACCCGCAAGTGCGCGTGGTGCTTTTAAAAGGCGCCGGCAAGGCCTTCTGCGCCGGAATCGACGTCAATGAACTGGCCGGCAAATCGGCCCTGGAGTACCGCGAATGGATCGAGCGCATGGAGCGCCCCCTGGTCGCGGTCTCCCGGATGAAAAAGCCGGTCATCGCCCAACTGCACGGGGTCGCCGCAGCGAATGGCATGGGCCTCGTCGCGGCAGCGGACCTCGTGATCGCCGCCGACAACGCCCGCATGGGGCTGACGGCCATCAACGTGGGCCTCAATTGTGTGGGCCCGGTCATCCCGGTGGCCCGCTGTGTCGGGCGCAAGAAGGCCCTCGAGCTGCTGCTCTACGGCAACTTGATTTCCGCCGCCGAGGCCCTCGGCCTGGGCCTGATCAACAAAATCGTACCAAAGGATGAGCTGGACGCGCAAGCCCGCCAATGGGCCGAGGAACTCGCCCGGAAAAGCCCGGTGGCCGTCCAAATCGCCAAGAGCGCATTTTACACCGCCGAAGACATGGACTATGCGAAGCAGTTTGCCTACATGAATGAGGCGTTCGCGCGCCTCTGCACGGCCGATGACGCCAAAGAGGGCGTTCAGGCCTTTTTCGAAAAACGAAAGCCGGTTTGGCAGGAGAAGTAGGCGGATCATAGGGCAGCACTGAAATGACTGACGAGAAATTCGACTTCTGGCAAGACCATTCGATCAAATATCTGGAAATGGCGCTCAAATCGGACCGCATGGAGCCGCTGGAAAACCCGGACGGTGAAGGGCGCCACACCGGGGACTGCGGCGACACGGTGGCGATGTTCCTCAAGCTGAAGGGCAACGCCATCGCTCAGGTGGCCTTCCAGGTGCAGGGCTGCATGAACACCGTCGCCAGCGCGAATGCGGTCGCGGAGCTGATCGAAGGAAAGCCGATTGAAGAAGCCTGGGAATTGACCCCGGAGAAAGTCATCGCCTATCTGGAAACCCTGCCCAAGGGTCACCTCCACTGCGCCGAATTGGCCGTTGGCGCCCTTTACCGTGCGCTCGCCGACCTGCGCAGCAAGCAGCGGGATCCCTGGAAAAAGATGTATTCCAAAGGCGGCTCGCCGCTTCAGAATTCCAAGTAAGTCGAATGCGTGTTGGCCAGCTTTCTGTGGGAGCGGCTTTCCAGCCGCGATTCAGCCGTCGCAGCCAGGGCTGCTTTGGCGAAGTCGGCTCATCGAGGCTGAAAGCCTCTCCCACAGGGAACAAACTATCTTGCTGAAAAAGATTCGGCGTAGATCTCGACCGGGTGCCTGACGGCGATGCGGTCGCCGGCCTGGGAGAGCATGTCCGCGATCTGCAGCATGCAGGCCGGGCAGCCGGTGGCCAGCACCGAGCATCCCGTGGCGGCGATGTGGTCGCGCTTCAATCGCCCGATCCGGCCGGACAGGTCGTAGTGCTCCAGGTTGAAGCTCCCGCCCATCCCGCAGCAGTCGTCTGACGCCGCCATTTCCTTGAGGGTGTAGTCGGCGTTGGCCCGGATCAAGTCGCGGGGTTCGCTGAAAACCCCCAAGGACTTCTTCAGGTGGCAGGAATCGTGGAAGGTGACGATCCGGCCGTTTGCCGACCGGGCCGGGGCTGCAGCCGGGGTTACCCGCTCCACCAGGAACTGGGAAATGTCCATGGTCCGGGCGGCCAGTGATCGCGCGCGCGCGGCAAGATCTTCCTCGCACAAAGAAGGCCAGATCTTCTTGATCGTGGAGGTGCAGGTGGCGCAGCAGGTCACCAGGACGTCGAAATCGGCGGATTCGAACTTGTCCAGGTGGTAGCGCACCAGGTCGTTGAAGGTCCGGGTGTCCCCGGAGGAAATGGCCGGAATTCCGCAGCAGCCCTGGTTCCCTGGCAGAAACACCCCGACCCCGTGATGCTCCAGCGCACGCAGCGCTGCTTCGGCCACGTTCGGGAAGATCTTGTCGATCAGGCAGCCGACGAAAAACCCCACCTTGAGGCCTGAGCCGCGGGGCGGCGTGTGCAGCGATGGATGTCGGCGGTGAAACGGCACGGCGGCGAGCGTCCGAAAATGCCGGTCGGCCAACAAAGGGGAGGCAAACCGCGCGCAGGAGGTGCCGACGATCTCGTTCACAGGCCGGGTGAACAGCTTCTGGAACACCGCGCCGAACTCCAGGACCCGATCCATCGTCCGGGGGTGGGCCAACAGCCTGCGGAAGATCACTTTTTTAGCCGGAGGCAGCCCTAGGTACCCAGCCAGGATGGCGCGCGCCTTCAGAAAGATGTCCAGAACGTTGACCCCGCTCGGGCAGTTGGCGGCGCAGCTTCCGCACAGCAGGCAGCGCTGCAGCCGCTCCCGGACGGCCCGGGGGTCATCCAGCATGGCCTGCATGAGGCCGTCCAGCAGCACCAGCTTGCCGCGGGCCACATCCGATTCGCGGCCGGTCTGGGCGAACACCGGGCACACCGCCTGGCACATCCCGCAGCGCATGCAGACCACGAGCTGGTCTTCCAACTGCCGCATCAACCGCCTGAGTTCTCTGATATCCGCCATGCTGCCCTCATCACCGCGATCAGGGTGCGCTCCTGTTCCGTTCGGCCGGCCTCAGGTGGCTGCCGCGATGATCTTGCCGGGGTTGAGAATGTTGTTCGGGTCCAACGCCTTCTTGATGCGCTGGGAATACAGGATCGTGGCCGGGCTGGTCTCCTTCTCCAGGAAGCAGGCCTTGGCGATGCCGGTGCCGTGTTCACCGGAAAGCGTCCCGCCCAGCGCCAGGGCGCGGTCGAAGATGGCGGCGATGGCCTGCTCCACCCGCTCCCATTCGGCCTTGTCGCGCTTGTCGGTGAGGATGGTGGGGTGCAGGTTGCCGTCCCCGGCGTGGCCGAAGGTCCCGATGGACAGCCGGTACTCGCGGCTGATCTCCCCGACGGCCTTGACCATGGCCGGGATCTTGCTGCGCGGCACGGTCGCATCCTCCAGCACCAGGGTGGGTTTGAGCTTGGCCAGCGCGGACAGTGCGCTGCGCCGTGCCTCCCAGACCTTGGTGCGCTCGGCCGCATCCCGGGCGACCCGGATGGAAACAGCCCCGTGCTGACGGCACAGGGCTTCCACACGCTCGGCGTCCTCCTGGACCTGCGCGGGGTGGCCGTCCACTTCGATCAGCAGAAGCGCGGCCGCATCGACCGGCAAACCGGCATGGCTGTAATCCTCGACGGCCCGGATGGTGAAGTTGTCCATGAACTCCAGAGTGGCCGGCACGATGTGGCCGGCAATGATGGCGGAGACGGTTTCGGACGCACGGTCGGTGTGATCGAAAACCGCCATCATGGCCCGCTGGGCGGCCGGCAGCGGGATGAGCTTGAGCGTGATCTGGTTGAACACCCCCAGCGTACCCTCGGAGCCCACCAGGAGCCCGGCCAGGTTGTACCCGGTGGCGCATTTGACGGTGCGCGCACCGGTCTTGATCAGCTCGCCGTTGACGTCGAAGAACTGCAGCCCCATCACGTAATCGCGGGTCACCCCGTACTTCAAGCCTCGCAGCCCGCCGGCGTTCTCCGCCACGTTGCCGCCGAGGGTGGACACCGCCTGGCTGCCGGGGTCCGGCGGATAGAACAGGCCCTGGGCCTGGGCGGCCGCGGCAAACCGTGCCGTGACGACCCCGGGCTGTACCACGGCATACATGTCCTCGGAATTGATCTCGAGGATGCGATTCAGCGCATTGGTCACAACCACCACCCCGCCGGGCAGCGGCACCGTGCCACCGCTCAGGTTGGTGCCGGCGCCCCGCACCGTCAGTGCCAAGCCGTTCTGGTTGCACAGCCGCACCGCCTGGCGCAAGGCCTCGCCGCTGGCGGGCCGCACCACCAGCCCCGGCTGCACCGGCTGCAACGGCGCGGCGTCGTAGGAATAGGTCAACAGATCGGCCGGGTCGGCGAAGACGGCATCCTCACCCAGCTGGGCTTTGAATTCCCGGATCAGCGTCTGAGACAGCATGGCAGGCTCCTAACAATGCGGTTAACAAGATCGGCCACCCTGCACCCGGTGGGGCTCATCGACGCGGGGTCGCTTCGCCGCGTGGAAATCGGCCGTGCGGATGGAATTTTATCGCTGGCTTGAAAATATTGCAAAAATGATCCGAAGGCAAGGCATTCCGGCTGGTCGTATAAGGGCGACCGAAAATCCCCCAGCCCTCTTTGTCAAAAGGGGCAAACAGGGAATAGTGCCAATCGAACTTGGAAAAGAGAATGGTTCGGCGCGGCCTTTTCTGGTTCCGGGAGAGTTGATCCGCCGGGCGGGCTTAATTTTGTGGGAGCGGCATCTTGCCGCGATGTCATCGCGGCTGGAAGCCGCTCCCACAAAAGATACGGCTGCGGCTATCACGCCGTAGGGCGGGGCAGGGCGATCTCGGCATGCGCGAGAATGTCCGGCACGATGTCGGTCCAGCCGAGCGGCATGATGTGCACGCCCCGGAACTTGGACTTGTGCTTCTTGATGAAACGGCCGGTCATCTCAGCGGCCTTCTTCTTGCGGTCGTTCTTGTCGACCGCACCGATTTCGTCGATCCAGGCCTGGGGCACACTGATCCCGGAGACGTTGCGGTTCATGTAAGCCCCCATCTGAGGCGACTTGAGCACCACGACGCCTATCTGGATGGGCCGGCCGAAGGTTTCGGCCTTGGCGATGAACTCGTCCACGGTCCGGTCCTCATAAACCGCCTGGGTCTGGAAGAATTGCGCTCCGGCTTCCACTTTCTTGCGCATCTTGATCAATTGCAGATCGAGCGGCTGGAAGTTGGGATTGACCACGGCGCCGATGAACATGTCCGGTTGAA
>CAZNAX010000061.1:0-15973 GCA_964570965.1 uncultured Desulfatibacillum sp.
GGCGCAGGACCGCCGTCACCGGGCCGCCGCCCATCTCGCACCCGGTCACCACCAGATCTCCCGGCAGCCGGGCGGCCCTCTCCGCGATCGTCCGCACTGGAGAGACCACCACGGCCTTGTAGTGGTGCACGGCCTCGGTGTCGAACCAGAGCACGTCCATGGTACCCGCGCCGATGTCCACGCATAAGAAACGGCTCATGGTTATAGACCTTCCAGGACTGCCTGCCGAGGGGGTTTCACTTTTTCGAGAATTCGAATAGCGACCGGTCCGGATCGCAACGCTGGCCTTTTTTCTCAGCCATCCATGCCGCGTGGGTGGCCTGCATCTGCTGAATATGATCGGGCACGTGGCTGGTGTAGACGCCCAGCCAGTCATCCATGGTCATGATCCCGTTTTCCGGATGATGAACTGTATTCGACCAGACCGCGTCGGGCAAATTCTTGATCATCCGATGGCTCATCCGCCGCAACAACCCGAATAATTCAAGAGCCTCTTCGGGATCCTGACCGTGGTAGCTTAATGATTCGGCCCACCGATTCTCGTCATAGGCCATGACCGCGGCACCCGGCTCGGCGATGAACCTCCGCAACGGATATAGCTGTTGGCCTCGCTGTCGGCGAGGCGGACCATGATTTCATGAATGCTCCAGCGCTCCGGTCCGGGCTTGTATTGCCACATCTCCCTCGGAAATTGCTTCAAGGCGGCGCTGAGCAATTCGTAGCCTGCCCGTACGCAATTATTTTCGAATGACGTTCTGAAGGTGCCATCGGAACCTCCTTCCTCATTTTATTGCTTAAACCCAACCATCGTTCTGCGGCCAATTTAACGCACCTCCGGTGCCGATGCAATTTCGGAATGCGGCAGCGGTTTGGGCTTTACCAGGCTCATCAGGACCACCGATGCGCACGCCATCACCGCACAGACGATGAAGGCATGATCGTAAACCCCCGTCGTGTCGCGCAGCCGGCCGGTGACCCAGTGCGTCAGAATAGCGCCGGCGCCGTAAAACGGCGTCCAGGAGCCGGCCACGGTGCCCATGGCTTCTTTGGGGAAGTAATCCCCGGCGCAGGCCCCATAGATGGGAAACGTCGAGCCGTAGAAGATCGCTAACACGCCGGTCATGATGTAGATCACCACCCAGTCCCCTTCGCCCAACAGGACGCCGGCGAGGGTCAAGGCGATGACCGTGTTCGATATTAATATAGTGGTCTTGCGGGTAATATAATCCGAGACCGGCAGGACCGTCAGCACTCCAAGAACCTGCGCGAGCCCGTGGATGGTCGCGACTCCGCTGGCCTCGGCTATCGGCATATTCAGCTGATGCTTGGCGTAGTCGACCATGAAGGTGGTAAATCCATAGAGGCCGTAGGCGATCGCAAAATAGGAGAGCCCGATCAGCCAGAAATTGCGGTCTGTCCAGATCTGCTTCAACCGAATGGGGGCAGGCCGGTTCGCGGCCGGAGGAAGCGGATGCGAATCCTGGCCCCACGCCGCAAGGCCTCTTTCGGCGGGATCGCTGACCAGTAGGAGCGCATTGGGAACCACCATGAGCACTCCCAGTGCGCCGAGCGCGAACCAGGCGAAGCGCCAGTCAAAATTCGAGAGGATCCAGGGGAAAGAGACCCCCATGGCCGCAAACCCCGCGCCAAAGCCGGTCGACAATATCCCCAACGCCAGCCCCTTGCGCGGGGGGGCGAACCAGCGCTGGGTGAGGGTGATGATCGGAACCCATATCCCGGTTGAGCCCAACCCGGCGATACCGAAAAACAAACAGGCCTGCAACAGGTTCTGAGCGGTCCCCATGCAACCGGCCCCCACGGCGACGACCAACAGGCATGCGCTGATCACCCGCCTGGCCCCCACCCGATCCGTGAGATAGCCGGTTAGCGGCGCGATACTGATATAGATCAGCAGGTAAGAATTATAGATCGATCCGCTTTCTGTGCGGCTGAATCCCAAGGCCTGGATCATCTCCGGCAGAACGACACCGTAGCCCAGCCGCACCGAATAGTTGATGAACAGATCGACGAAGCAAACCCCGAGAATAACCCAGGCCAGATGCAACGGGCGTTGTTCGTTCACGATGCGCTCCCAAGGCTCAACACTCTTCGCCGGCTGCTAAGCCGGACCAGTGGATGGCTATTGCTTCAGCACTTCAATATATCCAATGCGGTCATGTCAAGAAAAATGACGGAGAAGGACCGAGGTTTAGGGAAAAATGGGTTGCGCGCGGCGGCCGAAACCCCGCCCCGCCGATGGGTGACATGGCGGAATTTGACATATTTTGTTGTCGGGGTAATAAGATATGAAAAGTCGCCATGCAGACCATGAACAAGCCCAGCGTCCATATACACGTCGATGGCCAGGTCATCGATGTTCAGCAGGGCGTCAGTCTGATGGAAGCCCTGGTTTCCACCGGTCTCCTTTTGCGCTCCGATTGCGGCGGCAGGGGGCGTTGCGGAAAGTGCCGCGTGCGCACGACGTCGATCGCTCCGGCCGCCCTGAGTGAACCAGAGGGATCCGAGCTCGCTTCTCTCAGCGCGGAGTTTCTATCGAACGGGTATCGACTGGCCTGCTGCACCCGGGTGGGCGGCGATGTCACCGTCGAAATCCCCGAAGAAAGCCGGCTCGCGCCGGAGGTGGTTCAAAAAGGCCTGCCGATATTGGTCCGGAAATGGGAGGGTCTATCGGCCCCAAAATCCGAGAAGCGGACAACCCGCTACGGCTTCGCCGTCGATCTCGGCACCACTACGATCGCCGTCTACCTGTGCGATCTTCACACAGGGACCATCATCGCCTCGACCTCCGCGCGCAACCCACAGGCGATTTTCGGAGACGACGTCATCAGCCGGATCAGTGCAGTCAGGACGGACTTCCATACCCTGCCTCGCCTGCAACGCCTGGCCGTCAGCGCCATCGACTGGGCGGCATCCGCGCTGTGCCGGCGTGCCGGCATCGACTCGGCCGGCGTGGGGGAGATGGTCGCGGTCGGCAACAGCACCATGGTTCACTTGCTGTTGGGGGAAGACCCTTCGTCCCTTGGAGTCTTTCCATACGCCCCCAAGTTTTGCGAGGACCGGCGGCTCGATGCAGGCCGCGTCGGCCTGAGCTTCAACCCCGGTGCGTGCCTGCGCACCCTTCCGCTCATCAGCGGGTATCTGGGGGCGGACATCCTCGGCGCGGCCATCGCGGCAGGCCTGTCGGACGCAGCCGTCGGGACGTTTCTGGTCGACGTGGGAACCAACGGCGAGATCATCAGCCTCACGGAGCGCGGAATGGCGGCGACCTCCTGCGCCACGGGCCCCGCCTTCGAGGGCGCCGCCATACGGCACGGCATGCAGGCAACCTCCGGTGCGATCGATACCGTCCGATTCAATCGCGATACCCGCTGCCTCGACTATACCGTCATCCAACGCGACCCCGGCCGTGCCGTAACTCCGGCGGGAATCTGCGGCTCCGGAGTCATCACGGTGGTGGCCGAACTCCTGCGGGCCGGTATTTTATTGAAAAATGGAAGCTTCAATGCCGACTGCGGCTCGTCCTGCCTGCGGCCGGGGGGAGGCGGGATGCTCGAATTCGAAATCGTTCCGGCCGGCGCCCGACACAGCCGTATCGCCATCACGCTGACTCAGGCGGACGTGCGCGCCGTCCAACTGGCCAAGGGCGCCCTGCGCACGGGGATCGATCTGCTCTGCCGAGAGAACGGAATGCATCGCCCCCGCAGGATTCTTCTGGCGGGGGCTTTCGGAAGCTACATCAACCGGATGGATGCGCTCACCCTCGGCATGTTTCCGCAGATGGAAACCGACGAAATCGAAGTGGTCGGAAACGCCGCAGGAGCCGGGGCCGTTCTGGCCCTGCTGCAGGAGGACTATTTCCAGAAGGCCCGCCAACTGGCGGCCGCCACCTGCGTGCTTGACCTGGCCGCCCACCCCGACTTTCAAACCACGTTCGTCAAATCTCTCTCCTTCTGATGACGGTGCCGCCGGTTTATTCCCTCAAGCCGCCGGCTGCACGCGCCGAGTTACCCCACCGGTAACGTCTCGCCCCGGCGCGGCACCGTCACCGTGTAACCTTCGCGCTTCAGGCTGTCTGCAAAATGCATGGCCTGCGTTTCTTCGCCGTGCACCAGCGCAATTTTTTTGATGCGCAGGTTGCACTGTTTGAGGAACCGCAGCATCTCGTCCTTGTCGGCATGACCGCTGAAGCCGCCGATCTTGGCCACACGGGCCCGGAGAGGGTATTCCTTGTTGAAAAACTTGACGAGCGGCGCTTCGCCCCTTCGCCCGGACCGTTCGTATTCCAGGCCCAGCTCCTCGATCCGCCGCCCCAGAGTGTTCTGCGCCATGTAACCGACGATCAGAATGGTATTGCGCTCGTTGTGGATCTTGAACCGCAGGTGGTGCAGGATGCGCCCGGCTTCGCACATCCCTGAAGCGGCGATGATGATCTGCGGCTTGTCATCCCGGTTGAGGGCCATGGATTCTTCCACCGAGCGCACCAACCGGATCTGGTCGAATAAGAAGGGATTCTGCCCTTTCGACAGGAATGTGGTCTGGGTCTCCTGGTCATAGACCTCGGGGTGCTCGGCGAACACCTTGGTCAGATTGACCGCCAACGGACTGTCCACGTAAACGGGTACCCGGGGCAGACGCTTTTCGTTGTAAAGCTCATGCAGCACGTAAAGCAGCACCTGCGTGCGGCCGAACGCAAAGGCCGGGATCAAGACCGTGCCGCCCCGCCGCAGAGTTTCCTCCAGGACGCTTGCCAGCTGCCCCTTCATGTCGGTCACGGGTTCATGCAGCCGGTCGCCGTAAGTACTTTCCAAGATGAGGAGATCGACATCCCGATCCGCTTCGGCAAAAACGACCTCGGGGTCGTTGATGATGGGTTTGTTGAATCGCCCGAGGTCGCCTGAGAAACATAGCCTCAAGGCTTTCCCATTCTCCCGTGCCGTGATCATGCTGATGGCCGAGCCCAGGATGTGGCCGGCGTCGTAGAACGTACAATCCATCCCGTGTCCGATGGCAACCGTGGTCTTGTACGGATAGGGGTCGAAGTACGCCAGAGCCTTTTCAGCGTCCGGAAGCGTGTAAAGGGGCTTGACGGCATCAAGACGCAGTTTGGCCATGAGATCGCTGATGGTGTTGACATCCAGCTCGTGCCGGTTTTTTTTCAGCAGCTTCTTGATCTCATCGAGGTGGGGACCTGCTCCGTGCTGTTTCTGCGTAGCGTGGTTGGTTCGCGACAGGGCGGTGCGCAACGTCTTGTAATTGAGGTAATCCGCATCGGAGACCTGAATGCTGGCTGAATCCGGCAACAGGTACTCGCAGGCGGATTTCGTTGCCCGGGTGCAGAGGATTCGCCCGCCGAAGCCGTTCTTCGTAACCACTGGAATCCGTCCGGAGTGGTCGATGTGGGCGTGCGAGAGTAGCACATTGGTGAGGATACCGGGATCAAAGGGCAACACCCGGTTCTTCTCGGCGGTTTCCCGCCGACGGCCCTGGAACAGTCCGCAATCGAGCAACACACGGTCACGCTCCGTTGAAATGAGATGCATGGAGCCGGTGACTTCACGCACCGCACCGTAAAAAGTTACGTGCATACCTTCTCTCCCGTTTCTGGTTGGAATTTTCAAATCGACGCGGAGTGCGCGGAGCGACTCCACGCGCGACGCCTCGAAGCCTAAGATACTGAGCTGCGGCATGTCAATGCTAAAACAGATGACGGGTGCGGATTGCCTTTCCCTGCCAGTTGCTATAAAAAAATCATGGGCATCAACGCTGCATGAAGAATGCAGGAGCATCGTGGACGGGTGGTATGTTCGGATCGGTTTTCAATCGAACGGTTAAAACCAGGATACGAAAAGGAAGCTGAAAATGGCCCGAGAAAAACAGGGCGGCGTACGAAATGTGATCGTGCTGGTCATGAGCAGTCTCATCGCCTGGGCAACCGATCCGGGGAGCAACGGAGCGGCACCGGTTGCGGCCGCCGCCCCGGTGATCCAGGCCGAGGGGGTGGTGGAGATGCTGCGTCCGGACGATTCGGTGGCCGCAATCCTGGCGGTGGAAATCGCCGAAACCCCAGAGGCGCGCGCCCGCGGACTCATGGGAAGAGCCCTCAATGATTTCATGACCGGGATGTTGTTCATCTTCGAATCGGCCCAACCTCAGACGTTCTGGATGCGCAATACACCCGGCTCGCTGGACATGATCTTTGTCGATGCCGGCGGACGGGTCCTCAATGTCGCCGCCCATACCACTCCCATGTCCGACCAGCTTTATTCTTCAGCGGGGCCTGCGAAATACGTGGTCGAAGCCAAAGCCGGTTTCGCGGACCGTTTCGGCATTCGGCCGGGATGGTCCATACGATGGAAGCGCCTGTGATACGCGTAGCCCGAATTGAGCTGCGGCAGCTCCTCTGCGCCGTCCTCGGCGTTTGGCTGCTGGGACTGAGCCCGGTATACGGTTGGGCCCACGGACCGGTCGCCGAGCCTTTCATCGGGGTGAACTACGGGCCGTTTCACCGGGATGGCCAGCGGCCAGACGATGCCTCCGAGATCCCGGAGCAGCAGATCGTGGCGGACCTCAAGGCCATCGCCGCCGCCGGTTTTCGGCAGATCCGCACCTATGGCATGGACAAAGGGCTCAGCCGCATCGTCCCGCTGGCGCAGCGCCATTTCCCGAGCCTCCGCATCTTCCTCGGTGTTTACGTTTGCGGCCTGAACCACAACAATCCCGCCGACCTCCGCAGCACGCGTGCCCAAATGGATGCAGCCCTGCGGTTGGCCAATACCCATCACAATGTGGCCGGCGTGGTGGTCGGCAACGAATGTCTTCCCGGAGAGCCCGAGGCTTGCCAGCAGCCGGTATCCGTTGAACAGCTGATCGAAGACCTCGTTTACGTTAAAAAGGGGCTTTGGCCGGACGCCCGCCAGCGGGTGCGCGTCACCTCGGCGATGTCGATGGTCGCTGCCGTAACAGGGCATGCAGCCCAGGGCCGGCGGATCGCCGAGCATTGCGACGTCGTCATGGTGAACATCCATCCGTTCTTCGCGCCGGCACCGGTCGAAGAGGCGGTTCATGCGAATTTGGACGGCTCGTACCGCCGGCTGACCGAGCTCTACGCGCACACCGGGAAACCGATCATCATCGGCGAGATCGGCTGGCCGAGCGCCGGCCCGCCCAACGGGCCAGCCGTGCCGAGTGCCGAAAACCAGCGCCGGTTCATACATGAGCTGGTCGACTATGGGCGAACCCGGGCTCTTGGCGTTTTCCTTTTTGAAATGTTCGACGAACCCTGGAAGACCGAAGCCGGCGGTGTCGGCCCGCACTGGGGGCTATTCGACCGGAACGGCCGGCCGAAGTTCGCGCTGCCCTGGAATTGAAGCAAAGCAGGGTGGACTGGGTGGCGATGGCATTCATCGCCGAACCTCAGCTCAAGTTGCACCGGTTTGCCGGAGTAATAACGCGATTTCAGTGAACGTTCGATCGCATCTTCTTGCCGAAGACGGGATGGCGCTTGGCCGCCAGGCTGACCAGATAGGCGGCCATGTCGCCATGGGATAAACCCGCGTGCTCGGCGGCGCTCGCCATGCTGGCGTCTTCGCTGATATCGGGGTTGGGGTTGATGTCGAGCACATAGAACGCGCCGTCCCGCAGACGGATGTCAATGCGGCCGTAGTCGCGACAGCCGATGGCTTTGTAAGCGGCCATGCAAACCCGCTCCAGTTCGGCGAGCTCGGCGTCATTCAGCGTAGAGGGCAGGATGGTGCGGATGTTTTCGTAATGGACGGAGCCGGGGATGAATTTGGCGTCATAGGTGCACAAACGGTCGTGTACGTCGCTGAAAGCCGAGAAATCCATCTCGGCCGGCGGCAGCATTTCAACCCGTCCGTTTCCCCACAGCGATACATGGAATTCGCGGCCGTCGATGAAATCCTCGACCAATGCCGGCAGTCCGACTTGGTCCACCAGATAGGCAATCCGATCGTGCAGCTCCTTTTCATTCATGGCCACTGACTCGGAGGTCAACCACTCGCTGCAATGCCCGACAGCGGGTTTGACGATCGCCGGAAACTCATGCCAGCCGTTGGCTTTCGAAGACGTGTACAGCTTCCAGTGCGGGGTCGGCACCGCGTTTCGATCCAGGATTTGCTTGACGCGGTGTTTGTCATAGCTGAGTGCCAGGGTGGCGGAGCCTGAACCCGTGAAAACGAACCCAAGCTGCTCGAGGTGGCGAACCACCAGGTACTCGCTGTGATGAAGGCCGGGGATCCCGTCACACCAGTTGAATAAAACGCAATCCCGGGAATCGTATGAGCTCAGCCGCTGAGGGAAATGCTGGTCGACGACCGGAAGCAAATCAATGGAAAAGCCAGCTGACGAAAGTGCACCACTGAGACGGCAATGCGCCTGGGTCACTTCCTCTTTCTCGCTGGGCGTCCAATCCGGATTCAAATCGTAAAGGAGCAATACGTTCATTTCCGCCGGGGAAAAGCTAACAGCCACTAACAGCCTCCTCTCCGCACCTCCTCGATCCAGGCGATGCAAAGGAATGTCCACTCGGGCGATTCGATATTAACAAAGTTGCGCAAGCAACTTGCTATGGACACGGAGCGGAGCTCAGGCCATTTCCCGATACGGATACCCTCGATGCCGAGAATCCGTATCCTAAGTCCGGGTGTTTTCCTTCATGCTCCTTTGGCAGGGCGACGCTGTAGCAGTCGTCCACTTTTGTGTTCACCTGCCATTTTTAGCCTGAATGTCAGGCGGTTATCGCTACAGGTAATTATGTCGGAATTATAGACAAATGGATATAGTGTGTCAAGCATAATTATCACACCATATTTGGTGTCCCGAAAAAGCACTCCCATTATGGCAATATTTTGGTTCAGACGCTGAATCTGTATGCATTCAGAATGTTTTTACTATTATTTTAAATAAATAAAATGAAAAAATACGGCCAGCCGCCCGACTGGGTAATTTTCTCCCCAGCTCAGATGCAGCTGCGGTTGGCAGCCAGCCGACCCGGTTTTTACTTCTCTCCAGAATACAGTGCGAATGCGTTTGGAAATGAACCGAGCGGAAAGATAAAATGGGGGGGGGTATAATAAGTTAACGATTATGTACTAGGCTGGAAAAATTTAGGGCAACGTTAATTCTTTAACCGCTGGCCACACGCCGCCGCAAGCGGTGGATTCGGATGGGATCCGCCGGCCATAAGGCGGCGTTTGGTAGCAGCCTTCATTTGCGAAACCGCTGGCGGATCGAGTCGCGGTCCTGGGGGGAGAGGTTCTCCCATCGTCGAAGATTGTTTTCGAGCTGGCGGCGTTCGTTTGGAGAGAGCTGTTGCCATTGCTGGTAGCGCTGCTGGTAGCGGTCGCGCTGGCTCGGGGGCATGCGATTCAATTCATCCAGGCGGCGTCGCATGGCGTCCTTCTGGTCGGGCGGAAGAGACTGCCACTCCCGGAACTGCTGCTGCATGCGCGGACGATCCTCCGGCGGGAAGCTGTCGAACCCGGGTTTCGTCCGGCCCTTGCCCTTGGACTGAGCGAAATAAACTCCGGCGCTCAATGTGGACGGGTGGGCGCCGTCCACGTATTCCAATGCCACATCCTTCCTTCCGGACTGAACATGTCCTTCTGATGTTCCGGCGAAGCTGAAAACCGCGAGGACGGCCAACGCCGATAGCGCCAGTCGTCGCACGGACGCGCCGCAATGCTTACGCATAGCTCTTCCCGTTTTCATCCGGATACATCCCCTGGGTCTCCGAAGCGTCCTGCTCCGTTCCGGTCCCATTTTCGGGAATGTCGACCACGTGAATCAATTTTTCTATCGTATCCATATCCTTCAAAAGGTCAAGGTGTTTGATGACCTCCAAGTCCTGAGGCGGCATGAACTCAGTCACCATCGCCATTTCTTTGGCCGAATCCGAATAGCGCTCCTTAAAATAGTAGCCCGCCATGACGACAAGAATGACCGCGCTGGCCGCAGCCAGCATCGGCCTGAACCGGAACCAGCGAGGGGTCTCCTTGAAAGTTTTGATGCGCTCGTTCCGGAGCTTCCAGCTGATCGTCTTGGCCATAGCATCCGCCTGCTCCGCCGAAAGTTCGGGAGGCATTCCCGCATGTTTCACCTTGCCCAAAAGATTCAGCACGCGGGCGCGCTCCCTGCGGCAGGCGCCGCAGGCTTTGAGATGGTCCTCCCAGCCGCGGCGCATCCGGGGATCGTTCAACTCCCCTAAAGCGTCCAGCATCAGGATTTCATTCTGGTTGCGGCATGCCTGCATGGCCCATCTCCTTTTGTTGGTTAGGTTTCAGCCCAGCTGCGCAATTGGTCGCGCACGCTCTGGGTCGCGCGGAATAAATGGGATTTGACGGTACCTTCGGCCATTCCCGTTGCCGCGGCGATTTCCGGTATGCTCATTTCCTGAAACACTTTGAGTTGAAAGACCATCCGTTGTTTATCCGATAAGCGGCGCATGGCATCCGCGACATCCCGTTTGAGCTCTTGACCACTGACGCTGGATACCGGATCCGTGCCGTCTTCGGGCGCCGGCAAGTTGTCAAGAATCGGATCGGCATCGACCGCATCCTGTTTTTCCGGCCGTCGGGTGAAAATCATCTGCAGCCAGCGCCGTCGGCGCCGGCGCGCATCCAGGCAGGTGTTGACCACCACCCGGTAAAGCCAGGTCGAAAACCGCGACCGGCCTTCGAAACGAGCAAGGTTGCGAAACACCTGGACCAGAGCTTCCTGCGCGCAATCTCGAGCGTCCTCCGGATCGGAGCCGCTCATCTGATAGGCAATCGAATACACTTTTTTCTGATAGCGTCGTATCAATTGGTCCACAGCCCCCGGGTCGTTTGCGCGGGCACGACGAACCAGTTCCTCCTCGTCCGCCAATGGGGTCACCGATCTGCCCGAACCGGAAGCCGATGGCTCCTCCCGGGGCCGTGAAACCGGGGACGCTTTCAGTTTCGCGCCCGCACGTCCGCCCCCGTTCATTCGAGCCGAAGCCACGTGAGGCTCGGATGGCTCGTTGGGTATGGGTGTCTTTGACTTCACAATCGGTGACTATATCACCAATTTCCGCGCGTGCCAAAGACGAGCCCAAAGCCTGGTTCGGAATATCCGCCGGAGAAATAATAGGCGCCATCGTATCGGCCCCAATCTCCCGGGTAGTAGTGGTTGTAATAGTAGTAGCTGGGCGGCGGGCCATAATGCCGGTAGGGATAATATCGCGACCCGCGATCATAGTAGTAACGGTAATGATGCTTCGGCCAGTGGTGCTTATACCCCCAAGCGTTGCCCTTATGATGATATCCCTTGTAGTGGGATCCGTTGGAGGGGTGGGAGTAATGGGTACGGCCGCCAGCCCAAGCGTACCCGGTTCCGAACAAGATCACGATGGAAAGAACTATAAGAATCTTCATGAAATTGGGTTTCATGGTCGTTCTCCGGTCGTAATTGAGTCTATTTGTTCAGATTAGACGGGGCGAGGATGAAAAAGGTTTACTTGCACTCGAAGTGAAAATCATGTGGCAGTCGAGCCATTCCTATAAGGATGGAGCCTTTATGGCCGGTGCGGGGAGTGCGGGGGCGAAAAGTCAATGAGCAGCGGTTCCTCGTCGGAATACTCAGCCCGTAAGACAGGATCGGCAACCGTCGTGTCAGGCCGATTCCACAGTGGCCTTGACCGAGTCGCCAAGGGCCTTGACCGCCGGCCAGTCGCCCTTCACTTTTCCGACTTTGAGAACAGGCACGGCAGCGCGCGGTTCCTGGCCGCGGCTGGCCGGGGTAGGTCCGAAGAACAGGCAAAACCAGCCGCTCTGTGCGTGATAGGCCAAGTCACCCACTTCCATCTGCTCGGTGGTCGCACCCGGATAGCTGCCGAAGCCGGGCTGAGTGCTGCCGTAATACTCATCACCCCAACGCGACCAATGGCATTCGATCGGCAGCGCTTCAGCCATGGCTGTACCCGCCGCCGAGTCGAAAAGTTCTCCGCTCAATTCCACCTTGCCGATTCGAATACGTATGGATTTTGGCATTGCACTCCCTCTGTGCCTGAGAATAGCCGAATCAGATGGCTCAGACGACGGGGCCGATTTCCACAAGCGGATTGATGTCCGGATCTGAGGAAATTTGAGAAGGAGTATAAACCGTAGTATATAGTGTGTCAACATCGCTTAGAGCACAACCTGTTGATGCCAAACCCCGATTTGGATAATCCTTCGAAAGGTGCAAGGCCTGCGGAGGGTTAGCCCGAGGCGGCTGCAGTTATCCCGCCGTGAAGGCGGGACCGCTTCAGGAAGGCAAAACTATTGTTGACAGAGTCCCCTGTTTTCACTGAAAATAGCAAAAAAGCCCGTGATCTAATCTCATTTATCCTAGTTGCCCCGTCGAAGCGGGGTTTTTTTATCATCACCGGTGAGCCGTGAAAATCGAATTCAAACCCCTTTTACCCGTCCTTGTGAGCGGTCTTCTGCTGACCGCCGCCTTTCCTAAAATCGGGCTGGACGGATTGGCATGGGCGGCGTTGGTGCCCCTTTTGTGGGGGCTGAACGGCGTTCGCCCCGGCGAGGCCTTTCGCCGCGGGATCTTTTTCGGAATCGCTCATTTTCTCTCGCTGCTCTATTGGCTGGTTCCGACCATGGTCATCTACGGGCACCTGCCGGCCTATCTCAGCATTGCCATCCTATTCCTCTTCGCTGCTATTCTGAGCTTGGTGTTTGTCGCCCCTCTGGCCTATGGGTTCGCACTGGCCGGCCGCACGCCGGCGAAGGCACTGCTTCTCTTCCCGGTGTTCTGGGTGGCCGCCGAATTTTTGCGATCGTTTTTGTTCACGGGGTTTCCATGGGAACTGATAGGCTACTCCCAGTACCGGCGGTTGCATCTGATTCAAATATTGGATATATTCGGGGTGTACGGACTTTCAGGACTGATCGCGTTCACAAACGCCGCTCTCTTGCTGGGATGCCTCGCCGCCACCGGAAAGCCATGGTGCGGAAAACCGGTCGGAGGGCGGTTTGCATTTGCCGGGATTGCGGCGGCAACGGCGCTGATCGGGCTGACATGGATATACGGCGAGATACGCATCGCGCAGATCGACCAACTGGCGGCGGATGCTCCCAAAGCCCGGGTGGCAGTCATTCAGGGCAACATCGAGCAGTCTCAGAAATGGGAACCGGCTTTTCAGAAAGCTGCGATCGAGAAGTATCTTCGCCTGTCGCTGTCCACGCGGGCGGATCGGCCCGAGCTGATCGTCTGGCCGGAATCGGCCGCGCCGTTTTACTTTTTAGCCGAAGTGCCGCCGACCCGGATGGTGATGCAGGGAATCGCTGAAGCCGCCACCCACTTTCTGATCGGAGCCCCGGCCTTTAAGGTGCGGGGGGAGAAGGCGGATTATTATAACAGCGCCTACCTGGTCGGACCCCGGACCGAGGTGCTGGGAAGATACGACAAGGCCCACCTGGTGCCATACGGCGAGTACACGCCGTTTAAGGAGTTTCTTCCGTTTCTGGGGAAAATCGTCGAGCATGTGGGCGACTTCAAGGCGGGCGAAACAGGCAAGACGCTTGAATGGATGGGCCACCGGCTGGGAATCCAGATCTGCTACGAGATCATCTTCCCCGGGCTTGCGCGAGAACAGGTGCGCAACGGCGCCAACCTGCTCATCACCATCACCAACGACGCCTGGTACGGAAGAACCGCCGGCCCGTATCAGCATTTTTCCCTGGCGGTGCTGCGGGCGGTGGAGAACCGGCGAGTGTTGGCCCGGTCGGCCAACACCGGCATCAGCGGGTTTATCGATCCGGTCGGCCGGCCGCTCGGCCTGACACCGCTGATGGAAGAGGCGGCGGTCGTGCGTGAGCTGCCGCTGCTCGACACCCGCACGTTTTACACCTGTTGGGGGGATGTGTTTGCCGGCGCCTGCCTGCTCATTGCGGCGGCGACGGTCGTTTGGACACCAATTGAACGGCGACGCAGGCAAAAGTCGTCGTAAGGGAGGAAAAATGTCTTACGAAATCAAGCAAACCCTGAAGGATATCGCCGCCAAACTCATGAAAGTCCGAGGTTGTCTTTGACCTGGAGGGCATGCAAAAACGGCTGGCCGAAATCGAGACGTTCGTCGGCCGCGAGGGCTTCTGGAACAAGCCCGACGAAGCGAAAGTCATATTGAAGGAGCGCACGGCCCTGAGCAACCGTCTGGACCGCTTCAAAGACCTTGCATCTGAAATCGAGGATCTTCAGGGGCTGTATGACATGGCCGTGGAGGAAGCGGACGGGGACACTCTGAACGACCTCTCCGGCCAGGTTGCTGAACTCCTGCAGCGGGTGGATCGCTACACACTCGGCCTGATGCTCGATGGCGAGGACGACGACAAAAACGCCATCGTTTCCATCAATGCCGGCGCCGGCGGCACCGAGGCGCAGGACTGGGCGGACATGCTATTCCGCATGTACTCCCGCTGGGTGGAACGCAAGGGCTACCAGCTGGAGTTGATCGACTACCAGCCCGGGGAAGAAGCCGGCATCAAGAGCGCCACCTTCACCGCCTCCGGCGAAAACGCCTTCGGCTATCTCAAGTCCGAAGTCGGCGTCCACCGGCTGGTGCGGATCTCGCCTTTCAATGCCAGCGGTAAACGGCACACCTCCTTCGCATCGGTATTCGTTTATCCGGAGCTCGACAACGAGATCGTGGTGGACGTCGAGGAGAAGGATCTGCGCATCGATGTGTTCCGCGCCAGCGGCTCGGGCGGACAGCACGTCAATAAAACCAGCAGCGCGGTGCGCATCACCCATCTGCCGACCGGCATCGTGGTCCAGTGCCAGCAGGAAAAATCGCAGCACCGCAACAAAGATCTGGCGATGAAGGTCCTGCGGGCCCGGCTCCACCAGCGCGAGAAGCAAAAACAGGATGAAAAACTGCAGGAAATGCACGACAGCAAGGAGGACATCGCCTGGGGCAGCCAGATCCGCTCTTACGTGCTCCAGCCTTACCAGATGGTGAAGGACCACCGCATCGGAATGGACATCGGCAATGTGAACGAGGTGCTGGACGGCGGCATCGATCCGTTTATCGAGGGGGTGCTGCTCGCCAAAGAGGCCAAGCGCTCCAAGTCTGTATGAACGCTGTCATGAACCCTGTTGAAATCCTCGGCCGGTATTACGCTCCGGATTCGAAATCCTACCGAATTCTCCTGGAGCACGGACACCTGGTGGCCGGCAAGGCACTTGCCGCCGCCGTCCGGATCGGCCATCTTCAGCCCGATCTCGATTTCATCCGAAGCGCCGCCATGCTTCATGACATCGGAATATTGCTCACCGACAGCCCCGGATTAGACTGCCACGGCACCGAGCCTTACATCCGGCACGGCGTTCTCGGCCGTGCGATTTTGGACGCTCTCGGCTATCCGCGGCACGGCCTGGTCTGCGAACGGCATGTCGGAGCCGGCATCAGCGCCGCGGATATCCTCCGCTTCGAACTGCCCCTGCCGGAACGGGACATGCGCCCCGTGAGCATCGAGGAGGAGATCATCTGCTATGCTGACAAGTTCTTCTCGAAAAACGGCGGCGGCGCGGCGCGCGAGAAATCCGTCGCCGAGATCGTCGAAAATCTCGGTCTTCACGGCACGGACAAGGTAGAGCGGTTTATGAAATGGGTGGAGCGGTTCGGATAGAAACCGGGTTCATCGCAGGCCGGCAAGGGCGAAAAAAGTAAGGGCGGCAATGACCGCCGAGCAGGGGATGGTGACCACCCATGCCACGACGATGCGGATGGCGATGTCCCATTTGATGCCGGTCAGACGACGCGTCGCGCCGACGCCGATGATCCCGCCGGCGATGGTGTGGGTGGTGGACACCGGTATGCCCAGGAAAGTAGCCATGAACAGCGTGGCCGCACCGGCCGTCTCGGCGCAGCACCCGCCCACGGGCTGAAGCTTGGTGACCTTGATCCCCATGGTTTTGA
>CAZNAX010000062.1:0-15913 GCA_964570965.1 uncultured Desulfatibacillum sp.
GTGGGGGAGTCGGGCTGCGGCAAAAGCGTCACCTCCCTGAGCATCTTGGGGCTGGTCCCCTCCCCGCCGGGAAGGATCGAGTCCGGCCGCATTGGCTTCGAGGACCGCAACCTGTTGGAGCTGGATGCCGAAGCCCTGCGCCGCATTCGCGGCCGGGAGATCTCGATGATTTTCCAGGAGCCGATGACCTCCCTCAACCCGGTGCTCGCCATCGGCCGCCAGGTGGCCGAGCCGCTCATGACTCACCGGCGTTTGAGCCGGAGCCAAGCCATGGCCGAGGCCGGAGAGTGGTTGGACCGGGTTAAAATCCCGGCGGCCCGCCGCCGGCTGGAAGACTACCCCCACCAGCTGTCGGGCGGCATGCGCCAGCGCGTGATGATCGCCATGGCCATGGTTTGCCGGCCGAAGCTGCTCATCGCCGATGAACCCACCACGGCCCTGGATGTCAGCATCCAGGCCCAGATCCTCTCCTTGATGATGGATCTCAAAAAAGAGACCGACATGTCGCTTTTGCTGATCACCCACAACCTGGGAGTGGTAGCGCAGACCGCCTCCCGGGTGGTCGTCATGTATGCCGGACAAGTGGTCGAGGAGGCCGGCACGGCGGATCTCTTCGACCGCCCGTTTCACCCGTACACGCAGGGATTGCTGCGCTCCATGCCGCGTCTGGGCGCGCGCCGGGCCGGCGGCCGTCAGCGGCTGAAGGAAATCCCCGGCATCGTGCCGGCGATCACCGAATTCATCCCGGGTTGCCGTTTCGCGCCGCGCTGCCCGTATGCCTTCGAGCACTGCCGCAGACATGAGCCGGACCTCTTTGGCATCCGCGGCGGCCAGCAGGCGCGCTGCTGGCTCAGACACTACCCGGAGCGGAGACGTGCCGATGCCTGAAGCGCCCCTGCTGCAGGTAACCGAACTGGTCAAGCATTTTCCGCTGGGCGGCGGAATGCTGGCCCGTCCGCGCGCCTGGGTGCAGGCGGTGGCCGGTGTTTCGTTTACGGTCGGCCGCGGGGAAAGCTTCGGACTGGTCGGCGAGTCCGGCTGCGGGAAAACCACAGTGGGCCGCATGGTCCTTCGGCTGATCGAACCCACGGCCGGCCGGATCGAATTCGACGGCCAGGACATACAGCAGTTGTCGCGCCAGCGGTTTTCTGAACTGCGGCGCCGCATGCAGATTATTTTTCAGGATCCTTACTCGAGCCTGGACCCTCGCATGACGGTGGAGCAGATCGTCACCGAGCCCCTGCGGGTCGACCGCCGCACCGGGCGCAGGGCGCGCCGCGAAACAGCCGCCGGCCTTCTCGACAAGGTCGGCTTACGCGCCGCGGATCTGGGTAAGTTTCCCCATGAGTTTTCCGGCGGCCAGCGCCAGCGCATCGGCATCGCCCGCGCCCTATGCGCGCAGCCGCAGTTGATCGTGGCGGACGAGCCCGTCAGCGCCCTGGATGTATCGATACAAGCTCAAGTCATCAACCTGCTGCAGGACCTCCAGCAGGAATTCGGGCTGTCCTATATTTTTATCTCCCACGACCTGAGCGTGGTGGAGCATGTCTGCAGCCGGATCGCGGTCATGTACCTGGGCTCCATCGTCGAGCTGGCACCGGCCGAGGGCTTCAGCCGCGAACCCCGCCATCCTTATACGGCGGCTCTCCTGGCGGCGGTGCCCCTGCCCGACCCCCATCACATCCGCGCGGCCGTACCGATGGAGGGAGACGTCCCCAGCCCGATCGATCCGCCTTCGGGCTGCCCGTTCCACCCCCGTTGCCGCTACGTCCTGGACCGCTGCTCCGTCGCGAAACCGCATCTGATACCGGCAGAGGGACATCTCGTCGCCTGCTGGCTGAACGACGGGCGCGGGCTGGAATGAGGAAAAGTCTGACTAAAACCAACATCAGCAATGGATAGGAAAGGAGCAAAAGAGCAGATGAGCCGACCCAAAGTAACCATTCATGACATTCAGAAAGCCAAAGACGAAAAGCGCAAGCTGGTGATGATGACGGCCTATGACTACCCCTTCGGGTTGATGGCCGACGAGGCGGAAGTCGATATCGTGCTGGTGGGGGATTCGCTCGGGATGGTGGTAATGGGCCTTCAGGGCACCGTAGCCGTCACAATGGAGAACATGGTTCACCACATTCAGGCCGTCATGCGCGGGTGTAAAACAGCCCTGGTCGTCGGAGACATGCCCTTCATGAGCTACAACACCTCCATTCGCGAGGCCATCATCAATGCCGGCCGCCTGGTGAAAGACGGCGGGTGCGACGTCATCAAGCTGGAAGGTGGCGCTCACTTCGCGCCCACGGTCGAAGCCATCGTCAAAGCCGGGATCCCGGTCCAGGGACACATCGGGCTGACCCCGCAGACAGCGAGCGCCCTGGGCGGGTTCAAGATGCAGGGCAAGGACGCGACAGCCGCCAAGCAGATCATCGACGATGCCAAGGCCCTGGAGGGCGCCGGGGCGTTTTCAATCATCCTGGAAGCCGTGCCGGCTCCTCTCGGAAAACTGCTAGCCGAATCCGTACGGATACCGGTGATCGGTATCGGCGCCGGGCCCGACGTGGACGGCCAGGTGCTGGTTACCCACGACATGGTGGGGCTCTTCGACCGCTTCGTCCCCAAATTCGTGAAACAATACACGAAGATCCGCCCGGTCATTCTGGACGCCCTGAAGGCCTACAAGCAGGACGTGCTGGAGGTGAAGTTCCCGGCGGCCGAGCACTCGTTCAAAATGCCGGAGGAAACCCTGAAACAGTTGAAGAAGATGCTGAAATAAGGGCAGAGGGTTCGAGGGGCCGAGTGAGAGAGGATCGCCCGATGGTTGCTTTCCTCTTTTGCCTTGAACCCTTTAACCCTCGAACCCTTGACCCCTCTAAATCTTGTGCAGCTCCAGCGGTTCCTGGAGCTTCGCGTTGGCTTCGCGCAGCTTTTCGTCGGATCCGATGACCGCCACGGAGCAATGCTCCAGGCCGCCGTCGAAATACTGCTCGGCGGCGGCGATCACATCTTGCCGGCGCAGGCCGATCAGCCGTTGTTTGAAGCGTTCGCGGATCTCGTCCGACAGCGCGATGATACGGCGAAAAAATGCCTTGCGGGCGGCCGGCCCGGGCGGGTCCGGCTTGTCAAACTCCGAGCAGACCTGCAGGATCGCCTCCTTGATGTCGGTCTCGCTGAACTCTCCGCCACGGAGAAAACCGAACGCCCCCTCGAACACGTTCAGCGTGGCGACGATGTGAGGATCGCGGTAGGACGCCAGGCAGAATACGCCGTCCTCGGAGTGGTAGAGGGCGAAGCCTCCGTAAGCGCCGCCCTTTTCGCGGATCTCGCGGTGCAGGTAGAGCGACCGCAGCAGCTTGGCCATGACCGCCAAGGCGGCCGAATCCGCGTGCTCCAGGCGCACCGTCGGAAAGGCGGCCGCGACGAAGTTTACCGCCGTCTCCGTGCTCCAGCCCTCCCGCAGCCGGTCTCCGGGAAACCCTTCTCCGGCGCCGACCGGCGTTTCGGCCCCGCCCGTTCGAATCGCGCCCAGGATGCCCGCCACCTGTTCGCGGGCCCGACCGGCCGCGTCCCGCTCGCCGATCACGGCCATTCGGAAGCTGGAGCCATCCCACACGGATGCTGCAACTCGTGCGAGGTCCGACGCCAGATCCTCCAGGCGCTCATTCGAGAGACCGTCAAGCAGCCGTTTGAGGTCCTTCAGTTGGTGGATGCCGCTCCAATCCTCGCTCAGGGCACGCGCTCTGGAAAAGCGGCGCGAAGCCAGCGACATGGCCAGGCGGTGGCCGTTGTGGATGACCATCGCCTCCAGGCCGGCCCGGTACTCGAGCAGCAGGGTCTTCAACCGGGCGGTGTTCGAAAAATCCGATTCCCCCAGCAGCTCCGCCAGGATGTCGAACATCGCCGAGAGGTTGCGATCCAGGCTCTTGGAGGTCAGCGCCACAAATGGCACGCACTGCCCGCTGCGGTCGAACCCCGTGCGCGGATTCGCAGACAGGCCGACGCCCCCGGTGAAGGCATCGATGCGCCGCGCCATCTCACTGTAATCTCGGCGCCGGGTGCCCATCCGCGCGAAAGCATGGCAGAAAACCGGAACCCGCGCGGTCAGCGGCGCGGGCAGCCCGTGGCATCCGGCGGTCGCGGCGACATAAACGATTCCCGAAGTCGCCTGTTCGAAATAGCTGACCGGCCAGCGTGGATCCGTGCCGCTTTCCGCTATCTTCTCGACTTCCGAGGGAATGTCTTCGCGTTCAAGGGTCGGCAGGCAGTCGAGCGGTTCTTGAGCCTCCTGCAGGCGTCTCAGAGCGTCGGCGTCCCGCCGCAGTCGTTCCACCTCATCAGCGCTCATGTTCCGGTGGGCCTGCTCCAGTTTTTCCTGCACGCGGCGGCTCTCACGTTCGGCCATATCCGGGTCCGGGGAAAGGGTCAGATGCAGGCGGTGGGGGTTTTCCAGAAAAAAATGTGCCAGCTGCCGCTCGAAGAACCGGCCCTGCTCCATTTGACGGCGGATATTCGCCAAGTCCTGGTCGAACTTCAAGACCCGCAGAGGATCCCCCCCGTGAATCCAGGTGCTGCTGACCGCCAGCAGCAGTCGGATGCCGTACGGGTAAGGGGTGTTGGTGATCTCCCGGCGGTGGAACTCCAGTTGATGGATGGCGGATTCGACCAGCTCCGGGTCGATCCCGCTTTCAACCAACCTCCGGAGGACATTGAAAATGATGCCCTCAACCGTTTCGGAAGCCGTCCGCTCCACGTCCTTGAGACCGACGGTGAAATGCGTATCGCGGTTTTCAGCGTCATAGCCGCTGCCATCGCACAGCGCTGAACCCAGCCCGGAATCGATCAGAGCCTTACGCAACGGAGAGCCGGCGTTGCCGATCAGAATCTGCTCGAGCAGCGAAAGGCAAAGCACCTGCTCCGTGTCGCGGATATCGCTGGCCAGCCAGGCCACGCACGTCTGATGCTTCTTCGTCGCATCCTCCCCGCGGCCCAACGGATAGGAGAACGCCGCCGTGCGCGGGCTGTCCCAGCGCGGCTGCGGCGTGACCTCGGTGCCGGGGTCGATGGCTGCAAATCGGCGCAGGACGGTCTTCTCGATGAAGGCCAGGTGCCCGCTGAGGGGCAGGTCGCCATAGGTGAAAAAATAGGCATTGCTGGGATGATAGTGCCGGCGATGGAATTCTCTGAGCTGTGCGTAAGTCAAAGCGGGTATATCGGAAGGCTCGCCGCCGGAGTTATGGGCATAGGTGGTGTCGGGACAAAGAGCCTTGAGAATGGAGCGCACCATCACCTGATCCGGGGAGGACATGGCGCCCTTCATCTCATTGTAAACGACCCCCTTGTATTCCAGGCGATCGTGCGTCGATTCGTCCTGTGCCACTTCCAACCGGTGGCCCTCCTGTTTGAAGCTGAGCTCGTCCAGCTTCGGGAAGAAGGCCGCGTCCAAATACACGTCCAGCAGGTTGTAGAAATCTTTTCGATTCTGGGAGGCAAACGGGTACATGGTCCAGTCCGAGGCGGTAAAGGCATTCATGAACGTGCTCAGACTGCGTTTGAGCATCGAGAAAAAAGGATCTCGAACCGGAAACCGTTCCGATCCGCACAGCACGACATGCTCGAGAATATGCGCCACGCCGGTGGAGTCCTGCGGGACGGTTTTAAAAACCACGCCGAAGGTGTTCTCACGGTCGGGACGGCTGATGTGGATGTGCCGTGCGCCCGTCGGCGGATGCACCAGTTCGTAGAAAACGGAATGAATCTCCGGTAGTGATTCCGACCGGAGAACCTGATACCCGTGAATGCTCTTTCCGACCGTCACGTCGGGCGCAGGGGCACTGGCATGCGGATTCATGGCAACCCTCAGAAAAAGATGAAAAAGCGGATGATTTGCTGCGGCAAGACGCCTTGCCGCGACGCGCCCGGGGTGCATCGCGGCTCGATCACATGAAGACCAGGAAAGGCGGGTCGATTGATCCCGGCGCCGTCAGATGGCAATGTAAACGCCGCGGCTGTGCCGCTTGATCTTGCCCAGTTTGTGCAGCCGGAAGATGATGTTACGGATTTTTTTATCGACGAAACCGGTCTTGGTCCGGATATCCACAAATTTGAGGCCCTGCTTGGAACGCTTGATCACCTCCAAAACGGCATCGCCCGCGGGCACCGCCGCACGCCGGCGCGAGCCCTTGGAGCGGCCGGCCGGCGGCGCGGCGACCAGCAGGCTTTCCAGCCGATCCATTCGTGCCATTAGTTTGTCGACGTCGCGCTTGGTCGGAATCTCGTAGTTGTGCATGAAGAATTTCACCATCGCATCAAAACTGATGGACTTGCCTTTTCTTCTGGGCATGATCACCCTCCAGTGATGTGAAGTAAACCGCAGCACAAGTAATTCCGGGCAAGCTAATGGATAAATGTAAGAAAGTCAAGCCGTGCGGCGCACCCGGATCGGACGCCGCGCCGCGGAAGACATTGATCTGAAGGTCTTTTCTTGTTACGTTGTCGGCAGCGTCCGGAGAGGCGCATCTCCGCGCGGTCTTCGATAATTCGCCGGGACCCCGGCGCCCCTTCGCCGCCATTGACGTTCGAGGCACGAATTGAGATCTCCTCAACTTCTTTGCAAGATCCACGATCTGCGTCCTCAGAAGCAGTTGGGACAGAACTTCCTCGTCGACCCGGCAACGGCTCAACGGATTGTCGACCGCTCCGACGTTCGACCCGACGACATGGTCGTTGAAATCGGACCCGGATTGGGCGCTCTGACGCTTCCCCTATCCCGGTCGGCTCGATCGGTCATCGCCATCGAAAAGGACCCGACCCTCGCGCGCATCCTGCGCGAGGAGCTTCTCGGCGCCGATGCCACCAACGTCCAGGTCATCGAAGCCGACGTGTTGGACATCGACCTGGCCGAGCTGGCCCGCGAAACCGGACGATCCATCACGGTTTTCGGCAACCTGCCCTACAACATCTCCTCCCAAATCGTCATCCGGCTCATCGCTGCACGCCGTCAGGTTGCGCGGGCGGTGCTCATGTTCCAGAAAGAACTGGCCGCCCGGCTGCGGGCGTCCCCCGGTGGCAGGGACTATGGACGCATCACCGCCATGTTGCGCTACTGTGCCACCATCCGTCGCCTGGCGCGGGTGACGGCGGAAAAGTTTTTCCCGACACCCCAGGTGGATTCCGAGGTGCTGGAGATTGACTTCCGCCCGCCGACCTCCTATCCAGCGCATGATGAAGACCGACTGTTTCGCCTGATCGCCGCCGCTTTCGGCCAGCGGCGGAAGACCTTGAAAAAAGCGCTGTCGGCTTCCAGACCTTCGGTTCAGCCCCAGGCGATCCTCCGCGCACTGACGCAAGCAGGGATCGACCCGATGCGGCGGGCCGAGACCCTCTCCCCCGCGGAATTCGTGGCCTTGGAGATCAGCCTGCATCGCATCGCATCCGATTCGGACGCGCTGCGACTCCCCTGATGGATCCGGATTTATCCTTGACCCCTTTCAGCGGTTGGGCTACGCTTACCCTAAGCATGCGGCGTGTTGCTGAAGACATCGAACCCCTTCGACAAGGAGGACGACATGGCCATTAAAGTCTTGATCAAACGACGGGTGCCGTTGGATAAAGCCCGGGAGACAATTACGCTCTTCCGCCAGCTGCGGATCCTGGCGACCGCTCAGGAAGGCTACATTTCCGGGGAAACGCTGCGCAGCCTGGATAAGCCCGAAGAGTTCATCGTGATCAGTGCCTGGCAATCTTCCCAGGATTGGAAGAACTGGCTGGCCAGCCAACAGAGGAAAGAAATTCAGTCCAAGATCGATCAGCTGCTGGGCGGAGAGACCAGCTATGATATTTACCACTATGGTTTCACCGCTTAAAAACGGGGCAGAGCCGGTCGACGGCTCGGCCCCGTTTTTAATTCATGTAGAACCCCATGAGCACACGCGCTCCGACACCTCGCTTGCTTCAGGATCGCCTTACAGCAAGCCCGTGCGTGTATGCCTTCGGGCGGTCATAACGCCTCGGCGATGGCTACCGTTCGATCCCCCAGCATGCGAACGTAGCTGCCCTTCTCGTTGTCATACCAACCATAGATAACCGCCTGAGTCACGGGAATGCGGACCACCATGCTTTTCAGCGAAGAAAGCACGCCCGTGTCCATCCCCGGCACCTTGGCGAGATCGATGCAGGCTTCCGCGGTCCGGGTATGGGTTTCAGCGCCTTCGATGATAGCCGCCGCGCGCGGCATTCCGATGATATCCGTCGAAACATTCTGCTGCTCGGAGTACATCAGATAGCCGTCCGGGCTGTCAGCCGCCGCTTGGCGATAGATGGCGTTGATCGCGGTCCGGTCGATCCGACCGGCAGGGGTTTCTTCCTGCAGGTTGATCACCAGAATGATGAGCGACCCCGTGCTCGTCGGAATGCGCACCGATTCGGCGATGAAGGGGATGTCCTTCATTTCCGGGATCACCAGCCGCAGCGCGTTGGCCGCGCCCGTGGACGTCAGGATAATGTTGTTCATGATGCTGCGGCTCTTGCGCAGGTCGCTTTTGCCGGCTTCCGGCAGGCGATCCAGCACCTCCTGGGAGCTCGTCGCCGCATGCACGGTGGCCATGGATGCTGACAGAATCCGCTTGGCCCCGAACGAGTCGATCAACGGGCGCATCATATGAGCCAGGCAGGTGGTGGTGCAGGACGCGCAGGAGATGATCCGATGCTTCCGCGGGTCATAGTCGTTGCCGTTCACCCCCATGACGGTGGTGACGGCATCGGCGGGGACGGAGGCGGTCTTATCCTTGATCTTGAAGGGCGCCGAGACCACCACCTTTTCGGCACCGGCCGCCAAATGCCCCCGCACCGATCCTTTGGGATCGTCCGGTCCGAGCGTGGGATCCAGGAACTGTCCGGTGGTATCCACCACCAGCCGGACATCGTGGCCCCCCCAGCCGATATCCGCCGGATTGCGCTTCTCGCGCAGGAAGCGGACCGGCAGCCCGTCGATCCGCAGCATTCCTTTTTTTTCATCGATTTCCGTGATGACCGGAGGGGCCTGATGACCATACAGATACCCGTGCAGCCACCCGTAGGTCGAATCACGCTCGATATAGTGGGCCACGTCCGTCAGTGATTTTCCGGCGGGTCGCCCGAGATTGACAACGACCTCTCCGAATGCCTTGCGCGCCACATGATGCCAGAGGGTCAGCTTTCCGATTCGGCCGAGGCCGTTGATGCCCAATTTAAGTCCTGAGTCGGATGAGGCTGGCATGGATGTCCTCCTTTTCTGCTTCGCTCCTGGCAGGCTCGCGGAACTGTCCGCCCTCCTCCAGGAGGCGTCTGGTCATGCTTCCCGCAGCTTTAATACTCCCCGATACACGGATCCCTCCCGACCGTCAATGCTGAGATGATCGCCGCTTTTCAGCAATACCGACGGGAACCGGCACCACTTTTCGCGTTCGTTGCACTCCAAGCTGCCGCATCCGACCACGCAGGTCTTGCCGAGCCGATGCGCCACGACGGCCGCATGCGAGGTCAAGCCGCCGCGCGCAGTCAGCAACCCGTCGGCCGCGTGGATCTCCCGGATGTCGTCCGGCACCGTGTCGGTGCGGACCAGGATGAGATGAGTGGCCGGCTCCCGCACCCGCCAAGCCTCGATTTCATCGAGGCTGAAAACCAGCCGGCCGATCATCGCGCCCCCACTGACGCCAATGCCGTGGCCCAGCAGCCGATCCGGGGGCGGCACATCAAGATCGAAGGCCAATACCTTCTGGCTTTCGCGGATGGCCATGTCCCGGGTTTGCAGCATGTAGAGATCAACGGCGGAGGGCCCTTCGAAGGTGAACTCGATCTCCTGCGGGCTCCAGCCGCGGTCGTCGATCAACATATGCGCCCAACGTTTCAGCTCGCGGAAGATCTCGGGAAAATGCGTCTCCAGGGTCACATCGGTCTCGCGCATCTCGATTTCCTGCTGAAAGAGCGAAATCGGCATGGTGCGCACCAGCCCGGACACGACGTCCTCACCCTGGTTGGCAGTGGTGAAGTCCCCCCAGAGCTTCAACACATCCCCGGCCCAGCGCGGGTTGTGCGTGAAAATAACCCCGGTGCCGGCATCCGACGACAGGTTTCCATAGACCATGGCCTGGATGGCGATGGCGGTGCCCCAGTCGTCTGAAATCCCCATGATGCGCCGATAGGCCAATGCCTTCGGGGATTCCCAGGAGGCCAGCACCCGGCGGATCGCCAGGAGCAGCTGTTCGAAGGGCGAATCGATTACCTCAACACCGGCATCCTCGATCAGACGCCGATAGGCGAGCGCCACCTCCCGCATCTGACCTCCGGAGAAATGGCGTTTCAGCGGGATCCCCAGCCGCTGCTTGTATTCGGCGATTACGGCATCGAAGTCATCGCGCGTCAGGTCATGCGCCATGCCGTAGTTCTGCAGAAACCGCCGGTAATTGTCCCAGGCGAACCAGGCATTGCCGGTGCGGGCGGCCACTCCGGCGGTGATCTCCATGTTGTTGCCCACGTCGAGCAGAGTGTCCATCATCCCGGGCTGGGAGATGGACGACCCGCTGCGCACCGACAGAAGCAGGGGGTTGGCGGGGTCGCCGAACGTCTTGCCGGAAGCCTGTTCCAGCCCCTGCAGGTGGTGAGCAATCTGCTCATGGAAATTGCGCTGAGCCGGTGCGTAGCTTTCGATTACTTCACGGCAGCGAAAGACTTCGGTGGTGACAATGAAGCCGGGCGGCACCCGAAAACCGAGGCTTTTCAGCTTAACCAGATTGAACCCCTTGGTACCAAGATGAATCAAGCCGATCTCGCGGTTGGAGGGTGAATCAATCGCCACCAGACAGGCATGCGGATCGTAGAGCAGCAGCTGTCGCAGTTTGTCCTTGGGCAGCTTGTAAGACTGCTGAAAGAGCGTATTCAAGATCCGGCCCAGGAACAGATCCAGTTGCTGGAGGCCAAGGGATCCGGCAATCTGGTCGCGGAAAAAGATTTCCACCATCCGGTGATGAAGGCGCTCCCGGTCCTCCAGGGGTTCTCGCGGCAGGTATTTCGGCAGGATCTGCTCCGGTGACAGCGAGGGGAGGATCCGATTCAGATTCGCCCCATGCAAGTTGTTGACGTGGTCCTTGATGATGTTCTGGACGGCTTGAGCAAATCCCTTGAAAATGTCCAGATACTGGGTCAGCGTGAACCCCTTGACGACCAGCGAATCCCTCAAGAACTCCAGCTGACGCTCGAATTCCGCCGACCGGATGCCGTCGAGCCGCAGCGCCCGATCGAACAGCTGCAGCGCCTGGTGGATCTCAGCAAACGTGGCTTTAGTGATCAAGCTGAGGTCGATCTTGCGGATCAGAGCTTCAAAGAGCACGTTCACGATTGCTTCCAGGCGCAGCGTGAGCCCCAGGCAGTCGAACTTCATTTCATGGTAGCTGCCGTACATGGAGGGGATATCGATCGTGATGTGCCGCTTCTGGTAGATGTCTTCACGGATTTCATAGAACGCATCGGAGGTGATGACGGCTTTCAGCGTTTCGAGATAGTCCAGTATGAGCGTCAGCCGCCGGGTCGCATCGACTTCGCTCAACGCCTGCTCCAGGCGGCTCAATTCCGGCAATCCCTCCGGCCGCAGTTGGGCCAGGTAGTTGTCCAGCTCCACAATGTTGAGCCGGTACTTCTGATGCAGCAGCTTATAAAATTCAACCGCCAGATGGAACCGCTCCTTGTCGGCGTTGGAAACGCCCGGAACGAACCCCAGCCGGGACGAAAGCTCTTCCGGCGTGAGCGCCAGCAGGTCGTCCGGGATGCGGGCTCCCTTCTTCACCAGACGCTCCAAAACCCGATGCAGTCCCTTGACGTAGGGGCCTCTCGAATCGATCTGTTCAAAAATCGCGGGTGGAACAAACGGCGCCAGCCCCTCCTTAGCCTGGGTTCTCCAAAACTCGAAGGTCGCTTCCATGAAGGGAATGATCTGGTTGCTGCTTTCGACGTGACTTTGCTTGCGCAGGAAATGGACCAGCACATCCCGGCGCTGGGAGAGTTCATCGATGCGGGTGGAGACATCCCGCAGCCGGCCCTCGGCACCAATGTCGTTGAAGAACACCGGGCACAACCGGGCGAACTGTTTCACCAAATGATAAACAGGATTGACCGGGCTGTTGAGCAGTCCGGTCATATCGCGCGGAAAGAGGTCGGTGTCCCGAATGAGCACGCCTCCGATCGACAGGTGGATGATCAGAGCCGAAAGCAGTCGGGTCGAGCGCTTCGGGTTGAGTTTTATCAACTCGAGCCAGGTACGGATATTCATCAGGTGGGCGTGGTTGGACTTGATGCGCCATTCGTCGTCCACTCCCTGCACCGACGGCGCCTGAAAGCCCAAATCGATGAGGGCATCGATGAAAAAATTAACCAGATCGGTGTCGTCCGTCTTATAAACCCCTTTTCCCATGTTGAGCACACAGGTGAGGGCCGTCGCCGGATAGTTCTGGGACCGCTCCTTGAGGATCGAAAAGGTCTTGCGGATGAGCTGCTGAATGTTGCGGTAATTCTCGTTGACGATGATCCACGTCAAGGTCTGGTTGATTTCCCTCAGGGTCTCCTCATGAATCAAGGCCAGGCCTGCGACGTTCATCATCTGGAAGAGGAAGATCAGCTTCAGGTGTTGCCCCCGGCCGCCGGCCGCCCCGCGCTGCAGCAGCTGCTGGGGGATCCTTTTGTAGGCATCGACGAAATGGCTGAACCCTGGCAAGGCCAGCAGCCGCTCCGTGGTCTCCGCCGAATCCATGGCGGTCGAATCTGCCATCGCGCGCAGAACCGTTTGCCATTCCAAGATCCGGCGGTGGGAGATGTCTTCAAAAAGATCGTCGCACGTGCTGGCCCCGCCAAATTCAGACGCCTCGCGGTCGCATGCCGTTTCCGGATCACTCGCGCTCAGCCAATAGGCATAAGTGCACTCGAAATACCTGGCCAACAGTCGATTGAGAGGAGCGAACCCCTCCGGGGCCACTACCGTTCGTTTCATGAAAGCAGCTGCCAGGCGCACCACCGGATGATAGCTTCGGACCACCAGATCAAAAGCGTCCTCCGGCAGTTGATGCATTTGCTCGAACGCATCGTTGACGGCCGGACGGAAGCGCTCGAAATCGGCATCGGAATCGCGAACGATTGTTTGAAGATACAAAAGCAGATTGTCGACCGCAGCGGCTTTTACATCCTCGGTCTTAGCAGCATAGACGGCGGCAATCAGAATTTCCATCATCCGCCGGGCCGCATGTGCTCCCTGAGGGTGCGACCGAAAGAGGTGGAAATAGTCGAGCGAGTATTTTCGAGCCTCGGCGACAATGAACCGCCAATTCAGGTACGGGTGGGACAGCTCTCCCAGAAAGGTATTCAGCCCTTCCATAAGACCATAGTACTTGCTCATGACCTCCTGGAGCACGGCATACTTCGGGTCGACGGCGACATCGACGTGGTAATCGACCAGATTGACCTCAAGGGCTTTGGATTTTGGCTTGGGGATAGAATCCATGGAGTGCGTTCCATTCCGCGGAAACCGGCAGTTTGCTTCAGGTACGCGGCGTGAATAAAGTGTAGCAGATGGAATCCTGCGTGACAAGGTGTCGGGGGGCATTATCGCAACAGATAAGTCGTGAATAGAGAGAGGAAACGATAGGTTTGCAGGATGGATGGGATCGACCGGCAGCCGGGCCGGATCTAAGAAGCCGTATCCCGGGAGAGGCTGATCAATCGGTACACCACCATCCCCGCCAGCCAGGCGATGTCCTCGGGCGATAGCATCCGTTCGATGCTGCGATCGAACAGGATGGTGGCTTCGGCCGGAAACTCATCGTCGCCGGCGTGCACGATCAGACGCACCGGCACCTTCGGAAACACCCGGAAATCGAACCCTGCATCACCGAACCCCACTGCAACGCCGTTCAGCCGGTCTGCCGCGTGCCTCAGGCCTGCGAGGTTCTGCCCGAAAGCCTTCTTCAGCGGATCGACCGCCCGCTTGAGAAACGCGGCGTAATAGAAGGCCGCGCCTGGGATCTCACGGTAGGCGACCCAGGCCCCGGATGGCAGCGCGGCCTGGCGGCCGGCTTGCAAGTAATGCAGGATGAGGATCTGCTCCTGGAGGGGCACTTCTTGGTCCGGCGCGGAGATGTTCCAAAACTGGAGATCTGGATAGCTCAGCCGAAAGACCCTATCGAGAAATGGGATTCGAAAGGTCTTTCCTTCCGCCGGTTCGTATCCGGAACTCGACAGGAGGATATCATAGGGCTCGGCAGCCAGCTGTTCCCTCGCCAGCGCGCAGGCAGCGATGTAGTCGTCGATGCGGGGCATGTCAGGATATGCTCGATGCGGAATACTGGATGCTGGCTAAAAAAACACTGGACTCTGTTCTATCCAGAATCCCGTGCCCAGCATCTTGATGTGAAAGAAAAGCCCTTCCCCACGCTGAAGGAAGGGCTTCAATGAGTCGAATCGCAAGGCCCCGCAGCTAAATATCCAGCCAGGAATCCGAGTACAGGGTGTTGCCGAGAATAACATTGACCGTCTTCACGTAGTCCTGCATTTCCTTGGAGAGGGATCCCATGTCCGGCTGGTTGCCGTCCATAACGCCGTAGATCAGGTCCACGATATCCTGGCGTTTTCCCTTGGCGATGGCGGTCAGCTGATCGTCAAGGGGGTCGGAGATGACCGAATACATGCCATGCTTTTGCAGCATCACCATATAAGTCTGGTTCAAAATCGGACGCAGATGGCCGGGAGGCCCGTTGGAGATGTTCGACAGGCCGCAGGTGCTCTTGGCGCCTGGGGCCATGTCCGGAATCATGGACTGGAAGTTCATCAGGCTGATGGCCTGGGGCTGCTGGATGTTCACCGGTGTTACGATCCCGTCTACCCAAATCTTCTCGTTGGGAATCCCGGCCTCGTTGGCGTAGTAAAGCAGTTCGACGCACAGGGCCGCACGCTCGTTCTCATCGCGCGGCAGGCCTTCCGGACCCCACATTAAGGCAATGAAATCGGCGTTGGCGTCCTTGGCGATCGGCACCATGCGCTCGTAACGCTCGGGCCTCACCATGATGGAGTTGATCAACGGCGGCAGGGCCGTCGGCTTGTAGACCTTGAGTGCCGCTTCGATGGCGTCGACGTTCGAAGTGTCCAGTGCCAGCGGAACATCCGGAACGACCTCCTGGACGGTCTTCACCACCCAAGGCATCAATTCGTGGCCATCTTTCTTGGCCGGCCCGAGGTTGATGTCGATGTAATCCATGCCCTTGGACTTCTGAAAAAGAGCTTCTTCCTGAATCGGCTTGGGATCGCGCTCTTTATAGGCCTTGCCGATTTTCTTGGAGATCACATTCAGGCTTTCGCCAATTAAAATCATACCACCCTCCCTCTCTCAATCGATATGGTCAGCGGCAGAGCAGCGCGCCGGGAAAAAGACGCCTTCCCGGCGTACCGCATTTACCAACGGCTAGCGGGACTTGAGAAACCCAGGAAGATGGGCGGCTTCCCGTGGCCCCACGGTGATTTTCCAGCCAGGCAGTTCCTCTTCCATGTCGCCAGCGATGGCGGCGGCATATCCGGGGATAATGACTTCCTTGTTCTTGACCTTGTCATCGATGCCGCTCTTCTTCACGAACGTGCCGACGTCGTCGCCGGCAAACTTGCCGGCCGCCCAGGCGGTCATGACCGACAGGCCCTCGGAATCCTTGATCAGCAGGTAGGACGGAACCCGGCTCGCCTCGATTTCACCAGAGACAATGAAGTAGGTCAGGGCGAAGTTGGTTGTCACCATGACCGGGGATTTTTCGTTCGGGTTGTTGATTTCGTAAATCCCCTGGGTCACGGTCATGGGGCGCTGCGGGTCGGTGAAGATGTTCAGCCGCTCCAGCAGCAGCGGGAACAGGCTTTCGCCCGC
>CAZNAX010000063.1:0-15792 GCA_964570965.1 uncultured Desulfatibacillum sp.
GCCAGCATGACCAACGGGGAGAACACGGCCTTCATCCCGATCCGGACCTTTCTCGAGTCGCGCGGCTTTCCGGGCTATATCGGTTACAACTCCGACTCGGAGGTGTTCACGCACATCCTGCACTACATGACCCGCACGCTCGGCTTCGGGATCGAAACCTACAAGCACGTGATCACGCCGCTGCAGGACGAGGACATCGGCCGGCACCCCGACGCTCATTTTCTGCGCAACTTGAAGCAGGCCTGCCGGCCGCTCATCATCGACGGACCCAACTGCGTCATCGGCTGCCTGCCCGACGGAAGCCTGTTCATGGTCCAGGACCGGAAGAAGCTGCGGCCGGGGGTGGTCGGCGGCAAGCCCGGCGTCTTCGCCTTCTCGTCGGAGATCTGCGGGTTGGACGCCGCGATTCCCCTGCGCGACAAGAGCCGGGATTTTCAGCCCATGTATCTGGACACGGCGGTCGTCGGCCCGGACCGCCAGGAGATTCGTATATGTCGTCAGAAAGATCCATTACCCCTTCCACACTGAGCGTCAAGGACCTGCCCTGGCAGATTCGCTGGAGCCGCGATACCTGCACCTTGTGCGGCAAGTGCACGGCCGTCTGCCCGGTGAATGCCATCGAGCTGGGAGTCTTCCGCAAGCGGCAGATCGAACCCCCGCTGGGGTTCATGGAGGCGCCGGCCACCGTTTACAAATCCTATTACGGCGTTCGCCAGAGGACCGATTCCGCTTACGCGTGCGTGGGCTGCGCCATGTGCAATCTGGTCTGCCCCAACAACGCCATCGGGCCGGTGCGCGCCGATGAGACCGACAAGCTGCGTTTCCACATCGACCGGGGCGGACAGCCCCGGCGCCGCGGCGGCCGACGCAACATGCCCGGGGTGCTGCTCGACCGGTTGAAGTTCATTCGCATTTCCATGCTGACCGACCCGGCGCTCGACGCCGGGCGGCACGAGTTCGAACTGCGCACGCTGCTGGGGCGGGTGCTGCCTCCGGAGGAGAACCTCAAGCACCTCCGCGAAAACGGGTGGATCCCGCCAGTGCGGGAGATCTACCCGCTGATCATCGGGGGCATGTCCTTCGGCGCGCTGTCGCCCAACATGTGGGAAGGACTTCAGCTGGGAGTGGCCTATTTGAACGAGGAGCTCGGCCTGCCGGTGCGCATCTCCACCGGCGAGGGCGGCTGCCCGCCGCGGCTGCTGCGCTCGCGGTTTCTCCAATACGTCATCCTGCAGATCGCCAGCGGCTACTTCGGCTGGGACGAGATCCTGCATGCCCTCCCCGAGATGAAGGAAGATCCCTGCGCCATCGAGATCAAGTACGGCCAGGGCGCCAAGCCCGGCGACGGCGGCTTGCTCATGTGGTACAAGGTCAATCGGCTGATCGCGGCCATTCGCGGGGTTCCGCCGGGGGTGAACCTGCCGAGCCCGCCGACCCATCAGACGAAGTACTCGATCGAGGAGTCGGTGGCCAAGATGATCCAGTCCATGTCCATGGCATGGGGATTCCGCGTCCCGGTGTATCCCAAAATCTCGGGGACCTCCACCGCTTTGGCCGTGTTGAACAACCTGACCCGCAACCCCTATGCCGCGGGCCTGGCGATCGACGGGGAGGACGGCGGCACGGGGGCGGCCTACAACGTGTCCATGAACCACATGGGGCACCCGATCGCCAGCAACATCCGCGATGCCTATCTGACGCTCGTCAAACTGGGCATGCAGAATCAGTTGCCGCTGTTTGCGGGCGGCGGCATCGGCAAAAGCGGGAACCTGGCTGCCAACGCCGCCGCCTTGATCATGCTCGGAGCCAGCGGCATCCAAGTCGGCAAGTACATCATGCAGGCGGCGGCCGGTTGTCTCGGCTCGGAGTCCGATCGCTGCAACATCTGCAACATCGGACTCTGCCCCAAAGGCATTACAGCCCAGGACCCGCGGCTTTACCGGCGACTGGATGTCGACGACGTGGCCCAACGCATCGTGGATGTGTTTTTGAGCTTCGACACCGAGCTCAAAAAAATTGTGGCCCCGCTCGGCCGCTCGACCTCCCTGCCCATTGGCATGTCCGACGCGCTAGGAGTGGATGATCACCACACGGCGGAGCGGTTGAGTATCAAGTACGTGGTTTAAACAAGACGTTGACCCGTTTACCCGTGTGCCCGTTGAAATCAAGGATGAGGGATTGGGCGACCCGATTTGCGGGGGCAGCGGCCGACGAATTTACGCGGCATCCCGGTGGGGTGCCTGGAGCAACTCTATGAACCAACCCAGCCAACACCCATCCCGACCCACGCACACCATCGCGGGCCGGCAGGATGGTGAACGCGTGCGCTCGCGCCTCCTGGAGGAACAGATCCAAGCAGCGGTGGCCGAAGGCCGCCGCCGGCTTCAAATCGAAGCCTACGGCCAGCATGGCATCGGCGGCCGCCTCTGGCGGGCCGGCGACCAGACGGTTTTTCTTCGGATCAGCGGGCAACCCGGGCAACGGGTGGGGTCCATGGGGTTTCCGAATACCGTTATCGAAGTCCTCGGGCCGGCCTCCGACGACGTGGGATGGCTGAATGCCGGGGCCGAGATCGTCGTGCACGGCAACGCCGGCAACGGCACCGCCAATGCCATGGCCCAAGGCCGGGTCTACATTGCCGGCAACATCGGCGCCCGCGGCATGACCATGACCAAACACAACCCGCGCTTCGGCCCGCCGGAGTTATGGGTATTGGGTTCGGCGGGAGATTATTTCGGAGAGTTCATGGCCGGCGGCATCGCCGTCATCTGCGGCCACGAGGCCCAGACGCCCGAGAACATTCTGGGCTATCGGCCGTTGGTCGGCATGGTCGGCGGCAAGGTCTTCTTCCGCGGTCCGCACAGCGGCTTCAGCCAGACCGACGCCCGCATGGCACCCATCGGAGATCCGGACTGGAACTGGTTGCTGGCGAACCTGAAAGGGTTTCTGAAGAAGATCGGGCGCTCCGAGCTGCTGCGCACCCTCGCCGCGCGCGAGCACTGGCAGTTGCTGGTCGCCCGCACGCCGAGCGAGAAAGCCGGCCGGTCGATACGCCCCATGCGGAGCTTCCACCAAGAGGTCTGGAACGCCGAGCTCGGTTCGGGCGGCCTGATCGGCGATCTCAGCCGGCTGGATCGCAGCGTGATTCCGGTGATTACGACCGGAGCGTTGCGGCGCTTCGTGCCGACGTGGGAAAACCAGAAATACGCCGCTCCCTGCGAGGCCGGCTGTCCGACGGGGATTCCCGTCCAGAAGCGCTGGCAGCTCATCCGCGAAGGCCGGCTGGACGAAGCCGTGGACCTTGCCCTCGCCTACACGCCCTTTCCGGCCGCGGTGTGCGGCTACCTCTGCCCGAACCTGTGCATGCAATCCTGCACCCGCCAGATAGCGGCGATGGCGCCGGTGGACACGACCCAGATCGGTCAAGCCAGCATCCGCGCCCACCTGCCCGAGCTGCCGCCGCTGAGCGGCCGGCGCATCGCCGTCATCGGCGGCGGGCCGGCCGGGCTGTCGGTGGCCTGGCAGCTGCGGCTGAAGGGGCATGCGGCCACGGTCTACGAGATGACGGGCCGGCTGGGAGGCAAGTTCACCCGGATCATTCCCGAGAGCCGGATTCCACGCGAGGTGGTCGAAACCGAACTCAACCGCATCCGGGAGGTGCTGCCCCACATCCACCTGCAGCAGCCCCTCGGCCGCGAAGAGCTCGCGCGGATTCGGGAGGACTTTGATTTCGTGGTGCTGGCCACCGGCGCCCAGAAGCCGCGCATGCTGCCCATACCGGGGATCGAGCGGGCCCTATCGGCTCTCGACTTCCTGCAAGCCGCCAAGGCCGGAACGGCCGCGTGCGGGCGGCGGGTGGTCGTCATCGGCGCGGGCAATGTCGGTTGCGATGCGGCCACCGAGGCGCGCCGTCTCGGCGCCGAGGAAATCCTGCTCCTGGATGTGCAGCAACCGGCTTCCTTCGGCAAGGAGCGGCAGGCCGCCGAAGCCGCGGGCGCCCGGTTCCGCTGGCCGGCCGCCACCCGCGACATCACGGCCTCCGGCGTTACGCTCGCCGACGGCGAGGAAATTGCGGCCGACACGGTGATCGTATCGATCGGCGACGTTCCGGACCTTTCGTTTCTGCCGGAGGAGATCGCCGTGGAGCGCGGTTTCATCAAGGTCGATTCGAGCTACCGGACCAACGATCCCAAGATGTTCGCCATCGGCGACGTGGTGCGGCCCGGGCTTTTGACCGAGGCCATTGGCGCCGGCCGCGCAGTGGCCCAGGCGATCGCCGAGCAAACCGACGGCCGCCCCCCGGCCCCTTTCCGGCGTCAGATGATTGAAAAACGGAGGGTGACCGTCGAATATTTCGACCCGCGGATCACGGCCTTTGCGGATGTGCACCAATGCGGTTCGCAGTGTTTGTCCTGCGGCGCCTGCCGGGACTGCGGGGTGTGTGTGGCGATCTGCCCGCCGGCGGCCATCAGCCGCAAGGACCTGGACGGCAAGGCCTATGAATACGTTGTGAACGAGAACCTGTGCATCGGCTGCGGGTTTTGTGCCGGGGCTTGCCCTTGCGGGGTTTGGAACCTGGAAGAAAACACGCCCCTGGAATGACGGCCGCTGCGTTACTTTATCGGCGAGAAAGTTCGTTCTTTGTGGGAGTGGCTTCCAGCCACGATCAAATCGCGGCAAGATGCCGCTCCCACAAAATAAGGGATAACCTTACTTCGAAGAAAATCGATTTCCAAATCCCCCCGAGCCCCCTTTTTCAAAGGGGGGAGATGCAAGGAAAGAAATGCCGATGTCGAAATTTGACACGTTGACAGCAAAAGATGTTTCCGACAAGCCACGGGAATCCTGCGGCATATTCGGCATCTGCGGCCATCAGGATGCCGCGGCGCTGACCTATTTCGGCCTTTATGCCCTTCAGCACCGCGGCCAGGAAAGCGCGGGCATCGCCGTGGTCCGCAACGAGGGCATATTCGCCCATCGCGGCATGGGGCTGGTGCCCGACGTGTTCGACGTCAACCACCTGGAGGAACTGGAGGGATCCTGTGCGATCGGGCACGTCCGTTATTCCACCACCGGCAGCTCGATTCTCACCAACGCCCAGCCGTTCATCGTCCGGCACCGTCAGAAGGCCTATGCCATCGGCCATAACGGCAACATCACCAACGCCCACCTGCTCAAAGAGGAGCTCGAAGAGGCCGGGTCCATCTTCCAATCGACGATGGACAGCGAGATCATGCTGCACCTGTTCGTCAAAAACCTGAAGCACGGTTTCGAGGAGGCCCTGGTCCGCTCCGTAGCGCGGCTGGAAGGGGCGTTTTCGTTTGTGATGCTCACCAGCCGAGGGGAGGTCATCGGCATTCGGGACCCTCACGGCTTCCGGCCGCTCTGCCTGGGAAAAATCAACGGCAGCTTCGTGCTGGCCTCCGAGAGCTGTGCGCTGGACCTGGTCGAGGCCGAGTTTGTGCGCGAGATCGAGCCGGGCGAAATCGTCATCATCACCCGCGACGGGATCCGCAGCATCCATATGCCCGCCGCCCACCGGAGGGCCTTTTGCATCTTCGAGTACATTTACTTCGCCCGTCCGGACAGCACCATCGACGGCCTCAACGTCTACCTGATCCGCAAGGCCTTCGGCCGCCGGCTGGCCCAGGAGGCGCCGGTCGCGGCCGATTTTGTCATGCCCTTTCCGGATTCCGGGACCTATGCGGCGGTGGGATATTCCCAGGAATCCGGGATTCCATACGAAATCGGGATGATCCGGAACCACTACGTCGGCCGCACCTTCATCCAGCCGACCCAGAGCATGCGGGACTTCGGGGTGCGGGTGAAGCTCAACCCCGTCAAGGAGCTGCTGAAGGGCAAGGAGATCATCATCATCGACGACTCCATCATCCGCGGCACCACCGTGAAGACCCGCGTCAAAGCGCTCCGGAGCCTCGGCGTGAAACGGGTGCACATGCGCATCTCGGGCCCACCCCATCGATTCCCCTGCCACTACGGCATCGATTTCTCCACGCGCGGCGAGTTGATCGCCGCCGGCAAAACCGAAGCTGAACTCTGCCGGGTTCTTGACCTCGACACCTTGCACTACTTGAGCATCGAAGGCCTGCTGGAGGCCACCGGGGTTTCCGATGCGAGCAGCCGGTTCTGCAAAGCCTGTTTCGACGGGTGTTATCCGGTTCGGTTCGACGGCGAAGTGTCCAAGGGATGCCTCGAAGGTCCCTGAAACGGCTTCGGCCAACTTGCCCTTTGACCCTCCAAGATGTAGAATGGCTTCATAGGTAAGTCGTCCGGCGATCGACGAGGGGAGGAGAGGTATGATCGAGTCCAAATATCTCAAGGACAACATCGAGAACATCCAGAAGCTCATGGCGATTCCCGCTTTGCGCAACTTCGAGACCAAGAGTCTCGGCAAGTTGCTGAAGCTCAGCAAGATCCGTGAATACGAGAACGGCGAGGCGATCATCCGCGAGGGCGACCAGGACACCTGGCTTTATTTCCTGCTGTCAGGAAAAATCCGAATCTCCAAAGAGAACCTCGATATCGGCATTATCGACACGAAGGGGGAAATCTTCGGGGAGATGCGCATCGTCGACACCATGCACCGTTCGGCCACGGTATCGGCCGTCGGGAAAACCGTATGCCTGGCCGTCGACTCCGCCGCCAAGAACCGCTTCTCCACCCAGACGCCGGAGGAGGAAAAGCTGGATTTCCTCCTGCTGCTGTATCGTATCTTCGCCGAATACATGTCCATCCGGCTGCGCGCGACCAACGACGAGCTGATCGCCGCGAAGAAGAAGATCAAGCACCTGATTTCCAAAATCTGATGAAGGCTTCGTAATAAGCCCAACCTCTGCGTTGCGCTTCGCCCCACGGGCGCTGCGGCGTACTGGAGTACGCCTCGCACCGCGGGGCTCGCGCGCCTTGATCTTGAGCTTATTACGAAGCCTTCAGGCTTTTTGATTGTTCCAGGTTCGCAAGACTCGGCCCCCCTTGAAACTTGGTGAAGTTTGAGGCTATTCTTCTCGATCAGAAAGATCTCCGCTTATGAGCTCAGCTACGGTTCAATTCAAGCAACAAGCGGCGAATGTGTTTTTTCACCTGCTCACGCGCTGCAACCTGCATTGCCGGCACTGTTACATCAACCCCGAACAGCACGGCCGCAACCGGCTGCCCCTGGACCGCATCGAGCGCTGGCTGGCGGTTTTCGCTGAGCGCAGCCCGGGCGCGAACCTGGTGCTGCTGGGCGGCGAGCCGACCCTGCACCCGGATCTTCCTCAAGCGGTGCGCTGCGCCCGCCGGCTGGGATTTGCCAGCATCACCATCGACACCAACGGCTACTTGTTCAACGACATCCTCGACCGGGTGACTCCCGCCGAGGTGGATGTCTTCAGCTTCAGTTTGGACGGGGCTTCGGCCGCCACCAATGACCGGATCCGCGGCATGGGATCCTATGACGTATGCCTGAACGGCCTCCGGCGGGCGCGGGCCAAGGGGTTCCAAACAAGCCTGATCTACACGGTGAGCCGGGCCAACCTCGAAGAACTTCCCGCGATGGGACCCATCGTTGCGGAACTGGGCGTCGGGCGGTTTTTCATCCAGGTGCTGGGGCTGCGGGGAAAGGCCGCCCTGAGCGGTTGCGACCCTGACGAGCCGGACATCCAGCAGGTGGCGCCTTCCGAGTGGCTCGCCCAAGTCCCGGCGGCGGCCGAAGCGATCGCCCGGCGGGGCGTTCGGGCGATCTACCCCAAGGTTTTTCTCGCAGCGGGGGAAAAATTCGAGTGCGCGGGCCTGGTGGCTGACAATTACTTTGTGTTCCCCAACGGTCGGGTTTACCGCTGCCCCTTGTGCGAGGACTATCCGGTGCACAGCCTGGAATTTCGGGATGACCGCCTGGTGGAGACGCCGCGGTTGAATGAAGGCGATTTCTTCCGCCTGCACATCGCCGAGGGCTGCGTCATGAACGCCTTGGTCCAGCCCGGCGATCTCTTCGGTGCGAACGCGAAGGCGCCATACCGCATCGCCTGCTGCCTCCTAAAAGAAGAAATCCTGCCGCACTGAGCCCCGGGGCTGGGCCACCGTTTTCCAAGCCGATATGCCTGGGCGTCTCATTCGGAGCACGGATTTGCCTCATCGGCCTTCACCCGTCATCTTGACTTTGAACAATTATTTCAATACGATAAATAACTACACCCCAACGGGCTTCCCGATCTGACTCCCGGGAAATACTACTTCCAGAAGACGCCGCGTTCAGCATCGGTGTGGCTGGATCGATATTGACCGAAGCCAGAAATCTCGTCAGCTAGTGGACCTTTCTAGAAAAACCCCAGAACCAAAGCGGATGGCGTCGCAGACACTCCGCCGGCATATGATGGCGCTTCTGTGCGAGCAGGCGCTGGACGCGCGGGAGCTTTCTCAGGCCTTGGGGCTCAAAGAGAAGGAGGTTTACGAGCATCTGGCGCACGTCCAGCGCTCGGTGGCGTCGTCCGGCGGGAAATTCATGATTGCCCCCAGTCAATGCCTTCTGTGCGGTTACGTGTTCGAGAATCGGAGGCGGCTCACACGCCCCAGCCGCTGCCCTCAGTGCAAACGCTCAAAGATTCAGAACCCATCTTTTAGAATTTGGATAACCGCCTCCGGCGGTTATTTGACTTAAGTCAATTTATCATTCATAGAGATGGACTATACAAATGCACCAGTGCATCTTCCGGTCCCACATTCCTTATCTGTCTTTTTCAAGCAATAACGGGGCCTCTCTTCATCGGCGCCATCGCAAACGCCAGGCCCTCCGGCAGGAACCCTTCTGACGAGGTTGCGAAGCGATGAGCCTCCTGAAAAAGCTCAACTGGAAGGTTTTGGCGCTGCTGATCATCCTGGGGGGTGCGGTCGGTGTTTTCGTTGCCTTCGGACCGCCCCAGCTCATGGCCAAAACCGAAACACCGCTGTTCTGCTCCTCCTGCCACGTCATGGAATCCCAGTTCGAGGCATGGTTCAATGTCGGCGCCCACCGCACGATCCGCTGCGTCGACTGCCATCTGCCGCATGAGAATATGCCGGCGTACTATGTCTGGAAGTCCATCGACGGCATGAAGGATGTCGTCGTGTTTTATTCCGGCAAGACGCCGGAAACAATCACGATTTCCGAGCGCGGAAAAAAATTCGTGCAGGCCAATTGCATCCGCTGCCATTCCGAGCGCGTGGCCATGATCAATCAGGATCGCAATTGCTGGGACTGTCACCGGTTCCTCCAGCACCACTTGGCCGGCGCCCGTATGACGAACTAAGGCTCATCGATCGCTTAAATTCCAATAACCATCTTAGGAGGGGGGAGATGTCCTACAGCGCAAAACACATCTTGGCGGTCTGCTTGTGCATGGCCCTGGCATTCGTCCTCATTGCATGCGAACCGCCCAAGCCGCAGGCGGTCAAGACCGTCAACATCCCGGACGGCGAAATCGACCCTGCGGTGTGGGGCAAGGCCTACCCGGAAGAGTACGAGCTCTGGAAGAAGACAGCGGATCCCGTTTCGGCCCGGCGCAGCAAATACAAGATCGGAATGGATGGCGGGTCTGTCAGCGTGGATAAGCTTTCCATGTATCCATTCATGGCGTTGCTTTACAATGGCTGGGGGTTCGGCGTGGAGTACAACGAGCCCCGCGGCCATGCATACATGATCCGCGACCAAGTGGAAATCGATGCCTCGCGCATCGGCGCCGGCGGAGTGTGCCTGAGCTGCAAAAGCCCATATGCGCCGGGGCTGCAGAAAGAGATGGGCGAAAACTACTACAAGACGCCGTTCAAAGAAGTGCTCGGCAAAATTCCCGAGAAGAACCGCGACCTGGGGGTTGCCTGCATCGACTGCCACGACAACAAGGACCAAAGCCTTAAAATCTCCCGGGGGTTCACGCTGATAGAGGCCTACAAGTCCATGGGGGTCGACCCCGCTCAGCTGACCCGCCAGGAAATGCGCTCCGCCGTATGTGCCCAGTGCCATGTGACCTACAACATCCCCAAAGACAAAGAGAACAAGTCCGTCGGGCTCTACTTTCCCTGGCAGAACAGCAAGTTCGGCGCCATCACCATCGAGGACATCATCCAGCAGATCCGCAAGGACGAGACCGTCAAGGAATGGAAACAGACCGTGACCGGCTACCGGATGGCTTTCATCCGACACCCGGAATACGAGTTCTGGACTAATAACAGCACCCATTTCAAGGCGGGCGCCTCCTGTGCCGACTGCCACATGCCGTACACCATCGCTGGCGTTCACAAGGTGTCGGACCACCGCGTGATGAGCCCGGTGCAGGCCGACATGAAGGCCTGCAAGCAGTGCCATGCCGAAAGCCCCGACTGGTTGAAGGAGCGTGTTTTTTCCATCCAGGACCGGACGGTGTCGATCATGATCCGCGCCGGGTATCAGACCGCCACCGTGGCCAAGCTGCTGGAGGTGACCCACAAGGCTCAGGCGGAAGGCAAGGCCATTGATCAGCAGCTTTACGACAAGGCCAAGGAATTCTATGAAGAGGCTTTCTACAGGGTCCTTTTCATCGGCGCCGAAAACTCGATGGGATTCCACAACCCGCCGGAAGGCCTGCGCATCCTGGGCGATTCGGTTGCGTTCGGCACGCGGGCCGAGGCCTATCTGCGCCAAGCTCTGACCAAGGCCGGCGTCGACGTGCCGCTTAAGATCGACCTCGAAATCATGAAATACGTCGACCAGCGGGGCACGAAGAAACTCAAGTTCGACTCCAGCCTGGAGGTCAAAGATCCTTACGGCCTGCAGGAGAGGTTTTTTTAACTAACGCTGACACATGCTTCATGACCAACTGAAAGCCCCTGGTGCGAATCACCGGGGGCTTTTAAATTTGCGGGCACTATAAAAGCGTTCCAGCAGGGAAGGGCGGCTACCGAGTCTTCATCAGCTGCTCTCCGGCAGCTTCACCAGTAAAACCGGTACATCGGCCTTGCGCAACACGCTGCGGCTGACGCTGCCGGCTACGGCCGCTTCCAGCCGGCCCTTGGTATGATAGCCCATTACGATTAAATCGATTCGCCTGGATCGAGCTTCGCTCAAAATGCAGTCGGCGACATCTCCGCGGGTGACCACAATTTCATCTGCGGGTCGATTCTCGCCTCCCCGGTGGCCCTGTGCAGACGCCAGCACCTCTTCCAGCGCCTGGCGAATCATGGCGGCCTCGCGTTTTTTCCCAATCAATAGTTGGCGCGCCTCCGCCTCAAGGGATTTGCGCACCTCGGCCCACCGCGCTTCACCCAGAAAATCTATGAAATCTTGCCCATGGACCTGGGGGGTGTCCTCCATGACGAATAGAATGGTCAGTCCGGCGCCGTATTGGCCCGCCAGTCCGACGGCATAATCGAAGGCATACCCCGCCTCCTTGGAGAGATCCGTGGTGAAAAGGATTTTTTGGATTTGAGGAATAGGTGATGCCATATTGCGCCTCCGCTGTAAGGTTGGTTTTCCCCCTCGACCCGCATGGAATGGTTCCCGCCCCGTCATCTCCGGCGGGATGGGTCAAAAAAGAAGGGAAAAATCGAGTCGACCATATTTGATTCTACGAATTCTTGCAAGCAGCAGAATCTCCGGAACGACCATAAGACCCATTCCTCTCATTTGGTTCTAACGAAAATTTAAGTTGTTTGATTTATTGTCGATACCAATGAAGAGCAAAGAGGGTGGCAGCGGTCGCACCGTGGTAGCCGCTCTCCGGGACGTTTCAGCTCTCAGCGGACTTTCAAACGAAACCGAACAAGGCGTGGTGTTCGATGACCATTTCAGTTCACAGTCGCGAGGCGAAGGATTCTTCTGCCCGGGGGAAAACGCGCAGCTTCCTGGGTGATGGCACCTGCCAGAAAAAGCGCACCGACGTCCATTCGCAGTCATTGGTGAAAAAATTCACCCGAGAATACCTGTTTCTCTCCCTCATACCGATCGTTTCCTTCTTCGTTTGCACCGCTTTCGGAGCCATTTTTGCAGAGCGTTATATCGCCGAACTTTTGCATAGTTCAAACAATCATCTCAGCAGTTATGCGAAGAAACAGTTGGAGAGTTTCGGCCAAGTCATTATCCAGAACCGGGCCAAAGACGTGGCCACTCAAGTCGAGCTTTTTCTCGGGTTCAACCCCCATCTGGACCTGTACCAGCTTCAGAAAAATGAAAAATTTAAATCGCTTGCCATACAATCCGTGGGGCTTACCGGTTACACTTGCATTTATGAGGCCGAGACGGGGATCATGCGAATGCATCCCAATCCGGACCTTATCGATCGAGACATGCGGTTCCTATCCGAAAAGTTGCCGGCCTGGTGGGCTATTTTCGAACCTTCATTGGCCGGTGTAGAGGTGTCGGGCTACTACGATTGGATCGAACCGGACGGGCGGGTACGAAATAAATACATGACGATGACCCCCGTCGCGGTAAATTTCCAGGGCAGAACCCTGATGGTTGCGGCAACCACCTATATTGATGAATTTTCCATCCCCGTTCTAACGATGACCAAGAAGTCGGAGGAAGCCAACACTACCTATCAGCAATTCATTTCGAAGCAGGTGGTCATCATCGGAAGTGTCATGGCCATGATCTTGTCCTTAACCCTGCTCGCGGTCTATTTGCACAGCCAGCGCGCGGCACGCCGGTTCATTTTTCCAATTGCACGTCTGGCAGCGGCCGCCGAAGAATTCGGCGAAGGCCAGTTGGATGCTGAAGACGCCTCGCCCATTCTCGATCGCCAAGATGAAATCGGTGCCTTGGCCAGATCCTTCCATCGCATGCGGCTGCAAATCAAAGGGCAGTTTCAAAAGCTTGAAAGCAATTACTCCCAGTTGAAATCAACCCAGGAAGCGTTGAAAAAAAGCGAGTCCCATTATCGTAGCTTGTTCAACAATCTATCCATCGGGCTCTACCGGACCACACCCGAAGGAGTCGTTCTCGATGCCAATCCAATGCTCGTGAGAATGTTTGCATATCCCGACAAAGAGACCTTTATCTCCCGTCGAGCCGAGGAGCTATATGTCACCAGCGAAGATCGTGAAGTGTTCAAGCGAACGGTTGGCAATCAACCCTTTGGCGGCCATTACGAATGCCAGATGCGCCGCTATGACGGGACCATCCTCTGGGTGGAGAATCAGTCGACCGCTTTTCGAGACGGCGAAGGAAAAATTCTTTATTACGAAGGCAGCCTCAAAGACATTACGGAGCGAAAGCGTTCGGAGGAAGCGCTCCGCAACAGCGAGGCCCGTTTTCGGACCGCGTTTGAAAACGCTTCGGTGGGAATGACGCTGGTGGACCTCAACGGAGTTTATTTTGAGGTCAATCTGGCATTGGCACGGATGATCGGCCACAGCCCGGCCGAAATGATTGGAAGGCCGGTCGCCGATTTCACTCATCCTGACGACATCGGCCTTCGATCCCAGTTTCTGAGCGATCTTCTGGAAGGCAGAATTTCTTCGGGTGAGCAGGAGCGGCGCTTTGTCCACAAAGACGGCTCGACGGTGTGGACGCTGATCTGGGCCAGCCTGCATCGCGATCTGAGCGGGCGGCCGCTTTATTTTATTTCATTGGTCCAGGATCTCAGCGACCGTAAAAAAGCCGATGAAGAAAGAGGAAAACTTGAGTCGCAGCTGCTGCAAGCTCAAAAAATGGAGGCGATCGGGTCTCTGGCGGGAGGGATCGCCCACGATTTCAACAACATTCTATCTGCCATCATCGGGTACACCGAGCTGTCCATGCTCAGTGACGGGGCGCCTGTGGATTATCTGCAGGAGGCCCTGAAGGCGGCGAACCGGGCCAAGGACCTGGTTAAACAGATTCTATCCTTCAGTCGGCAGACGGACGAGGAAAGAATGCCGGTTCTCGTTGGAATGGTGGTGAAAGAGGTTGTAAAATTTTTGAGGGCCAGCATCCCCACGACCATAGACATCAACTGCGAGATCGACGAAAGGACGGGATCGGTCCTGGCGAATTCAGTGGAACTGCATCAAATACTAATGAACCTTTGTACCAACGCCGTTCATGCCATCGGTGGTCAAGCCGGTTTGGTTGAGATTCGGGTTCAACGGGTTGAAATCACAGCGTGCCAGCGAAATGCGTTTCCTGATTTGGACCCAGGGTTCTATGTCGAGCTTTCGGTTAAGGACTCGGGGCAAGGGATTCGCCCTGAAATAAAAGAACGAATATTCGACCCCTATTTTACCACCAAAGAAAAAGGGGTAGGCACGGGGCTGGGTCTGGCGGTGGTCCATGGAATCGTCAAAAAATCAAATGGAACGATTCGGGTTGAAAGCCAGCCGGACAGGGGCTCGGCCTTTTATATCTACCTGCCGCAGATTGAACGGCCTTCAACGGCATTGGCCCATCCATCCATCCTGCCTATAGGCGGGTCCGGGAAGATATTGTTTGTGGATGACGAAAAAATGATCGCGGATATCGGAGAAAAAATTCTTAAACGTCTGGGCTACGATGTCGTCTCGCGGACCAGCCCGATCGAGGCGTTGGAACTATTCAAAGCCAAACCGAGGGCGTTTGACCTGGTCATTTCGGATCAGACGATGCCTGGAATGACCGGAGATGGGCTCGCCCGGGAGCTCATGAAGATCAATCCGGAAATTCCGGTCATTCTCTGCACCGGATACAGCCAATTGATCGACGCGGAAAAGGCCGAAGAAAAGGGAATCAAGGCACTCGTCATGAAACCCATTTTGATCAACGAGATGGATGAGGCCATTCGAAAAGTTCTTCAGAAGGACCCATCGGCGCCGGAACGTCCAGCGGCTTCGCCAAGCTGAAGGTTTCAGTCAAGCCAAGCAGGCATGGTCGGGGGGCTCTGCTTGACAGAGCCGGGCGGAGCCCATAGAAATGAAACGCCGAACCACGGTTCGTTTATTCCGTTCACAACGGGTTCCCATCCATCATGCCTCAGATGAGCTTTCTGCAAGTTTACGGCCGGGTGCTCGGCCTGCTCAAACCCGTGCGCGGGCTGGCGCTCGGCCTTACCCTCGCCAATTTAGGATTGGCGGCCGTTCCCTTTCTGGACCCCATCCTGTTCGGCAAGGCGATCGACCTGCTCACGCAGGCCTCCGCGCGCGGGGTCGAGGCGACCTTCAAAGACGGGGTGAAGATTTTTGGTTTGTGGATGGCGGTCGGAGTGGGGGGCATCGTCGCCGGGATTATAGTGTCTCTGCACGCAGACCGGCTGGCCCACCGCCAACGCCACCATGTCAGCGCGCAATTCTTCGAACACGTGCTGCAGTTGCACTTGGCGTATCACCGCAGCTCCCACTCCGGCCGGTTGCTGAAGATCATGCTGCAAGGCACAGACCACCTCTTCGGGCTGTGGCTCTCCATGTTCCGGGAGCACTTGTCTACGCTGGTATCCATGCTGGTGCTGTTGCCCATGACCCTGTTCCTCAACTGGCGGCTCGCCTTGGTGCTGATGATCCTGCTGCTGGTCTCGGCGTTTCTTACCGGCTACGTCACGCGTCGTACCCTCACGGCCCAAGGAGAGGTGGAGGCGCGTCGCAGCAATCTGGCGGAACGGGCGGGAGATGCCATCGGCAACGTGGTGTTGGTGCAAAGCTTCGTGCGACTGTCGGCGGAGATGCGCATGATGCGCGAGGAGATCGAGCGCCTGCTATCCGCCCAGTTCCCGGTGCTAAACTGGTGGGCGGTGGTGAGTGTCCTTCAGGGTGCGGTCGCGACCATCACGGTCATCAGTATTTTTGCCATGGGCGCCTGGCTCAACCTGAAGGGCGAGGCGACGGTGGGCGAGATCGTCA
>CAZNAX010000064.1:0-15670 GCA_964570965.1 uncultured Desulfatibacillum sp.
GTTCTCCTTTTCTGGTTTGGTTATTTTGGCATTCTTGCCAAGTGGGTGGTACCGTTGGTTGTTAGATTTTGGGTTTCGGCGCAGCCGGGTCGGGTGTTGCCCCCCCTCCTTTCAGACCCGCGATTCTGTCGCCTTCGCAGACATTATCGGATGCTCGGCGGGAAACTTTAGCTGTTTTTCCCCCGGCGGCCTCCCGGCCTCAGAAGGCTTTGCGGGTGGTACGGTTCGTGCTATGATCTGCAACGGTCGACGGCTGGCCATCCGTACCTGTCAGCCGAGCGCCAATCCATCAACTCCACCTCCGCGATCGATGCCGATATTAAATTTAGATGATATCCAGCCGGGAATGATGCTGGCCGAGGCGGTCCGCAATCACCAAGATCAATTGCTTTTGGAAGCCGGACGGCAGATCACCGCAAAGAGCATTCGAGTGTTCAAATCCTGGGGCATACGGCGGGTGGCGGTTAGGTCCGAACCGGCGGTCGACGGGTCGGGGGATGACCCCGTCCCATCGGGAATGCCGCCGGCGGTCGATGAAGGGCTCAAGGAACGATTCGCCGATGTGGTGGCGGACCCGCTCATGGCTGCCATCATGCAAGCCGCGGCCCGCCAGCTGGCCGCCCGGCAGCCCAAGAAGAAGAGTGGATATGGCCGTCGCTGACCTCAAGCGCCTGATCGCGAAGGTCGAGGATCTGCCCACGCTGCCGCGCACGGTGCTGCGGATCACCGAGATGGTGAATGATCCGCGGGCGTCGGCCCGGGATCTGGCGCGGATCATCACCGATGATCAGGTGCTGACGGCACGGCTGCTGAAGCTCGTCAACTCCTCCTTCTACGGATTTCCCCAGCGGGTTTCCACGGTCACCGGCGCGATTGTATTGATCGGCTTCGACGCCATCCGCAACCTGCTCCTGACCACCTCCGTGTTCGACCTGTTTCCATCGCGGACGTCCAGGGACCGGCGGCACCAGGAGTCGCTCTGGGACCATTCCCTGGGCTGCGCCATCGGGGCCAAAGCCATCGGGGAGGTTCTGCGCTATGAGAAACTGGAAGAGCTTTTCGTCGCCGGGCTGCTGCACGATATAGGTAAAATCGTGGCGATGACCCTGTTGCCGGAGGCGTTCGCCCGCATCACGCGCCGCGCCCTCCAAGACCGTCTCTTGATTTCGACCGCCGAGGCCGAGATCCTGGGATGCACCCACGCCGACATCGGTCGGCTGCTGGCCCAACGCTGGAACCTGCCCGCCAAATTGATGAGCCTCATCGAGCATCACCATGATCCTGCTGCGGCCGGCGCCTGGGCGGTCGAGGCGTCTATCGTGCACGTGGCCGACATCCTGACCCGCGCGCTCGGCCTCGGCTCCGGCGGGGACGAGACGGTGCCGTCCCTCGACCGATCCGCCTGGGAACTTCTCAAGCTGAAGACCGGCTCGCTGGATGCCATCATGGCGACCATGCTCGACGAGTTCGATGACATCGGTTCATTCCTGCGCTAGTCAAAAAATTCTTTAGTCTCTTTTCGGAAGTGCCGATAAGGGCAGTGAAAACAAGGCGGCAGCCGATCGGCCCCAACGGATCCCAACCTGAAAGAAAGAGGGCATGAGCGATATACAGGCATTGGATTTAAAGGGTTTCGTCACGCATTCCGTCCAGAGCGTGTTCCAGACCATGCTTTCTATGGAGATCGTACTGGAAGATCCGCCGGACAAGGCGGGCATCAGCACGAACGGGCACATCGTCGGCACCGTCGGGTTTGCGGGCGTGGTCATGGGAACCATCAACCTCTTCGTCAGCCGAACCTTCGGGCGCGAAATGGCGGCTGCGATGCTGGGCATGACGGTCGAGGATATCGGCAGCGACGAAGAAGTGAACGACGTCATCGGGGAAGTCTGCAACATGGTGGGCGGAGATATGAAGTCCCGGCTGTGCGATGCCGGGCTGACCTGTTCACTTTCCATCCCCTCCGTCACCTACGGCAACGGTTTCAAGATCGAGTCCAAAGGGTATGCCCGCTACGAGCAGCTGGGCTTCCGCAACCGTCAGCATTCGGCCCTTTTGGAACTATACGTCAAGAGTGCCAATTAATCCTGCGGGAGGATCCATATGACCCTGAAAGTATTAACGGTAGACGACAGCAAAACCATTCGGATGATCGTCAAGAAAGCGTTTCAGTCCTACGACTGCGCGATTTGCGAGGCGGAAAACGGAGCTGAAGGCTTGGCGGCGGCCACCAAGGAAAAGCCGGGCCTCATCATCCTCGACATCACCATGCCGGTCATGAACGGGATCGAGATGCTGGACCGCCTGAAAAGCGATCCGGAGCTCAAGAATATCCCCGTCATCATGCTGACGGCGGAATCCGGCAAGGACAACGTGCTCAATATCGTCAAGAAGGGCATCAAGGATTACATGGTCAAACCCTTCAAGGGCGAGGAGCTGATCGAACGCGTCCGGAAGATTATGCCCCTGGAGTCCAGAACCGAAGCCGATTCGGCTGAAAATAAACCCGTCAAGTACTTCACCCAGGTGGAAGACATTGTCGTCCTTACCCTGCCGGCGAAGGTGACGCGGCCGGTGACCGTCGAGGTGGAGGGAAAACTGCAGGCCAAGATTCAGGAAATGACAGCCGCCCAGATCAAAAAGATGATTCTCGACATGGGCGGGGTGTCGGAAACCAATCTGTCGCTGATCAAGCTCATCATTGCTGCCTTTCAGCAGTGCCAGCAAGCCAGCGTCGCCGTGAAGCTGGTGGCGAACCCCAAGCAAAGCGAAGAATTAAAGGGTTTTCAGGAAACGAGTCAGATCACGGTGTCCCATTCGATCGAGGAAGCCAAGACCGTCCTTTGAGTCGAGGGACTTCGTTTCAAGGTGCAGACGTTTTTTTCTGAACCCGGTTGGCTTTAATGCAAAATGAAAACGGCTTCTTTGCAAGTTGCATATACAGTGGCTTGGTTCATCGAGAGGCATCGCTGCCCAACCGCCGAGGAAGCCTCCGGGATCGATGGGGACATTGCGGAGTAGCCATATCATTCTGAAATCAATATTGATTTAATTAAAATAGGCCGCACTGATAGGGAATGCCAACGATGCGGATAGCGTGGACGCCTGACACACCGTCTCCGCCGCGACGCATCGAAGGACCCGTGATTGTGCCAAGTTGAGGGGCTTATCGTTTGCAGCTTGCAAAAGATTGCTGCGGGATAGGTCATCCGAGCCCGGCGCTTTACCGTCGGCGAGATGCGTGGTCGCGCTTTATTTTCACTCGCCCACATCCGTCGGTTTTCTTCCATGACCCAAAATATGGTGGTGTCAAAATTCCCGCCTCCACCACCGCTTGACACTCGCCTGCCATAGGCCCGCAGCATCCGATAGCCTGCGCCTATTTTTTGACACCAGCGGTATGAAAATTGCTCAAAGCACGGTGCGTTGGTTTTTTTGACGCTCTCCCTGTTGTAAGGGATGACGAGTTCAAGACGCTTGCATCCCTGTCATTGGGGAAAGCCAAGGAGGAGCCCGTGCAGAATGCCGCTGCCCGCAAGACCGCTTCGGAGCAACTGGAACTCTTTTCCAATCCGACCCCCCGTCCGGAACCCAACCATTCCGGTAGCCGGTTTGAGCACATTATCGGCCGCAGCCCGCGCATGATTGAAATCTTTGATCTCATCGAAAAGGTGGCGGACTGCGACAGCACCATTCTCATCAACGGCGAAACCGGGACCGGAAAGGGCCTGGTGGCCCGCGCCATTCATCAAAAGTCGCGTCGGCGCAATAAACCGTTCATTTCGATCAACTGCGGCGCCATACCAGAAAACCTGCTCGAAAGTGAACTCTTCGGCCATCTGAAGGGAGCCTTCACCGGCGCCACCAGTTCCAAACCTGGAAAGTTCGAATTGGCGGACGGCGGCACGGTTTTTCTGGACGAAATCGGTGACATGAGCCCTGATCTGCAGGTAAAAGTACTCAAGGTGCTCGAAGAGGGTGAGTTCGAGCCGGTCGGCGGCGCGAAGAGTGTTAAGGTGGATGTGCGCATTGTTGCCGCCACCCATCGCGATCTTTCAGAAGAAGTGCAGAAGGGCAACTTTCGTGAAGATCTGTTTTACCGCCTGTATGTGATACCCATGACCCTTCCCGCGCTGAGGGATCGCCCGGAAGACATTCGGCATCTGGTGCACTTTTTCCTGCAGCAAGCCAACAGCAAAAACCGCCGACAGGTGGCGGGCATCAGCGAGGATGCCCTGGAAGCGCTGGTCACCCATGCTTGGCCGGGAAACGTGCGCGAGCTGCGCAATCTCGTGGAGCGGTTGATCGTCCTCAAAGGCACGGGCCTGATCGGTCGACGCGACCTTCCGGAGGAACTGCGCGGCGAAGCCCGGGCGGTGGAATGTTCGAGCATGATCGAAATTTCCGAGGAGGGCATCTGCCTCAACAGCGCCGTTACCGAGTTCGAAAAAGCGCTGATTCTGCAATCGCTTGAAAAAACCAAATGGGTCAAAAACAAGGCCGCCAAACTCCTGCATCTCAACCGCACCACGCTGGTCGAAAAGATCAAGCGCCATCAGCTCCGGCCGAGCAGCGCTATCGACTCGGACGACGATTAAACCCGGCGGCGCTACCGACCACCCGCAACGGCCGCTTTCCTCTTTCCGCCGTAACAACGACCTTCCCGTAGCCGCATGGCATGCTAATTGCTGAGTTTCGCTGGATGACTAGCCCCTCCTCGAACTCGAGCTGGGAGGGATCGGACGATATGAGGTAAACGCTTGGGGGTCGAGCCGAAAACAATCCTGGTCGTGGGTGCGGATGCCGGCATGCGTTCGACATGGATGCGGGTGCTGCAGCAAAACGGCTTCACGGTTGAGACCGCGGCCGACGGCTGCCAAGCGCTGGCCCGGATGTCGGCAGGCGGAGCGTTGAGCCTGATTCTTGCCGTTGCTGAGAAGGGCCGGGCCGCCGGGCGGGAGCTGCTCGAGTCGGTCGGACGGATGAGGGCGCCGGTTCCGGTGATCGTCGTGAGCGCGTGCGGATCGGTCGCAGAAGCCGTCGAGACCATTCAGAACGGTGCTCATGATTATCTGGTCATGCCGGTTTCGCCGGAGCGCCTGATGGCGGCCGCGCGCGCGGCCATGACGGCTGTCGAGGCGTCAGCCGGCGGGACGCGAGCCCCCGAACACCGCGTCGGGCAGAAAGCATTCATTACGCATGATCCGCAGCTCCTGGAAGTGCTTGAGATGGCGCGGCAGGTGGCCCGCAGTACGGCCACGGTCCTGATTCAGGGAGAAAGCGGAACCGGCAAGGAGCTGCTGGCCGCCTACATTCACCGACACGGCCTGTATCCGGAGGCTCCTTATGTGGCGGTCAACTGCGCGGCGTTACCGGAAACCCTGGCCGAAAGCGAGTTGTTTGGCCACGAGAAAGGCGCCTTTACCGGCGCCGTCATGCGCAAGATCGGCAAGTTCGAACTGGCGAAGAAGGGTACGCTGGTGCTGGACGAGGTCGGTGAAATGGCGTTGCCGCTGCAGGCCAAGCTGCTGAGAGTCCTCCAGGAGCGCGAGATCGACCGGGTCGGAGGCGGGATGCCGGTGCCGGTCGAGGCGCGCGTGGTGGCCATTAGCAACCGGGATCTTGCACGGTCCGTGACGGCCGGCACCTTTCGGGAAGACCTGTTCTTTCGGCTGCATGTCGTGCCGCTGGTCATTCCGCCCCTGCGGGAACGGCCGGGCGACATCCGGTTATTGGCCGATCATTTTCTGGCACGCTTCGGCTCCCAGGTCGGCAAGGTGGTGAGCCGTTTCTCGGAGCAGGCCCTGCGGTTATTGAACCAACACCCATGGAAAGGCAACGTGCGCGAGCTGGCGAACCGCATCGAACGGGCGGTGCTCCTGGCCGATGGCGACACGATTCACCCCCGGCATCTCGGCCTGGAGGCGGCTTCCGAGAGCCGCTCGGCAGCAACGCCGACGATGCTCTTCCGTTGCGGCACTACCGTCTGGGAGATGGAGCGTCAACTCATCATGGGCACACTGTCGGAAGTCGACCACAACCGGACGCGCGCGGCGGAGCTGCTGGGCATCAGTATTCGAACCTTGCGCAACAAACTGCGTGAATACCAGGCGAACACCGCCGCACCGGCGGCCGCGCGCAGCGCTTGAGGATGCGGGCCAGTCCGCATGGTATGGAAATTGCTTTTTTACCCTCCGGCAAGGCCGCTCGACCATCGCAGCACCACCCGTGGCCGATTCGGGTGGCCCGCCGATCACGCAACCATTTCTGCCCATCGATTCAAGGAGAGGAGCCACATGCCGCAACCGGCGGGTCTTTTTGATGGAACGATGTCGCTGCTGCAACGGACATTAAATCTGCGATCGGCCCAGCACCATGCCTTGTCCGCTAACATCGCCAATGCCGATACCCCTCGCTATCGCTCCTTCGAAGTGGCGGTGGATGAGGAATTGCGCAAGCTTCGTCCGGACGGCCGCCGATTGGAGATGGCGCGAACCCAAGCCGTGCATATCCCTCAGCCGGTTGATGCCGGCGCGGACCGCGTGAGCCTGCGGGCCGGCGCCGTACCCGCTTTCAGCCTGCGGGCGGACGGAAACACCGTGGATATCGACCGGACCATGGGCGAATTGGCCGAGAACACACTCAAATATAAGACGTCTGCGCAGCTGTTGTCCGCAAAGCTGAAATCCCTCAAAAACGTCATCCAGGGAGGAAAATAAGTATGGATCTTTATGATGCGTTGCACACCAGCTCAACCGGCCTGGCAGCGCAGCGGCTGCGGATGAATTTGATCTCCGCCAACTTGGCCAATGTCAACACGACGCGTACACCCGAAGGCGGGCCCTATCGTCGGAAGGAGGTGGTATTCGCGGCACGCTCCCAGAAGGAGTCTTTCCGTGACGTGCTGCGATCAAGGCAAAACCGCCGGCCGCCCGATGTTCAGACCACCCGTATCATCGAAGACCAGCGGGCGCCGATCGTCAAGTTCGCCCCTCACCATCCGGACGCCGACGAGAAAGGTTACGTCGCCCTTCCGCACATCAACGTGATGGAGGAGATGGTCAACATGATCTCCGCCACTCGCAGTTATGAAGCCAATGTCACCGCCGTGAGGGCCGCCAAGGACATGGCGTTGAAGGCACTGGAGATCGGAAAATAATGATGAACGACATTGCTTTGACGCCCCCCGTGGGCAATTTGACTGCCTTTTCGGATTTAAGCCGTCCGGCGGCGGAAGCCATCGAAGGAAATTTCGGCGAACTGCTGCAATCCGCGCTCGACCGGGTCGGCACGTTGCAGTCCGAGGCGGACCGGGCGGTGGAAAACCTGACGCTGGGACGCGACACCGACATTCACTCCACGATGATCGCCGTCGAGAAGGCCGGCATCGCCATGGAGCTGGCGTTGCAGATCCGCAACAAGTTGCTCAACGCCTACGAAACGCTCATGCGGCAGCAGATCTAACCAGGGGACGATATGGCGGCACTACCACCCGCACTGCAGCAGTTGGCGAACGTTATCCGGGGATTGAGTCCGGCGAAACGCTTGACGATGCTTACCCTGATCCTGGGCACGGTCGCCGGGTTTGCTTTTCTCATGAACTGGTCCGGGGGCGTCGAAATGCGGGCGATCTACACCAGCTTAGATCCCCAGGACGCCGGCGCCATTGTGGCCCGACTCAAGGAGCAGAAGATCCCCTATCGCATCGAGGGGGACGGGCGCACGGTTCTGGTTCCAGCGGAGAGCCTGCACGAGGTCCGCATGCAGATGGCCTCGGAAGGATTGCCGCAGGGCAGCGGGGTCGGCTTCGAAGTGTTCGACAATACCAAGCTCGGGATGAGCGAGTTCGCCCAGAACGTCAACTACCAGCGGGCGCTGCAAGGCGAGTTGGCCCGTACCATCGCACGCATCAGTGAAGTCGAAAGCTGCAGAGTGCATCTCGTGATGCCGGAAAAGACCCTCTTCGTGGACGACGAGCAGCCGGCCAGCGCTTCGGTGGCCGTCAAGCTGAAGGCAGGCCGACGCCTCAGCCAGGAACAGATCAACGGCATCGTTCATGTGGTGTCGTCCAGCGTGCCGCGGCTCAGCCCGGATCAGGTGACGGTGGTGGACAGCAGCGGAAAGCTCTTGGCCGGGTCCCGCGCCAAGACGGCCACCGGCGGCTTGAGCCTGGATCAGCTGGAATATCAGGGGCACGTCGAGAAGAATCTGGAAACTCGAGTGAAGTCCATGCTGGAGCAGGCACTGGGAGAAGGCAAGGCCATCGTCCGTCTGGCCTGCAACCTGGATTTCCAGCGCCACGAAAAAACCGAGGAGCATTTCCTGCCGGACAACCGAGTCATCCGCAGCGAGCAGAGCCTGAACGAGTCCTCGCGCAACGCCGATGTTCAGCCCCAGGGAGTGCCCGGCGTGCGGTCCAACACCCCCGGTCCCGACCTGATGCAGAACCCGAGTTCCGGCTCGGGTGCGTCTTCATTCGAAAAACAGGACCGCACCGTGAACTACGAGATCGGCAAAATCACCAGCCGGATCTTCGAGCCGGTGGGCCGAATCACCCGCGTCTCGGTGGCGGTGCTGGTGGACGGGACCTACAAGACCACGACGGACAAGGGCGGTGCGAGTGCCCGTGAGTTTGTTCCGCGCGGCAGCGAAGAGATCCAGAAGATCGAGGCGCTCGTCAAGCGGGCGGTGAACTTCGACGCCGATCGGGGTGACACCGTGGAGGTGGTGAATATCCCTTTCGAGACGTCCGAATGGGCCAAGGCCGATGAGGCAAAACGCCCCGAGGGCTGGATGGCATGGTTGGAGCAGACCACTCCCTATCTCAAGCAGGCGCTGATCGGATTATTCCTGTTGTTGACGTTTCTGTTCTTTGTGCGGCCGCTCGTACGCTGGTTGACGGAGAATTCTGCAGCTGCCATCGACATCGTGCCGCAGCTGCCCAAGACCGTCGGCGAGTTGGAGCAAGAGCTGAGCGGAGCGAAGCGCTTGCCTTCGCTGGATCAGGCTTCCATGCTGATCGCCAGCGACAGCGACGCCTCGGTCGGAGTCATGCGCAACTGGATCCGGGAAAAGTAAGCCGCCATGTCCAGCGAACTTAGACAGTTGCCCGGATCCATCAAAGCAGCCATTCTCATCCGATCCATGGGCGAGCAGGCCGCTGCCGGGCTGCTCAATCGCTTGACCGCAGAGGAACGGGAGGTGGTCCAACGCCACCTGAACCAAATCGGGTCGCTTTCCTCGGAGGTGGTCGACCAGGTGGCGCGGGAGTTTACGCGGATGGCCAGCCACGGCCGGTCCGGGATCGCCGTTTTGCCGCAACTGCCGACGGGCGGTTCGGCCGCGAGCCCCGGAAACGAGGGGCAGAAAATCCCCGGGCTCGAAGCGCTGAAGACGCTGGGCCCGGAGGATATTTTCGAATTGATCAAGGATGAGCATCCGCAGACCATGGCGGTGGTGCTGATCCATCTGAAGACGTCCGTGGCGAGCGAGATCGTCTCGCTCATGTCGGATGAAATCAAGACGGATGTGGCCATGCGCATCGCCAACATGGATAAGGTGGTCGCCTCCATGGTGGACGACGTCAACGCGATTTTCAAAGACATTCTCAAGAACAAAAAGAGCACCGTAACGAGCATCAGCGGCGGCGTCGAGCGACTGGCCGAAATCCTCAATCAGGCCGACGAGATCTCCAGCGAACTGATCCTCAACGAAATCGAGGAGGCGAACGCGGAACTGGCCGCGCAGATCAAGCAGAAGATGTTCGTGTTCGAGGATTTGGTGCTGGTCGACGACCGCGGATTCCAAAAACTGCTGCGCCGGGTGGAGACCAAGGAGCTCGCCGTTGCGCTCAAGGCGGCGTCCGAAGAAGTAAAGAACAAAGTCTACCGGAACATGTCCGAGCGGGCGTCCGAGATGCTTCGAGAGGAAATGGACACCCTCGGGCCCGTGCGCATGAAGGAGGTCTCCGATGCCCAGCAGGCCATTACCGCCATCATCCAGGAAATGGAAGGAAAGGGCGAAGTGATCATCAGCGGCAGGCGCGGGGAACAGATCGTGTCTTAACGCCAGCGGGCGGGTAGGAGCACAGGGATGGCATCCTCTTCTTTTTACTGTTTTCCGGACATCTCGCGCAAAGAGGGGCGACGAGCATCGCCGTCGGAGCGTGTCCAGCCTGCCTTTCAGCGCTTGGCGCTGGGGCCTCGCACCGGCGGATCGCGCGCACGGCCGTTCGGAAGCCTCGACCATTTCCGATCGGAAACAGCGGCGCGCGTCCGCGCCGAAGACGTCGAGCAGGCGGCCTTCTGCCGCGGGTTTTCTGATGGAGAACGGAAAGGGTATGAGCAGGGCGAACGCGATGGCCGCGAGGCCGCTTTGAAGCAGATCGAGCCGGTGTTGCAGAGTCTGCGGCAAATGCTGTCGGAACTGGAATCCCTGCGCCGACGGGAGGTCCGAACGATCGAAAAAGAGGGGGTCGAATTGGCGCTGGCTGTAGCGCGCAAGGTGGTCGGCCAGGAGATCGCCGCCCATCCGGAGGCCGTGGCGCATCTGCTGCGCGACGCCGTCCGCCGGCTCGAGCATGCCGGCACCCTTACGATCCGGATGAATCCAGCCGACCTGGAACGGCTGGCCGATGTCCCGTCCCAGCTGCTGAAAGACCTGGCCGAGCCCGGGCGGGTGCGCTTCGAGGCGGATGCCAGCCTTAGCGCCGGGGGGTGCTTCATCGAAAGCGAGGCCGGCGATGTCGATGCGCGGGTGGAGCAACGATTCCGAATCGTGGAGGAGGCCCTGCGGGCCGAAGGGCGCACGGATGCAGACGGGCAGGGGACACAGGAATGAACGCCGCCATCCAGCTGGGCAAATACGTGCGCTGTCTGGAAGCGCTGGATCCCATCCCCGTGCAAGGGAATGTGGCGCAGGTGGTCGGGCTGGTGGTGGAAGCCGTCGGACCGGCCTGTCGCTTGGGGGCGGTGTGCGACATTTTCACTCGGGATAACGTTCGACCGCTGGCCGCCGAGGCCCTGGGATTTCGCAATCAACGGGTGCTGTTGATGCCGCTCGAGGAGATCCGCGGTATTGCCCCGGGCTGCCGAGTCGTCGCCCGCCAACAACGTGCGACGGTCGGGGTCGGCCCCGGATTGCTGGGTCGAGTGATCGACGGGTTGGGCATCCCCTTGGACGGAAAGGGGCCGCTGGCGGTTGTCGAGGACTACCCGCTCTATGCAACGGGGATGAACCCGCTGCGGCGTCGCCGGATTCATGCGCCGCTCGATCTGGGCATCCGTGCCATCAATGGCCTGTTGACCGTGGGGTGCGGTCAGCGGGTCGGCGTCTTCGCGGGATCGGGGGTCGGAAAAAGCGTGCTGCTCGGCATGATTGCCCGCAACACCCTCGCCGATGTCAATGTCATTGCACTGATCGGCGAGCGCGGCCGGGAAGTCAATGACTTCCTTGAAAAGGATCTGGGTCCGGACGGACTTAAACGCTCGGTGGTGGTCGTGGCCACGTCGGACCGGCTGCCGCTGATTCGCACCCGGGGAGCCTTCCTGGCCACGGCCGTCGCCGAATATTTTCGCGACCAAGGTCTGCGCGTGAATCTGATGATGGACTCGGTGACCCGGTTCGCCATGGCCCAGCGGGAAATCGGGCTGGCGCTGGGCGAACCGCCGACGACCAAGGGCTATCCGCCATCGACCTTCACGTTGCTCCCGAAGCTGCTCGAGCGGGCGGGTACCGGCAACGGCCCCGGCTCGATTACCGGACTGTATACCGTGCTGGTGGAAGGCGATGACACCAACGAGCCGGTCTCCGACGCAGTGCGCTCGATTCTCGACGGCCATGTCGTCCTCAGCCGCGAATTGGCCATGCAGAATCATTATCCGGCGATTGACGTGCTGCGCAGCATCAGCCGCGTCATGGACGATGTGGTGGATGTCGCCCACCGACGCAATGCCGGTCGTTTGAAGGAAACCCTGGCAGCCTTCCGCAAGGCCGAAGACCTGATCAATATCGGCGCCTACGTCGCCGGGAGCAATCCGAAGATCGACTACGCGATCAAGATGATCGATCGGATCAATGCCTATTTGCGGCAGGAGGTCGGCGAGGCGGTGTCGTTGAGTGCGGGAGTGGCGCAGCTGGAGGCGCTGTTCGAAACAGCGGCGTAACCGTCGCGCCGGCGCCGTCATCCGGAGTCGATCGCCCCGGCGCGCCCGAAAGCCATGGCAGCCGTTTCATGGCTCGGGTTTCGAAAGCCAGCGACCCCTTACAGATTGGAACCCAGCCGTGTTTCATTTTCGCTTCGAAACCCTGCTGACGGCCCGCCTGCACGCCGAGGAAAGCCTGCAAATAGAGCTTTCCGAGGCGCGACGCCTACTCACCGCCGAACACGCCGCCCTGAGAGAAAAAAAAACTGCCCGGCGCCAGTGTCTGCAGGAGCAGCGTCGAAGGCAGCGTCAAGGTTTCCGCGGCGCGGACATGCTGCTATTCGGAGCCTATCTGCAACGGCTGGAGCGCGACATCGACACCCAGCGGAAGCGTGTCGCGCAGGCCGAACGCCAGGCCGGCCAAAAGCGCCTGGCCCTGATCGAGGCCATGAAAAAAAGAAAGATCCTCGAAACGCTCAAGGAAAAAGATCAGGAAGCCCACCTCCGCACCTTAGGCGAGCATGAACGTAAATTCATCGATGAAGCCGCCGCACGGAAGCATTTCTCCGAACGACTCGTTTAAATGATTCCCCAGAAAACCTCCCGATGGTCCTGAGACATGTCCGACGCCGGGAAAACTTTGCCACCGAACGGTAAATCTTGCCCCCATTTTTTGGGGGTTTTCGCCCGCGAAGGGCGCGGCCGGAAACCCAAAAAAAATTAGCGAAAAAGAGAACGGGCTAAAAGACCGGGTTATCAAGCAGTTGCGTGGGCAGAACGGATATCGCTGAAACTTTGGCTTTGGTTCAAAAGACTGGCATACTCTCTGCTAAGCGGAGAGCAGCTTGTAGTGCATCACGGTCGAGAAAAGGGATAACCCGCAGAGATGATTGCAGTGGACATGGGAATTGAGACCGCATTGAATGTGGGCTTGCCGTCGGCGGCCATTGGAAGTTCGGCCGGCCTTGGAGCAACGGTGAACAGCGGGCCCATGCTTCGGGCCGGCCGAACTTCGTCCGAGGGGCCGGCGTGCTTCCGGACGGCGCTGCGCGCGGCCGCCGCAAACGATCAACCTGGCCCTGCGGCCTCGCGCCCAGCGCCAGGGCCGTTCGCATCCGCCGGTCCGAGCAAGGACGAACCGACCCGGGAGGCGGAGGCGCTTGAATCCGACGCTCGCAACGAGGAAGGACAATCGACCGAACCGGCCGGCGAAGCGCAAGCGGTTGATGGTCTCGAGTCCAGCGGGATGCCGTGGAGCGGACCGTTGCAGGCGGCTGGGGACGGCGACATCTCCGGGGCTAGTTCTGCCGAAGCGATAGGCGACCGGGCGAATGTCCAAAACTTCGACGAGCTCATTTCCCAAGGATGCAGCGAGCTGGCGGATCTCTTGAGCCGACTGCAGCGTTCTTTGGCGGGCGATGCAGGGGACGCCTCCGTGCTGATCCGCCAGCTCGCCGAACGGGTCGACCCATACCGGGTGGTTTCGGACAGCGGCGCGGCGCCGCGGGCCGGCGGGATTCTGACGGATTTGCTGAGGCAGTTGAGAGACGCGCTGCCCGCAGCGGCATTGGAACCAGCGATCGCCGGTGGAGGTGATGCAGCCGCCCAAACGCTGGAAAAGACATCCGGAGCAGAAGAGCTTGCGTCAACCGGGAAGGAGGCGGCTGGCGCCCGGCGCACGGTCGAGGTCGCCGATGTCCTCCTTCCCGCGGTTCGGAGCGTGCTGGCGCAGCTTCGGGTGGCGGCCGGCGCTGCGCAAGGCAACGGAGCGTCCTCCGCTGCGAGCGGAGAAGCGCCGGCTGCGCCGTCCGGAACGGCTGCCGGACTCAGCGTCTCGGCCGGAGCAGCCGACGCGGCGACCGGGTATGCAGGTGCTTTGCGGGCGGCTCAGCACCCCGAGGATGCACGCAACGGCGCCGCACCGGAGCCTTCCCGGTTCGCGGGAACGGAGTTCGAGCACAGCGGGTCGGTTGGGGAGACTCGGCACGAGGCCCCGGCGGGGTCGAACGATTTTCGGCAGTCCGCGGGCGATTCGTTATTTTCAAAGATGCCGGCATCGGAGAATCCGGCGGCCGGCGGAGGCGAAGCCCTGCCCGAAGAGGTTGCCGCTCTGACGCGCGAAGCGCGTTCGGTATCCGTTGCGGAAGGGGGCTTGGAAAAGGCCCCCGATGCGCCATCGGCCTTCCGCGACAAAGAGGCGCTGGCGGGATCCGGACGGGCGGGGATCTATGATCAGATTGTCCAGCGTGCGGCGGTCCAACTTAAAAGCGACCAGAAAGAGATCAACATCGATCTCAAGCCGGACTTCCTGGGACGCGTGCGCATGCAGATCCTGACCGAAAACCAGCAAGTGACCGTGCGCATTTTGACGGAGCTGGCGACGGTGCGGGACATGATTGAAACCGGTCTGAATCAGCTCAAGTCCGAGTTGCAGAGCCAGGGACTCCAGGTGGAACGGCTGGAGGTCGCCGTAGCGGATGACCACCGCCAACGGGGTTGGCGGCAGGCGAACAGCCCGCCGGAGCGGAAAACGGCCGCCGGCAGTGAAGTTTCAACGATGGGGGGGTCGGAAACCGAGGAACGCTCCGCTTCGCCATACTATCGGCAGCGGTCGAGCAAAACCGCAGGCATCGACATGTTTGTGTAATCATGGCCGCCCGATGCGGATTCAAGGCTTCGGCGCGCTCCATTCAACGAAAGAGACGGCAGGCATGGAAACGAATACGGTCTCAAGCATTACCAGCAAGGGTAGCTCGGCGGCAACGGCCGATGCTTCCAAGACGATGGGGAAGGAAGCCTTTCTGACCCTGTTGATCACCCAGCTGCAGCACCAGGACCCGCTCAATCCCGCGGACAGCACCGAATTCACGGCGCAGTTGGCCCAGTTCAGCTCGTTGGAGCAGTTGAGCAACATCAACGAAAACCTTGACGCGCTCAAGCTATATCAGGCCTCCATCAACAACGCCCAGGCCGTTGCCTTCATCGGCAAGGAAATCGTCTCGACCGGCAACCACCTGGAGGTAACGTCCGGCCAAGCCTCCGCTTGCGAGTTTGATCTCGGCTCGGCGGCTCAGAGCGCAACGGTCAGCATCTATGACGCGACCGGCAGCTTCGTCGCCGATATCCAGCTGACCGGCCTCAACGCGGGCAAACAGAGCGTGGCATGGGACGGCAAGGACCGCACCGGCAACCCGGTTGCGGACGGCACCTACACATTTGAAGTCCAGGCTGCTGGGTCCAGCGGCGAGAAGCTCGCCGTGACCACTTTTTCCAGGGGCACCGTCACCGGCGTCACTTTCGAAAACGGTGTCACTTACCTGATGGTCGGACCGAGCAAAGTCGCCATCGGCGACGTCACCCAGATCAGCCAGGGACCCTCAGAGACCGCTTCATAAAGAAGAACGTCAGCCCTAACGAGCAACGGAGGAACTATCCTATGATCGCATCTCTTTACGCCGGCATTTCCGGTCTCAGCGCCAACGCCACCGCCATGACGGTGATCGGCGACAACATCGCCAACGTCAACA
>CAZNAX010000065.1:0-15581 GCA_964570965.1 uncultured Desulfatibacillum sp.
TAGGTCATGGCGGATTTGATATCCGATTTAACCTTGTGCTCGTGTTCGATCACGTAGACGAGCCGATCCAGAATATCCGGCAGGGCTCCGGAGGATTCTCCGGCTCGCAGCATGCTGCAGTAGAGCGGCGAGAACACGCTGGGGTGGCGCCGGAAGGCATCATAAAGACTGGCGCCGTCGCGGATATCCTGATGGATTCGGCCAAGAATGGATTTCAGGCGCTTGTGTTCGGTCTGGTCCTCAAGCACCTGCAAAATGGTCAGCATCGGGACGCCGGAGCGGATAAGGGTCTTGAACTGTTTGGTAAATAGAATGAGTTCGGGTGTCTTGACCGCCGAAAACAAACTGGAGACCCCCTCTGAGCCGCCGGTGGTCGCTGCGCCCCGCGCTGAAATCACCTGAGTAGGAATGAGGCCACGGGCGGCCAGCAGGCCGGATGCGCTTTCCATGGAGTCGGCGTCAATGTCGCCCTTAGTGGTGGCGCCGGTTTCGGTAATCGCTTGGTAGTTGAATTTGGGCATAGCCTCTCCCGGTTACATGAGCACGGCCGATGCGGCCTCCTCCAGGCTGGTGATCCCCTGGATGACCTTTTCCAGCGCGTTGTTTCGCAGCGTTGCAAAATTTCCGGCGTCGACCGCGGCGCGGTTGATCTCATGCGCCGAATTACGCTTCAGAATCATGTTCTGAACCATTTCGTCAATCACCAGCACCTCGTAGACGCCCGTCCGGCCCTTGTAGCCCGAGTTCATACAGTTGAAGCAACCCTGGCCGACGACGAACCCGCTGGTGTTCACATCGGATAGCCGCCAGTACTTCACTGCTTCCGGCGACGGAATCTGCGGCGTGCGGCAATGCGGGCACACCTTGCGAACCAGCCGCTGGGCGAATGAAACCAGCATCACCGAAGCAACCAGGAACGGTTCAATTCCCATGTCCACCAGCCGGGTCATGGCTCCGGCCGCGTCATTGGTATGCAGGGTGCTCAGCACCCGGTGGCCGGTCAGCGCGGCCTGGACGGCGATGCTGGCCGTCTCGGAGTCGCGGATCTCGCCCACCATGATCACATCCGGGTCCTGCCGCAGGATGGAGCGCAGGCCGCTGGCGAAGGTCATGCCGGCCTTGCGGTTGAGCTGCACTTGGCGAATCTTGTCGATGCGATATTCGACCGGGTCCTCCACGGTGATAATGTTGATGTCCGGCTGGTTGACCTTCTTGAGGATCGAGTAAAGCGCGGTGCTCTTGCCGCTTCCGGTAGGGCCCGTGCTCAGGATCATTCCGTAGGGCTTGGTGATCGTGCCTTCCAGCCGCTCGCGGTCGCGTTCGTTCATCCCCAGCAATTCCAGAGAGTAGATGCTGCTGCTGGTATCCAGCAGACGCAGGACCAAGTTCTCGCCGTAAATGGAAGGAATGGTGGAGGCCCGGATGTTGATGTCCTTGTTTTTCATCTTGACGGTGAAACGCCCGTCCTGAGGCACCCGCGATAGAGCGATGTCCATGTTCGCCAGGATCTTCAACCGCGAGATGATCGGCAGAAACATGGACTTGGGCGGCGCCGGGACTTCGTGCAGCTTGCCGTCCACCCGGAAACGGATCTGGACGTGGTCCTTTTCCGGGCTGATGTGGATGTCGCTGGCTCCTTCGCGAACCCCTTGGGAAAGGATCGAGTTGACCAGACGCACCACGGGGGCTTCTTCGGCCATGCCTTGCAGCGAACTGACCTCGACGTCCTCCTGGGCAGCGGCTTTTTCAGGCCCTTTATCGATCTGGACATCCTCCAGCTCCTCGAGCACGCCGCCGATGCCGGCGTAGGTGCCGAAGAGCGTGGTGTGCAGCAGGTTCAGTTGCTGCTCGGTGCAGATCACCGCCTCCACCTCGCAGTTCGTAAAGACCTCGATGGCATCCAACGCGTTGATATCCAGCGGGTCCGTCATGGCCACCGTGATCAGCATCCCGTTCTTCTGCAACGGCGCCACGCCATATTTGTGAGCGATATCCGCCGGAATGAGGCGGGCCAGCTCCATGTCGATGATGTGCTTGTCCGGTCGGTATTTTTCAAGCTTCAGTTGATTGGACACCAAATCCACGATCTGGACTTCGCTGACGATGCCCTCGCGCACCAGGAACTGACCCAGCTTGAGATTGCTTTTCTTCTGGAACGGTAGGGCCTGCTCCAGCTGCTTCTGGGTCAGAAGCCCGCCCTCGACGAGAATTTCACCAAGTTTCTTGCGTGCGATCACGGGGAGTTCCTTATGAATTAGGCAATATAGGCATTATAGTGCATTATAGGCATTTCATTTATTAACGTAGTAGGGGTCCGCAAAAAACACGTTCTTTTCTCCCCAGGAGGCCAGCACCTGGCTGGCGGCCGCCATGCCGCCGGGCAGCAGCCGCAGCTGCGATTGGGCCGCCTCGGGAGTTGTGAACAACTGCTTTAGGACCACCGCAAACCGCATCCCGGCGGTTGGGTTCCAGTAGGGGATCAACCGGGCAGGAGAGGCGGATTCAGGATAATTCCGTAATAAGTCCAGTGCTTCCTGCAACGAACTTTTCTCGGCAATTTTAACCCACCAAGCTCCTTTATTCAATGGGACGACGCTGGCGGGGATCGCCGGAAATTGGATCGGATGGCCGACCTCCACCCGGTCAGGGTCCTCGATCCGGGGATTTGCCAGGATGATCGAACGAAAATACTTGTTCGAGTAATTCCCGTAGATCCTTTGAATCAGTCCGGAAATCGTGTCATTGCGGCGCATGTTGAGCGTGCCGAGAAGATCAGGCGGTCCGGCACCCGTTGCGGTCGAAGGCGCCGCTGCCATGCGATCCGTCTGGGTGATGTCGGGTTGCGACAATGATTCGGCAGGCGGAGTCGGCCGCGGCAAGGCCCCCCGTATCGCGGTTTCAGGTTGAGAGGCTGCGAGTGTCGGGGCCTGAACCGAAATCGCCGGCGGGGGCGTTGAGGCGGCCGGCGGGAGTGCCTGCGGCTCCGCCTTCGCCGCTTCCGGGGCGGGGATCTCCTGGCGGGCGGGAGGCGAAGGTATTCGGTGCACCGGCCAGCGCTCTGTTTGCCAAGCCCACAATAGCACCCCTCCTGCCAGCGCTCCCGTGGCCAGGACTGCCGCAGGAACGCGCCACCGGCTGCGGGCTCCGACGGGGAACACCCGCAGTGCGCAGCGCCGAACGGCGCCATAGCCCACCTTGGGTTTGTTCTGAATGATCATGGTCAGGATGCACTGGTGGCAGAGATTGATGATTTTGCGCGGGAAACCGCCGCTGGCACGGTAAATGGCGAAAATTGCCGGAAGCGTAAAAAGATCGAGCTTTTTCGGGGTGCTGCTGGACTTTTCCAGGCGGAACCGGATCATCATGCGAGTGTCCCGCAGGTCGAGCGGCTTCAAACGGTGAAAGAGATTGATCCGATCCGCGAAGTTGGGGTGCCGCCGAACCACCACCTCAAACTCTTTTTGGGCGAAAATGACGATCTGCAGCAGCTTGTATTCGTTGGTCTCGTAATTGAGGAACTCGCGCAGAAACTCCAGGCAGAACACCGGGATCTTCTGCCCCTCGTCGATAATGAGGATCGTGGTTTTCTTCTGATCGACCCCTTTGCGGAAAAGGTGGTGCTTGATGATTTCCTTGATCTGCCAGTCGCTGGCGTCTTCGGCCGGCTTCTTGCCGCTCAGAAGCTTGGCAACCATTGTCAGGAAATCACCGCTGTCTTTGAAGAAGGGATCGAGAATGAGATGGGTTTCCATCTCTTTGCGCTGGGCAAAGCGCCGAATGATTTGACGGCAGAGGGTTGTCTTGCCGGTGCCGACATCACCGATGATGACATTCAGGCCCCGGCGCAGGTGCAGCGACAGCTCTAACTTTTGAAGGCAATCCAGATGCTGCCGGGAGTGGTAGAAATAATCGGGGTCCGGCGAATTGGAGAACGGTTCGCGGTTCAGGTTAAGGATGGTGAAGTAGTCCATGAGAAATGCCTATAATGCGCTAAAATGCCTAAAATGCCTAAAATGAATTGGTTGTTGGCGCTTTCCAGCCTGCCTGTTTTGTGCCATTTAACTGGATGGACCAGCTTCTTCAAACCATAGGCATTTTAGCGCATTATAGGCATCGTAGGCATTTCTTTTACTGCTCATCCCCCCGTTTTGGCCTGCTCCACCGGCTTCAGAATGGTTGGCGTGATGAAAATCAGCAGGTCTTCCTTCAGAGAGCCTTTGCCCTCCTTCTTGAACAGCCAGCCCAGGCCGGGCACATCCAGCAACCCAGGCGTCCCTGAGCGGTCATCAATGTATTGTTCCTTGTTCAGACCCCCGATGACAAGGGTCTGGCCGTCGATCTGAATCACGTTGGTCTCGGCCTTCTTGGTGATGATGGTGGGGTTCCCCAGTACCGTCCGGGAGAAATCAACTTCGTCCTTGTTGACCTTGACGCCCAGTTTGAGAGTCTGTTCGTCGATCACATGCGGTGTGACATTCAGGCTGAGGACCGCTTTTTTGTATTCGATGCTCACCTCCCCGTCCTCCACCGACTGAAAGGGGACGTCGCGGCCGCTTTCGATCATGGCGGTCTGGTTGTCCAGCGTGGTGATCGAGGGGCTGGAGAGAATGCTAAGCTTGCCTTCGTCCTGCAGCGCGGTCAACTGTGCGGCCAGGAGCATCTTGCCCACTTCCTGGTAGATGAAGCCGAAGCTGGTGGCGCTGGCGCCGGAAATGGAACCGGCGGATGCGGGCAGATCGACGACGGTGCCGGTGGTGGGATCGACCTTGGTCCCGACGCTCTGACCCAAGGCGTTGTTGTCCCGGCCCGTCATATAGGCGCTGTGCCCGCCCAACTTGGCCACGCCGCCCCACTGCACGCCCAGCTCGCGGGCGACTTCTTTGTTGGCCTCGACGATAAAGGCCTCGATGAGCACTTGCGGAGTGGGCTTGTCGAGCTTCTCGAGGACGGCCAGGATCGAGTTCACGTCCCGGGGCAGGGCGTTGACGATCAGCGAGTTGGTGTGCTGGTCCACCAGGACCGAGCCGATGGCCTTGTTGGCCTTGTCCGGGGTCAGGAAGAATTTCATGTTCTCCTGCAGCTTGGTGGCCTCGGCGAACTTGACCGGCACGATGCGGGTGACCGGTGCTTCGGCCAGCTGCAGCTCCCGGCGGCGGGTTTCCTTGCGCAGCTCCTCCTCCAGGTCCTCGGCCGTCATGATGCGGATGATATCGCCCTGCCAGGCATAGGTCAGGTTGTGGGTGCGCAGGATTCCGAGAAACACCTGGTCCCACGGCGCCTGGGTGATGTTGATGTTGGATCGGCCGGTGACCCTGTCGTTCAGAATGATGTTGACGTCCGCCGCGCGGGCCAGCGCCCGCAAGAGCACCGAAACGTCGACGTTGCTCATCTTCAGACTGACCCGTTTGGTGGGCAGCGGGCGCTCCGTTTCGACTTTGATTTCGCTCGGACGCACGGATGCCTCTTTCACGAGTTCCTTCGGCGGTTGGGAGGCGCCGGGCGAAGAGCCCTTGGACTCCTGCGCCTTGACCTTCCACTTGTCCATAAAAGGATCCGTCGGCTCCGACTTCTTCATTGAGGCGCAACCTACTGCCAGCAACGCGCTGAGAGTTCCGACGATGGCCGCATACCGCATACCGTGCAATCTGGTCATAGCCAACCCATCCTATTCGCTTTCCTGGAGCGGGAGCACAATCTCCCCTTGTGAGGACGTCATGATCACTTTGTTAGGAAGAATGGTTTTGATGCTGAAAGCGCCGGGGTTGACTCGATCCCCGGCTTCGTACTCCATGCCGTTGATAATCGCCAAACGCTTGGGACCGATCTCAAGAAACCCGCTGTAGGCCAGATTGGGTATCGCGCGCGCGGTTTCTTTCGAGGCACGGGCCTCCGCCGAAGGCGGCGGGGTCTTACGGACGACCATAAACGGATCCTGCTTCCAGCCCGCTTCCGCCTTTTGGATGATAAGGGCGCTGGATTCCGAAGCAGCACCCTTGGCGGCGTCCGCCACTTTGGAGATGAAGACGCTCAGACTCTCCGTGGTTTGGGGCGCTGGGGCCGTGGGGCCGGTCTTAGCCCGCGGCAGGAGAAGTTCAATCGCTCCGTAGCCGACCGTGAGCACCATAATGCCGACGATGATTTTTTCCCGCTTGGTCATAAGAGGCAGTGCCTATTCCCTGGCCAACCAGAGTTTTAGTCCGAACTCCCGGCCGCCCTCGACGGCTCGGATCTCGATTTCCTCGAGGCTGTCAAAGTACGGCAGGGCGCCCAGGTCGATCAGAAGACCGCGCAGATCCGAAAACTGGCCGACCGCGGTGAACTTTGTCAGAAACCGGCCTGAGGCATCGGTGAGGGTGTTGACCTCGGGAACGATTTCCCGAACATCGAGGCGATGCGAAGCCGCCAATTGCTGAAGGCGTTTGGGCACGCCGGCGATTTCATTGCGGGTCAGCTTGGTCCGGGTCGGGGCTGGCAGCCCCTGGGGCTCCGCAGTCTTGGTCTTGGCAAAAAGGCTCTTAAAGACCGGGGAAAGGATCTTCTGCTCCTCGATACGGGATTGCAGATTTTCGATGTCCCGGTCGAGTTCGGCGGAAAGCCGTTGCGCCGGCAGGATGACCAATAGCAGGAATGCCAGGATACCAACGCCGCACAGCACCAGCAGGATCAAGGTCTGGGGAGGAAGAATGAATCCGAGTTTGCCAGTTTTCATGATCTACACTAGATCCAATTGGGCGGTGAACCGGATGACCGGCTGGTTGTCCATTGTTTCCACCGACTTCTTGCTGATGGTCGTTTGCTTGAAAAGAGTTGAATTCCTGAGCGCCATCAGGTAGGCCGCCAAATCCGCCTCCAGGGTCGCGCGGTCGCCGAAGATGACCCCATCCAGGATCAGCATCTTCTTCGGCGGTTCGGCTTTGCCTGCCGCCTTGCCCGCTGGCGCCGGGTGGACCGGCGAGCCGAGCCGGGTGGTGATGCTCAGCAGCCGAACGCTGGCGGGAGTGGTGTTGGCCACCTCGCCCAACACGGCCACGCCGAGAAAGTTGTTGCCGATGCCCTGGAGGCTCCGATTCTGTGTGCGAATCCGATCCACCAGTTTGAGAATCAGGTTCTTGTCCACTCGCAGATCGAAGCTGCTGAGCTGGTTTTGCAGGCTGGCTTTCTGGAAATCCCTCTCCTTGATCTGCTGCTCCTGCCGAAAGGCGAATCCGGTGCAGGCGAGGATCAGGATCAAGAAACCGGCGAGCACCCCGCGGTTGATGTTGCGAGCGATCGACGTCTTGCGTTTATCCTTGTGGGTATGAAGGAAGTTGGGAGTGATGGAATTATTGGCCAGCGCCATTCCAAGCGCCGGCGCAAACGAGCTTTTCACCGCGCCGGAATCGGGGGCGGCCGAGAGCGCGGTGAAATGCTCACCTTCCGCAAAAGGGTCGATGATCTCAATCGGCAGGCCGAGTTCGTCGCTGATGTAATCCAGGATGCGCGGATGCAGTTCGACACCGCTGGAGACATAGATTTCTTCTACTCGGGCGTTGTCGAAATTGATTCCAAAATGCCGGATGGTTCGTTCCACCTGCCGCACGAGCCGCTCCAGGGCCGGCAGGATCATTTGAAAAATTCGCTCCTCCTTGATGGCCAGCTGCCTGTCGGCCACGGCCTCCGCGGCAGGTTCGTGAACCGGACTGAAAAATACGCTCTGGGCGATTTCCAACTCCTGTTTCAGCCGCGTTTTAATGGCCCGAATGCGGTTCTGGTCAGTCGTCGGCGATTTAGCCAGCGTGAGTTCAAACCAGTTCTGCTCGATCTCGTGCTGCAACGCCTCGACCATGGTTCGGATGCCGGCCTTGATGCCGCGTGACAGCAACAGGTTTCCATCGGAGAAGATATCAATGCGCGACCAGTCCCGGCCAATGTAAAGGCTGGAGACCGCAACGCCATGGGTTTGGATCCGACCGGAACGCAGCAGGGTCTGAAAAGCAAAAGGGACAATGGAGATGCCCGTCAACGGGAAGCCAGCGCGAAGGAACAACTCTTGAAGTTCCTCCACCACCTGGCGCGGGGCCGTATAGGCCATCACTGCGATTTTCTTTACACCGCCCTCTTCGGCTTCGCCCAATAAATCGAAATCGAAAATGGTCTCTGGTTCTTTGAAGGCGGAATGCTTCTGGTAGGACCAGAAGGCGGAATTTGCAATTTGGTTCGGGGAGACTTTCGGAATCTTGAGGTGGCGGGTTTCCACCCGGGCCGAAGGAATGGTCGTCCACAATTCGACCGTTTTGGCCGTGCCGCAAAATTTCGAAAGTGCCGACCCCAAGAACTGCGGAAAACTCGGATGGTCTCTTGGAATTTCAGGATCAAAGGGGACGCGCACGAACTCGATCAGCTCGATCTTATGCTCCGAGATTCGTTTGACCTTAACCAGCTTAAGGTCCTCCCGGCCCAGGTCCACCCCTACCGCGAGGTTGCCACGGGTCAAGGAAAACGAACTGCTCAGCAGGGTGGGCCAAGGCCGGCCTCTCGGCTTTTCCCCGCTACCAGCGGGAAGGGTCTCTGCGTCCGAGTCGCGAATCAGCTCCAAGAGCCTCTCGGTTGACGATAGCTCATCCTGCTTGGCCAAGGCGATTATCTCCGTTGAATTCAAAACCGCATTAAATAACCTTATTAATTAATTCATAAAATGCGTGAGAAGTCAAGAAGAACACTGCACGCTGCGTTTGGAGCAATCGAACCCGCTGGATGCACCAATTCATTCGGCCCTCAGCGCGGCTGAAAATACAAGACCGTCGGCTGAAGCGCAAGTGAAATCAAGACGGGACGATAGCGATTACTATTCCATATTAAAATTTAGCTATTGTCAAAACTAAATTTCACCGGTATTATGTAGTTTAGTACACACTTTTTGTTCCTGTCCTAAAGCCGGCGAAGGAGAGGTTGGATCGATATGGATAATGAGTTGATCGGTGTCAGCAAGAACATCCATCGCATCCGGGAACTCATCGACCGGGTCGCACAAACCGGTCTCAACACCGTCGTTTGCGGGGAAACCGGGGTTGGCAAGGAGCTGGTCGTCCAGAGTCTTTATCAAAAATCCGACCGTGTCGGCAAACCTTTTGTCAAGGTGAATTGCGCTGCGCTACCCGACAGCCTTCTTGAAAGCGAAATGTTCGGTTACGAACAGGGGGCCTTCACCGGAGCGGAACGGCGCCGCAGGGGAAAATTCGAGCAGGCGCATGGCGGGGTGTTGTTCTTGGATGAAATCGGCGACATGACGCTGCCGCTGCAATCTAAGCTCTTGCATGTCCTGCAGGGCGGAGATTTCACTCCGCTCGGGTCCGAAAAAACGGTTAAGACCAACGCCTGGGTCATTGCGGCAACCAACCATGAGCTGGAAAAAGATCTGTCGGCCGGAAAGTTCCGGGAGGATCTTTACTTCCGGCTGAGCGCAATCAAAATCCTTATCGAGCCTCTTCGCAATCGTCAGGAGGACATCCCCTTCCTGATCGACTACTACATCCAAAAATACCGGCGCGAATTCAATGCTCGGGAACTGGTTATGCCGAGGCAAAAAACGATTGATCGCCTTTGCGCTTATTCCTGGCCGGGGAATGTGCGCGAGCTGCAGAACATGCTTAAGCGAATCATGATTCTGGGCGATGGCGAAGAAAATATCAGTGCGCTCATGAACGTGCCCGACGAAAACGCTGGGGCCGCCGCGCCGACCTCCCCGTGTGCCGCGCCAATCACCGCCCCACAGGCCATCGACACCAAAGACCTTGGGGACCTTTCGTCCCTTGCGTTGAAGAAGGTGCGCAAGAGGGCTATGGACCAGGTAGAGCGGGAGGTCATTTCCTACGTTTTGCAGAAGACCGCATGGAACCGCAGCAAGGCCACTAAAATTCTTAAGATCAGTTACAAAACCCTTCTCTATAAAATAAAGGATCTGGGAATCAAACCCCCGCCAGACACTTTGGAGTAAGTGCCCTGCTTAGATAAAAATTTTACCAAAATAAAGAAATCAAGCTCTCACAAATGCGTTTTATTTGAATCCTTCCGACGATACCCTTTTGTATCTACTGGCTGCCGTCTAAAACAATATTGATTATTAAATACAGAGAGATAGGAATATTCTTTGCCGAATTGAGCAAGGGGAGTGGCATGTAAAATGCTTGGGTGGTTCTCCTTGAAATCAGGCGCGGGAATCCAAACCGCCGATCCCAAATAACCTACAAATTTCAATGAGAATTTTCGATGCAGCCGGGAACTGAAAACGTGGCCCTCGTCGAAGCTGGAGGGCGGCGATCGGGTGTCGATCGGCGAACTTTTTCCTACACTTGCTATATCCCAGAGCGGCGTAGGGGCACGGACCGGCGCAGCGGACGTGACCGTCGAGAAAACAAGCGCCTTTGCATCATCGCTGAAATCGAAGTGAGTCAAGCCACCGATCCGCAAGGTGCTGCTCCCCTCCCTTAGCGCGGCAACTTCATTCGTTCTTTTGCGCTTTGGCCCTACCTCCTCCTCGGCGAATCGACACCGGCCCAGCGCGCGGATCGATGCCATCAACCGCCCGTGCGCTTGCATCCTTCACCAGGCCTTGCTAAAGAACCTACTAAAACCAGGAAGAGGCGTGATTGTTGGCACGCTTACCTGACGACATCACCCATTGATCAAGCAACAGCAGGAACTGGTTCAGACCCGCGGGCGTTGGCAACGCGCATGAAAAACACACCAAAGATTCGCGTCCGTTTCTGGGACCAGATGGTGTTGATCGGCATCGGCCTGGCGCTGTTCTACACGATATTCGAATCGATCCTTTCCATCTTCCTCCAGGTAAATGTCGACTTCATGCAGCGCATTCTCGGCACCGGGCCGAGCACCATATACAGTCGTTTGACCATCCTTTGCCTGTTCGCCATTTTCGGCTCGCACGCCCAATATACCATTAACCAACGCCAAGCGGCTGAAGCTGCCCTGCGAGAAAGCGAAGAACGGTTTCGACTCATCATCGAAAATTCGCCGGTGGGGTATTTCGAACTCGATCTCAAGGGCAGCTTTATCTTCTTTAACAACGCCACGTGCGACATTTTTGGCTATCCTGCGCACGAACTGGGCTGGAAGGCGCATAGCGATGTGGCGGATGCCTCCAGCCGCAGTCGGTTGTCCGAAGCCTTTGAAAGGGTGCTCGCCTCTGCGGAGACGGCTAAATCCGTGGATTGGGTTCTCGCCCGCCGTGACGGCTCCAAACGATTTGCAGAATCCTCCATCTCCCTGCTCAAGGATCGCAAGGGGAGGCCTTCCGGCTTCAGCGTGTTTCTCAGGGATATCACCGAGCGCAAACGCGCCGAAGCGCTGATGCGCGCCAAACTGGCGGCCGAGGCCGCCAGCCGCACCAAGGGCGAGTTTCTGGCCAGTATGAGCCATGAAATCCGTACCCCGCTGAACGCGATCATCGGTCTGGTCGAGCTGCAGTTGGGTACCGACTTGACCGCCGACCAGCGCGAAGACCTCGACGTCGTTAAGTCTTCGGCGTATGCGCTGCTTTCAATCATCAACAACGTACTGGATTTTTCCAAAATCGAGGCCGGAAAGCTGGAGCTGGAGCAAACGCGTTTCAGCATTGAAACCTTCTTGGATGAATCCGTCCGCATCATGGCCATGAAGGCCCATCTCAAGGGGCTGGAGCTGGCTTACCGCATGGAGCCGGTTGTGCCGGACCGGCTCATCGGAGATCCCAATCGGCTGAGGCAGGTGGTCCTGAACTTGGTGGATAACGCCATCAAATTCACCGAGCGGGGAGAGGTCATCGTGCACGTGTCCCTGCGGGGGCAGACACCGAAGGAGGTCCGTCTGCAGTTCACCGTTACCGATACCGGAATCGGTGTGGCGCCGGACAAGCAGCACCGCATCTTCAAACCTTATGATCAGGGCGACCCCGCGGTCGCGCGGCGCTTCGGTGGCACGGGGCTGGGGCTTGCCGTCTCCAGCCGGTTGGTGCGGATGATGGGCGGGCAGATCGCTCTAAGCAGCCGCCCGGGACACGGGAGCGCATTTGGTTTCACCGCGCTGTTCAACCGTGCTCCGGAGTTGCGGGAAGCGACTCCTACGGTCTTGCCGACGGACTGCCTTCAAGGGAAGTCGGTGCTGGTGGTAGACGATAACGCGCCGGCCCGCCGCATCGTCATGGAAATTTTGGAAAGGCACCGAATGGAGGTCCGCGCAGCGGGCAGCGCCGAGGAAGCGCGGCGGAAGTTTCTGAAGGAAGCGCCTCCCGCAGTGGTATTGGTGGATTCCGGTCTGCCAGGAACCGACGGCTTTTCCTACGCTGCGTGGCTGCGCCGGGATGCCGGCTTTTGCGGGCCCGTGATTCTGATGCTGACCTTCACGCATCTCAAACGCAAATCGGAATGCGCCGGTCTTGGCGTAAGTGCGACTTTGCTCAAGCCGTTCGGATCTCGGGAACTCATGCAGGCCTTGGTCAGGACCCAGGCGGACGGGTCCGGCCCGCTTTCCTCCGCCTCCGAAATCGGCTCTGCGCCTCCGGCTGTCAGCGAGCTTTCCGCCAGGGAGCAACCCGCCATTGTGCCGCCGGGTGGCATCGTACGCGGCCTGCGGGTTCTCGTGGCCGAGGATACCCCGGTCAACCAGAAATTCATTCTGCGGCTGCTGGATCGCTGGGGGCATAAGACGGTGCTGGTCGATGACGGCCGCAAAGCCGTGGCAGAAGTTTCAAAGGCGGTTTTTGACGTGGTGCTTATGGATGTGCAAATGCCGGAGATGGACGGTCTGGAATCGGCGGCAGCCATCCGGCGGATGGAAACCGGCAGCAACCGGCACACGCCGATCATCGCCATGACGGCTCATGCCATCAAAGGCGACCGGGAGCGTTGCCTGGCGGCGGGGATGGACGAATACCTCTCCAAGCCAATCGATGCCGAGAAGTTGAAGCAGATCATCGAGCGACTGACGGCGGCGCATTCACCGCCCGAAGCGGCGAGCGCCGGCGAGGAGCTGGTGCCGGGGGTCCTGAAAGCCTTCGAGAACGACTGGCATTTCTTTGCGGAGGTCGCGGAGGTGTTTTTCAGCGACTACCCGCGCCAGCTGGACAGCCTGCGAGCATCCGCGCAAAGCGGCGATGCGGCCACGTTCCGGCGGGCCGCCCATTCGTTGAAGGGGGTGCTGCGGAATTTCCAGGACGAAGGCGCCGCTGGAAAGGCCTTTCACCTCGAAACCAAGGGCCAGTCCGGAGACCTTGTCGGCGTCGAGGCGTTGATCGAAGAGCTGGCGGCGGAAGTCAGGCGGCTGGAGGTTCGGCTGCGCCGATTGATCAGGGAAAGACTGCCCAGTGGGCACGAAAATTACTAATACGAGCATGGAGCTTCGAACTCGAAATGGTGCCGCCACGATTTCGTTAGTGGACAATAGGCTTTTCAGGCGGCCTGAGGTATAATCGATCCATCACGCAGCGGCCAGGATTCAAAAAGCGCTTATGAAGAAGAAGAAAATATTGGTCGTCGACGATGACCGTGTCATTCTGACCTTTGCGAGTAGGCTGCTCGCCCGGGAGGGGCATGAGGTCATAACGGCGGGCGACGGGTTCGAGGCGCTGAACGTGCTCTCCGGTTTCACCCCGGATATCATGTTCTTCGATCTGATCATGCCCAAAATCGACGGGGACAAGCTGGTTCAGATCGTGCGCAGCAAGCCTGCTTTGAAGAGCTGCTTTCTGGTAATTGTCTCGGCGGCGGTGGCCGAGATTGATTTTAATTTCCAGGATACCGGAGCCGACTACTACGTGGCCAAAGGCCCTTTCAGTGCCATGGCCGAGAATTTCCTTTCGGCCATCCGGGCCTCCGAGAATCCGCCCACGGCGGCGGCGCCTAAACCCGTGGTCGGCCTGGAGCACGTCTATGCCCGCCAGCTCACCCGAGAGCTGCTCTCGCGCAACCGTCATCTGGAAACGATTCTTGAAAGTATGTCCGAGGGCATCCTCGAGGTGTATGCCGGCAAAATCGTTTATGCCAACTCGGCAGCCGTCGCCCTGCTGGGAATCCCCCAGCAGAAACTGCTGACCGTCTATCCGCCGGATTTGTTCACGGGAAACGTTCGTGATCGGATCGAGGGCCTTTTTGCGTCAGTCCCGGGGCTGTCGGCCGAGACCGGCGTGAACCAGCCGCTTGAGTTCAACGGCCGGCAGGTGATCGTCAAGAAGTTGCCGGTGAAGGGTGACGAGGCGACGGTCATCCTGATGATCACCGACATCACCGAGCGCAAGCGCCTGGAGCTGCAGCTCCAGCATGTGCAGAAGATGGAAGCCATCGGAACGATTGCCGCCGGAGTGGCCCACAATTTCCGCAACACCCTGACCGAGATTCTGGTGAACAGCCAGCTGATCCAGCTCAACCACAAGGATCAGCCGGCGTTGCAGGAAATCACCGGGCGCATCAATTCCTCGGTCAAGAAGGGCTCACGCCTGGTAGACGGGTTGCTGCATTTCTCGCGCAAGCAGATCAACAAGGAGTACAAAGCCGTCGATCTGGTGACCGTGGTTCGAGAGACGTCTCAGATCATCGGGAAATCATTTGAGGCCCGGATCGAAATTCAGGTCGATCTTCCGGAACGCCTGGCGATCCTGGGGGACACCGCCGGGCTGAGTCAGGTCCTGATGAACTTGTGCACCAACGCTCGAGACGCCATGCCGAACGGCGGCGTGCTGCGGATCGAGGCCCGGCGCGAAGGCCCGCATGCGGTCGTACATGTAACCGACACGGGCATCGGCATGGACCGTGAAATCATCGAAAAATGCTTCGACCCGTTTTTTACCACGAAGCCGATCGGAAAAGGCACGGGACTCGGGCTGTCCACCGCTTACGGCATCATCAAAAGCCACGACGGGTCGATCAATATCCAATCGCGCCCAGGGGCTGGGACCACCTTCGTTTTGCGTTTTCCATCAGTGCAGGCGGCGGAGGACGCGAAGGCGGAGGATGGACGGGCGCTAATCCACGGTCGAGGCGAATGCGTCCTGCTGGTCGATGACGAGGCCGAAATCCTGCGGGCGATGCAAGGCCTGCTCAAAACGCTCAACTACCGCCCGCTGTTCGCCGAAAATGGTGTCCAGGCGTTGAGCCTTTACGCAGCATGGCGTCCGGAAGTGGTGCTGCTGGATGTGAACATGCCGGGGATGGACGGCATGGAGTGCGCGCACCGGCTTCTGGAGATCGATCCTCAGGCCCGTATCGTAATGTTTTCCGGTTATGAGCCGGCTCAAGGCAAGCAACCGGACCGGCTCGACCGCAGCTTGTTGAAAGGCTATCTGACCAAGCCGGCGGACATTGCCGAGCTCAGTCAGTTTCTGGCGAAAGTTCTCCACGAAAACTCTTAGCGGGTGTTCGGCCTCACGCGCGTCAAGTCTTAAAAAACCCCCGGATGCTTCAGATAGATAAAACGGATTCAACCGATTTTGGGGAGGAACCTGAATGAATTGCTTCAAACTAGGTGCGGTGGCGGTGCTCGTTGCGTGGTCGATCACGGGCGGTTGTTCTTCGGATGAGCAGAAGAAGCAGGCGCATTATGGCAAGGCGCAGGCG
>CAZNAX010000066.1:0-14993 GCA_964570965.1 uncultured Desulfatibacillum sp.
GCGCCATGTAGGACGCGCTGCGGTCGACCTTGGAGGGGTCCTTGCCCGAGAAGCAGCCGCCGCCGTGGCTGCCCTGGCCGCCGTAGGTGTCGACGATGATCTTGCGGCCCGTCAGCCCGCAGTCGCCCATGGGGCCGCCGATCACAAACCGGCCCGTGGCGTTGATGTAGTAGCGCGTATCGGCGTCCATCAGCTCGGCCGGGATGACCTTCTTGACCACCGAATTGATCAAGGCCTCCTGCATGGCCTCCTGTTCCACATCCGGCTTGTGCTGGGCGGCGATGACCACGGCGTCCACGCGTTTGGGAACCCCATCCTCATACTCCAGGGTGACCTGCGCCTTGCCGTCGGGCCGCAAAAAATCGACCTGGCCGTTCTTGCGCACTTCGGATAGACGCCGGCACAGCTTGTGCGCCAGCATGATGGGCATCGGCATGAACTCGGGCGTCTCATCCGTGGCATAGCCGAACATCAGGCCCTGGTCTCCGGCGCCCTGCTCCTTGTAAAGCCCGTCACCCTTGTTCACCCCCTGGGCGATATCCAGCGACTGATGGTCGATGCTGGTCATCACCGCGCAGGTCTGCCAGTCGAAGCCCATCTTGGACGAGTTGTAGCCGATGTCCCGGATGGTGTCGCGCACGATCTGCGGCATCTCGACGTAGGTGCTGGTCGTGATCTCCCCGGCGATGAAAGCCATGCCGGTGGTAACGAGCGTCTCGCAGGCCACCCGGCAACGATTGTCTTCGGCCATGATGGCATCCAAGATGCTGTCCGAGATCTGGTCGGCCACCTTGTCCGGATGCCCCTCGGTCACCGACTCTGAGGTAAAGAAGAACTTCTCCTTGGGAATGCTGATGCTCATGTCTGGCTCTCCTCGATCCTGCGGCGCCGATGCCGATATGACGGAACAGGCTTTGCTGCGGCGCACCGCGGTAATTTTTTTCAATCTTTTCAGTCTACAAAGATATAGTTTAAAAGTCAATTATGGATTTAATTTTTCAACCTGCGCTTCATTCTTGCCGCGCAGCCCCTCCCCCCTGCCGAAAAGCCCCCTCTGCCGGCAGCGATCCCTTCCGGCGGTTCTTTCGGGCTGGATGGAATCGGCCGAAATGTGCTATCGTGCTTTCATGCGAAAAAAAGCCATCTGCGGGTGGACCGGGTGTTTTCTGGCCCTCGCTTTCTGCGCCGCGGCGGCGGTCGGGCCGTCCGACGTATTGCTCTCGCCGGCGCCGGCCGACGAACCGGATCCCGTGGCGCTGTCAACCGCCTGGTCGGTCGACCGCGCTCGACCCGGCGATTCCGCTGTCTTGGCCGTGGTTCTGACCATTCAAGAGGGCTACCACGTCATCGCGGATGCCGCCCAACTCAACAAAATCCGGGACTTCAAACCGTTTCCCACCCGCGTGATTCCGACAGCCGCCTCCGAAGGCCTCATCGCCGAAAGCCCGCGCTATCCCGCGGCCACTCCGCTGGACGCCGACTTTATCGACAACCCCATCGCCAGTTTCGGGGGACGGGCCGTCATCTATCTGCCGGTGCGCATCGATTCGGCATCGCCCCCGGGAGAGGCTTCAATCCAGATCGAGGTTCAGTTCCAGGCCTGCTCGACCTCATCCTGCCTGTTCCCCCGCCGGGAAAAATTGGATGCCGCGCTCGCGATAGCTCCGGCCGGGCACGGATCGACAGCGATCCACCCGGATCTTTTTGCGGCATGGGACCGGCCGGCGCCCACAGCCGGAATCCGGTTCGATGTTTTCGGCTGGGGTTTCATGCTGGACGCGGCATCCGCCTGGGGGTGGGCTTTGCTGCTCGTGATGGCCGCTGTCGGCGGCTTTCTGCTCAACTTCACGCCCTGTGTGCTGCCCCTTGTTCCGATCAAGCTCATCAGTCTGTCCAACGCCGCTGCCGCCGACCGTCGGCGCTGCCTGAGCCTGGGGCTATTCACATTTGCCGGGGTGCTGGCTTTTTGGGTCGCCCTCGGCGGCATCGTCTCGATGGCCATCGGTTTCACTTCCACCAACCAACTCTTCCAGTACCCGGTCTTTACCATCGGCGTAGGAATTGTCATCAGCGCCATGGCCGTCGGCATGCTCGGCGTCTATTCCGTGCGACTGCCCGGTTTCATCTACTCGCTCAACCCGCGCCAGGAAACCCTGACAGGCGCCCTTGGTGTCGGCGTGCTCACCGCCGTGCTGTCCACGCCCTGCACCGCGCCGTTCATGGGGACGGCGGCAGCTTGGGCCGCCACCCAGGAACCCGGTGTCACCATCGCCACGTTCGCAGCCATCGGCGCCGGCATGGGCCTGCCCTCCCTGCTGGCCGCGTTTCCCCAGCTGGTCCGCCGCCTGCCAAAGACCGGCCCGGGAAGCGAACTGCTGAAGCAGGCCATGGCGTTCCTCATGCTGGCGGCGGCCGCCTACTTCATCGGCATCGGCCTGAACGCATTGCTGTCGGATCCTGCCGCTCCTCCCAGCCGACTGCACTGGTGGCCCGTGATGATCTTGTGCGCCGCCGCGGGGTCCTGGACCGGCCTTCGTGCCATTTCGCTATCGTCCCGAAAAATGGCAAAAGCCGCCTGGGCCGCGCTGGGGGCGGCGATGGTGGCCCTTTGTCTCTGGGGTGCCGTACGCTTAACCGACACCGGACCGATCGCATGGGCCTCCTACACCCCGCAGCGGCTGGACCAGGCGTTCAAGGAACACACAACGGTGGTGATGATCTTCACCGCGGAATGGTGCCTGAACTGCAAGGCGTTGGAGCAAAGCGTCTGGGGCAATCCGGAGTTAGTGAAGCTGGTTTCGGGGCCATCGATCCTGCCCATCAAGGTGGACCTGACCGGAAGCAACCCCGAGGGAAGAAAAATGCTTCAGGATGCGGGGAGCCTGACGATCCCGCTGCTGGTGGTGTTTGCAGCCGATGGGCGGCCGATTTTTAAAAGTGACTTCTACACGGCCGACCAGGTGACGGAAGCGATCCGAACCGGGATGGGCGCATCGCGGTCAGCGGCATCGTGAGGGTTACGGCCGGGCAACCGATCATTTCCGTTTATGACCCGGCATCCGCGATCCCGCATCTGCTTGGCATCATCCGCCGGATGCGGTCCGCTCCTCCGCATGGTCACGCGCGGCAGGATGGAGCCGAATGTGTTCACGAAATTTTTCGGCCGCGAATGCGTCACGCACCCGCGACTCGGGGCTGCCCAAAACGACCACGATCAACCGCCGGTCGCCGTTGGTGCCCGTGGCCACGATATTGAACCCCGCCCGCCGGGTGTAGCCGGTCTTGAGCCCGTCGACGCCGGGCACACGGCCCACCAGTTTGTTCTTGTTCGTAATCACCAACGTCCCGTTGCGAAAGGTCGTCTGCTCGATGGAAGTCCAATGGAGGATCTGAGGATGCTGCAGCACCTCCCGCGCCAGCCGGATCATATCGTTGCACGTGGTGAGGTTTTCGGAGCCGCCATTGGACGGCGGCAGTCCGTGGACACAGTGAAACTCGCTGTCCGTCATACCCAACGCCCGCGCCTTGCGGTTCATCAGCGCCACGAAGGCGTCTGAACTGCCGGCAACGTGTTCGGCAATGGCATAGGCGGCATCGTTGGCGGACTCAACCATGGCCGCGGTCATCAGTTCATCCAACGTAAAGGTTTCACCGGCTTTCAGGAACACCTGGGTTCCACCCATGCCTTGGGCGTTTTTGGAAGCGGTGATGGCATCGCTGAGCCGCAGTTCGCCGCGTTCGATTTTGTCCACGACGACGGCAGCCAGCATGAGCTTGGTCAGGCTGGCCTGACGCCAGCGCAGGTGCATGTTCTGCCCCTCCAGCACGCTACCGTCGACGGCATCCGCCACGGCGAAGGCTTCAAAGGCTGGCTTCGGCTCGGGGTTCACCACGGCCGCCACCGGCCGGGCCCTGCGTTTTGGAACGGGTTTCTTCTGGGGGGATGTCTGGCCGCCGAATGCGCCATGACACGCGAAAAGCACCAACACGAACGCTACCATCCATCGTTTCATTCCGGTCCCTCGGCCATCCTCGCTCCTCCCCCACCCCCTTCCCAGGGGAAGCGGCAATTGGTAAGAAGTGGTCTGCGCACGGCCCGCATCGGGCCACCTCCGTCGCTGAAATTCTTAGGCACGCGCATACCTACTATTTTAGACCAAAATGCCGCAGGACACAACTGCCGCAGGCCATCATCATACAGACCGAATGGAAGCGCCCGTTCAAATGCTACCAGATTTCGCTGTTGCGTCGTGCGTCGAGCCACTTGCGTTGCGTGGCCGACAACTGCCCGACGTGCTTCTCGATCCACTCGATATCGGCCGTCAGGAGGGCGAGCTTCTCGGCGTTCGTCAACTGGTAGTCCGCCAGCGCGTCGGCCCCGCAATGCATCAGGTCGTAGACCAGATTCTGATCGGCCGCCGCGCGTTCGAGCAGGCGCAGGATTTCATCCCGGTGAACCACTCCCTGTTCTTCGACCGTCTCCACCGGCGAGGGCGCCATGGCCTTCTGGACCGTGTACACCAGTCCATCCGGCGAAAAGGGCTTTTCCAGAATCTCGGCGGCCCCCAGCTTCATGGCCTGGACGGCGGACGGCACCGTCGCATAGCCGGTGATGATCACCACCGGAAGTTTCGGCTTGGCGCGTTTGATGTCCCTCAGAACCCGCATGCCGCCGATGTCCGGCATGCGCAGATCGCTCAACACCAGAGCATAGTCCTTCTGTAGGGCCATCTCCACTCCCTGGCGGCCGCTCAGGGTGAAGTCCACGTCGATGCGCTCCTCCTTCAGGATCTTGATGATGCTGTCGATGACGATGCGTTCGTCGTCAATCACCAGAATTTTCGGTTTGGGCATGGTCGTCCTCCTTTTCCCATCTCTTCTGTACGAATCGGACGGCGGCGGTCAGCTCATCGGGCGTGAAGGGTTTGGAAATGAAAGCCACGGCGCCGAGGCCCTCGGCTTCCCGTATCGTCGCCGAGGTGGAATAGCCGCTCATGACGATGACCGGAATGTCGATGCCCATCTGCTGGAGACGACGCATGAGATGCATGCCGTCCTGCACCGGCATCTTGACATCCACCAGCAGAAGCGCCGGCGGCTTCGCTTCGATGAACGCCAGGGCCTCGGCGACCGATCCGGCCAGGGAGACCTCGCAGCCCTCGGCCTCCAGCACCGCCTGGCAGCTCTTGAGGACGATGGCCTCGTCGTCAACTACCAGCACTCGCATTCCCATTGCGTTTCTCCGCCGGCAGCCAGATGAAGAATCGCGATCCCTTGCCGACCTCGCTCTGGACCCGGATGTGGCCGCCGTGGCCTTGGACGATACCCATGGACACCGCTAATCCCAGGCCCGTGCCCTGACCGACCGGCTTGGTGGTGAAAAACGGCTCGAACAGTTTGTCCAGGTCATCGGGCGGGATGCCGCTGCCGGTGTCGGCGATGGTGATCTCGACCCCTGACCGGCCGGCCGGCTGGCCGGTCAGACTGGATGCCGTAAAGAGCCGGATGGCCCCGCCCGGCTCGGTGGCGTCCAGCGCGTTGATGATGATGTTGATGAGCACGCTCTGAATCTGGCTGCGGTCCACGGTGAGCTGGGGCAGTTTTTCCCCGGGACTGAACTTGATGGCCACCCCTTTCATCAGCGCCTGGTTTTCGATCAGCGCGATCGCGGCCGCCACCAGGCGGTTGATGTCGGTGGACTCCGGGTCCAGCTGGGTCTGACGGGAAAAATCGAGCAGTCCCTTGACGATCTTGCGCACCCGTTCGGTCGCCTCGGCGATGATCTGCAGGTCGGAACGGATGTCCGCCGCAAGGTCCTTGCGCCGCAGCAGCAGATGCGTGTAGGTCAGCACACCGGTGAGCGGGTTGTTGATCTCATGCGCCACGCCGGCCGCCAGCTGTCCGACGCTCGCCTGCTTTTGGGTTTGGATGATGCGGGCTTGGCTGTCAGCGTGCCGTCGGCCCATGGCGGCCACCATCTCCCGGAAGGTGTTCTGCAGCAGGCCCATTTCACCTTTCTCGGAGGGGCCGATCTCCGGCGACAGGTTGCCCTCGCTGACCTGGCGGCTGGCCTTGATCAAACCCTGGATCGGCCGAGTGATACGGTTGGCGATGAAATATCCGAGACCGGCCGCTGCCAGCATGATCCCCAGCGTGAGCAGGACATAGACGGTGAGCAGTTGGCTGCGGATATCGGTGTATTTTTCCTCCAGAACGCCGACGTACAGCATGCCGGCGCGGCGCCCGGAAAACGTCTCGATCGGGCTGTAGGCCGTGATGAACCAGTCGCTGAAGACAAACGCCCGGTCCGCCCAGAGCTTGCCCCGGCCGAGCACATGGTCCTTCACCTCGGGGGAGACCCGCGTCCCCAGGGCGCGTTTGCCTTCGGCCGTCAGGACATTGGTGGCGATGCGGACATCGTTGAGAAAAATCGTAGCCGTACCGATGCTCCGGCCCTTGAAAATCTCGCCCTGGAAGACGGTATCTCTCACCGTATCCACAAAGACCTCACTGCGGTTGAGCAGTATCCCTCCGTAAAGCGCCCCCAGAAAAACGTTGCCGTCGAAGACCGGAACCGCCGCCGCAATCGTCATCCCGGCGGACACTTCCTCGCGGGTGCCCAAAGCAATCGGCGCGTCGGCGGCCAGGGGAATCCGCGCGCGCGCCGCCAGTTCATGGTTTTCCTGTACCAAGAATTCGGCCGGAAGCACCTCCGTCCCTGAAACGGACATTCGCTGCTGCAACACGGCGCCAACCAGCGGGTTCTCCAGCCGCTGGCCGGGCCGGGGAAAGGCATTCGGTCCGGTTCGGCAGAGCGTGGTGCCGTCTTCAGCAACTATGCCGGCGAAATCCAGATCGGCCAGTCTGGCCATGCGCTCCAGGCGCAAAGCCAAATCGGTGGTGTGGTGTTCCCGGACCGATGAAATGAAGGCGAATCCCAAGGCGGTGATGCTGAGAGAGGTTCTGACGTGCTTCGCTCGGGTGGCATACATTTCGTTAGCAGCGTTCAGATCCTGCCGCACCCGGTTCAAGGCTTCCCCGAAGACATGCGTGTCGACCAGGCGGACTCCGATCAAAAGCGAAGCGGCACCCACCAGGAGAGACACCCCCAGGAAGCTCGCAACCAGTTTTGAACGCGTCGAGTACAGCATGCGGACCATGCGTGCTGGCCGATGAAATCATGTCGTGGACCGTATGATCCTCTGCAGGAAAGAGCAATCCCTGTGCCAGGAACCCATCCGTCCGTGGGGCAATCAACTGTCTGAAAGCAAACGGACAATTGAGTTGCACGAGGTTCGGGGGCAATCCGTGCCGCGGACCGAGTGTCCAGAATTTTTACGCACTGTAAAGTGCACCCAAGCCCGAATGAGTCCCCGGCGATGTTTGACAACCTTATCCTTTTCCAGTAGCCTGCTCTTTTTGTCTGCACTTCATTTCATCGGATCGGAGGCCGACCATGCCGACAGCCACTTATTGGGCGGACGCCTACCTGGAAAAGCGCCGCAGCGCCGCCGGCGCCATTCGCCTGATCAAGTCGGGGCATCGCGTTTTCATCGGTTCCGCCTGCGGCCAGCCGCAGGAATTGGTGCGCGCGCTCTCCGAGGCGGCCCCGCGCTTGAGCGGGCTGGAAATCGTGCGTCTGCTCAGCACGGAAGCGACCGCCTTGAGTGCGCTCGCCGACCAGACCCAGGATTTCGCGCTGAATCTGCGCACGATCTATCTCGGAGCCGCCAACTCCGAGATGATTGCCCGCCACCAGCGCTTCATCACTCCGATGAACATGTCCGATGTTCCGGATCTTTTCATTTCTAAAAAACTTCCGATCCATGCGGCACTGATTCAGGTGTCGCCGCCGGACGATTTCGGCTGGATGAGCCTGGGGATCTCGGTGGATGTGACCCAGGCCGCAGCCATGGCGGCCGACCTGGTGATCGCCCAGGTGAACCCCCAGATGCCGCGGGTGCTCGGCCAGAGTTTCATTCACGTCAACGATGTCGACATCCTGGTCGAACACGAAGAGCCGCTCCTTTCGGTCGAATCCCGCCCCACCTCGGAAACCGCCACCCGCATCGGGCAGCTGATCGCGCGGCTGGTCGAGGACGGCTCCACAATTCAGATCGGGCTGGATGCGGCGTCCCAGGCCACCCTGCAGGCTCTGGGCGATAAAAACGACCTGGGCGTCCACTCGCAGTTTTTGACCGATGACATGATGCACCTGTTTTCTCAGGGCGTCATCACCAACCGCCGCAAAGGATTCAACGAGGGCAAGCTGGTGGCCTCCGCCGCCATCGGTTCCCGCAACCTTTATGATTTTCTCGACAACAACCCGGCGGTCGACTTCCGGCCGTCGGACTACGTCAACGACCCCTTCATCATCGCCAGGCACCACCGGATGGTGTCGATGAACGTCGCCCGAACCATGGATCTCACCGGCCAGGTGGAGGTGGAAGCGGCCGCCCGAACCTTTTTTGCGGGAGTATCCGGCACCGTGGATTTCGTGCGCGGCGCCAGGCGGTCGCCGGGCGGAAAATCCATCTTGATGCTGTTTGCAACGACCGAAGACGGCCAACGCAGCAACATCGTTCCCATGCTGGCCGACACCAACGTGGGGGTGCCGCGTGCCGATGTTCACTACGTCGTGACCGAATACGGCGCGTTCAACCTGTTCGGGAAAAGCCTGCAGGAGCGGGTGGTCGGAATGATCAGCGTGTCCCACCCGAACTTCCGCGAGGAATTGTTCGCCGCGGCGAAGAAGGGGGGACTGATCGGGCCGGAGCGCAACCTGGGAGAGGCCGTTCGGGGAGTCTATCCGATCATGCTCGAGGAAGCCTTGGAGATCGACGGCGAGGAGGTCGTCATCCGGCCCGCCAAGCCGGTGGACGAACGCCGCATCCAGGAGCACTACTACGGTCTGGACAAGGAGGACATCTTTTCGCGGTTTCGGCATGAGAAAACGAGTTTTTCGCGATCGGATGTCGAAATCCGATCGAATGTCGACTACGTGAAAGACCTGACGCTGCTGGCGGTGGTCGGCGAGTTCGGGTTCGGCCAGGTGGTGGCCGTCGGGGAATGCATGCTGATCGAAAAAATCAACATGGCGGAAGTCGCCTTTTCGGTGAACAAAAAGTATCAGAACAAAGGCGTCGGCCGGCGGATCCTGCGCAAACTGGCCGACAGCGCACGCGAGAAGGGCCTCTTCGGCCTCATGGCCTACACCTCACCCAACAACCAGGGCATGATCCGGATGTTCAAATCCCTCCCGTACAAGGTAAAAAGCGCCTTCGACGGCGAGGGTGTGACGCTGAGCTGCCGCTTCGACGAATTGGCATGAAGGCCGCCATGGACGTGCTCTACATATCTCCGGAATTTCCGCCGAACTTCGCCAACTTCGTCAAGCACCTGCACCAGGAGGAAATCCGGGTGTGGGCCATCGGCGAAGCCGACTTCTACAGCATGCCCGCGGACCTGCGCGCGTGCATCCGCTGGTACGCACGGGCCGACCTGAACAATTGGCGCACGGCCGAACTGGCCATCAACGAGATCCTGGAGGTCAAACACGCTCAGGGGTTCGAGGGAGCCTTCGATCTCGTGGAGTCGCACAATGAAGCCTGGTTGCGACTGGAAGGGGTCATCAACGAGCGCCTTTCCATCCCCGGCATCACCCTGCGCGAGGTGGACCGGCTGAAAAAGAAGTCCGTGATGAAACGCATCTTTCAGGAATCCGGCCTGCGCGTGGCCCGCGGAGCGGTGGTCTCCACCGTGCAGGAGGCGACCCGTTTGGCCGGGGAGTTGGGCTATCCGGTCATTTTGAAACCCAATGAAGGCGTCGGCGCCGGCGGAACTCATCGTGTGGACGGGCCGGAGCGTCTGGCGGCTGTCTTTGAGGAGCTCCGGGAAGACTACCTTCTGGAGGAGTTCGTGGATGCCCCGATCGTCACGTATGACGGCTTGACCGATGCGGAAGGAAACATCCGGTTCGAGAACAGCCTGATCTACGGGGAAGGCCTGATCGAGTATGCGCAGGGCAAGGACACCTTCTTTTACGTCAGCCGCCGCATCCCCGAACGGCTGAGCCGAGTGGGGCAGTCGCTCGTGCGGAGTTTCAATGTCCGGCGCAAATTTTTTCACTTCGAGTTTTTCGAGCGAGACGGCGATTATACGCCGATGGAGATCAACTGCCGGCCGCCGGGCGGCGCCATCATCGACATGATGAACTACAGCATCGACGGCGACCTCTACCGCGCCTGGGCCCGCATGCTGCGGCGGCGGCCGCTGGAACTGCCGCCGGCGAAAAAGTACGTCGTCGCCTTCATCGGCCGCAAGGACACGCCGCATGCGCTGAACCACGACCAGCTGGTGGAGCGCCTCGGGCATCGGCTCGTCGATTACGCCGAAAACCCGCCCCTCTATTGGGAAGTGATGGGACGCTTTCGATACATCTTCCGCTGTTCGGACGAAGCGGAAGCATGTGAGCTTGCCGCCGCCGCACGCCAAGAGGGATAGTTATGGCTCGCACCATCGTTATCCTATCCCCCCACTTTCCACCGCACTACCATCGCTTCTGGCAACAGGTGAAGCAGGCCGGCGGCCAGGCGCTCGGCATCGGCGACGAGCGGCCCGAAAGCCTGTCCGGCCCAACGCGCTCCGCGCTGACCGAATACTACCATGTGCCCGATATGCACGATTACGACGCCCTGGTGCGGGCGTGCGGGTATTACACGCACCGCTACGGCCGCATCGAACGCTTCGACTCCCTGAACGAGTACTGGCTCGCCACCGAAGCCCGCATCCGCGACGATTTCAACATTCCCGGCGTGCGCTCCGACGAAATCGACTTCATCCGACGCAAATCGAAAATGAAGGAACGCTTCCGTGCGGCCGGCATTCCCGTCGCGCGCGGTCAGGTGGTCGGAACGCCCGACGAGGCCCGGGCCTTGATCGCCGCGACCGGCTTCCCCGTCATCGCCAAACCCGATGTCGGGGTGGGGGCGCTGAACACCTACCGCATCGACTCCGAAGACGACCTCGCAGCCTTCTTCCGCAGCCGGCCATCGGTCGACTACCTGATGGAGGAATTCATCGCCGGCACCATCCACTCTTTCGACGGGCTGGCGGATGCGGAGGGCCGCCCCGTTTTCTGCACGGGGCACGTGTTCAGCCAAGGCATCATGGAAACCGTGAACGAAGCGCGCCATATCTATTACTACTCCATGCGGGACATCCCGCCAACGCTGGAGGATGCCGGCCGGCGCTGCCTGTCCGCCTTCGGCGTCCGGGAGCGCTTTTTTCACATCGAGTTCTTCCTCACCGCCTCCGGCGCCTATGTGGCATTGGAAGTCAACATGCGGCCGCCCGGCGGCTTTACGACCGATATGTTCAATTACGGCGCCGATATCGACATCTACCGCGCCTGGGCCGAGCTGATGGTGCACCAGCGGGGCGAATTGCCGTATGAGCGCAAATACCACTGCTGCTACGCCAGCCGCAAACGCCGTCATTCTTATGCCTACAGTCATAACGACATTCTGTCGCGCTATGGCCATTTGATGCTGCAGGTGGAAAGCGTACCGGGAGTCTTCAGCAGCGCCCTCGGGGATGTGGGCTATATCTTCCGATCGGGCAGCCTGGACCAGGTGATGGAGGTCGTGCGCTTCATTCACCATACCCCGTCTTAATCCCCTGCCGCCGGCGGGGGCCGCAATGGCCCGGAGGAATCCGACATGCATATCGAACACCACCGCTGGTGGAGTCCGCGGTTGAACCGCGACATGGAGATCAAGGTCTACGGCTCCTGGGGCCAGCCCTTCCTGGTTTTCCCATGCTCGCGGGGCCGCTACTTCGATTTTGAAGGCATGGGGATGGTCGCGGCGATCGCGGACTACATCGATTCAGGCAAGATCAAGCTCTTCGCGGTCGACAGCGTGGACGGCGACTCCTGGTACAACTGGGGGATTCCACCGGCGGAACGCAACGCCCGGCATGAAGCCTACGACGGCTATGTGGTGCAGGAAGTGATCCCCTTCGTGCGTCAGCACTGCCGGCAGCCAGCGGCGCGGGTCATGGCCGCCGGCTGCAGCATGGGCGCCTATCATGCGGTGAATTTCCTCCTGAAGCACCCGGATGCCTGCGGGGGCACGGTGGCCCTCTCCGGCTTGTTCCGGCTCGACCGGCCGGAGTTCGGCCTGAGCGCTGCGGACCTGCCGGCGGTCTATTTCAACTCGCCGCTCGCTTACCTGCCGGGGCTGTCCGATCCATGGTTCTTGGACCGGTACCGCACCTGCCGCATCATTGTCTGCGTCGGCCAGGGCGCCTGGGAGCAGGAGGCCATCGAGGACACTCGTGCGCTGGATCACTGCTTCCGCGAGAAATCTATCCCCGCGTGGGTGGACTTCTGGGGGGGGGATGTCGACCACGACTGGCCGTGGTGGTACGTACAGATGAATTACTTTCTCGGCAGGCTCTACGGGTCGGAGTAGATCCAGCGGCACCCGTTACGGGGCATGGTGGATTTCGATTTCCACCCTGCGGTTCAGCCGGCGGCCCGCCGCGGTATCGTTCGTTCCCAGGAATTTGGCCGATCCGTGACCGATAATGAGCACCCGGTCCTCCGGGCAGCCCCTATCGGCCAGATACCGTTTCACGGCGTCCGCCCGCCTCACGGACAAAATGAAGTTCTGGCCGGGGTTGCCTCCGGCATCCGAATATCCATGCAGGCTGACCACCCGCCCCGGGTGGTCGCGCAGCATGGCGGCGACCCGATCGAGCTTCTGATTCTCCCCGGGCGCAACCTCATCGGCACCGCTGGCGAAGAAGACCGTGAGATCCGGATTGAAGCCGGTAGCGCCCCGGCTCGCAGGAGTGGGCGCCGGGCCAACGGCCCTTGCAACAGCCTTTTTCTTGACCGGTTCTGGTGCGCCGATCGCCGCCGGGGTTTCCACCGGGAGCTTCGCCGGTGGCGGGCACGCTTGGTTGCTTGCAGTTGCCCGGCTGGTTTTGTGCTGTGCCAGCCGCTCGCCGATGAGATCGTGGATCTGCCGGGAGGTCTCGTAATCCCAAACGCCCACATGGCCGGTCCGGATTCCGATGTCCGTTCGGTTGGCCTCGATTCGTTCGACCTCAATTTCGACCGGGGTTTCATCCGGCTGCCGAGCCTTGATGGTGGTTTGATACTCGCCGCCGACGCGCTCGACCACCGCAATCTTCAGCGTCGACAGGGTATCCGTGCTCGCCTGGAGTGCTTCCGAATAGCCGCTCTCATACGTTTGGGTCAACTTCCCCATCACATAAGCCGTCGCGGCGGCGCCGGCGCCGACACCCATCAACACAACCGCGCAGCCCGTCGTCATGTGGGCCGCCAACGCCACGAGTACCAGGGCCAGAGGGCAGACTGAAAGACGTTTCATCGGCAACCCCATTTCAGGTGGACGAAAGACCTTCCGCACCGTGCATCGAAGCGCGGTTGCGCTCCCGAAAGGAACTCCAAGCAGACGAAAACGACCGATGGCTATCGATCTTCAGGCTTTAGTTTTCTTGGATTTTTTTTCCGCACGCTTTTCCTTGAGGGTTTTCTGGGCTTTTTTCTTGACATCCTTCTTCACGTCCTGGGCCTTGGCCATTTTCAAATCCTCCTGTTCATTTCGGATCGTAACCGCAGGGTCATATGATCTCTACCAAAAATTCCGGAAAATGAAAACCCTTGAAACCGCCATCGACCGGCTCAGGCGATCATGTAGGCGCCGGTCCCCACCGCGATCAGCTGCCGCTGCTCGTTGTGCAGCTCCATGCGCGTCACCGACACCTTCTTGCCGGTGCGCAGAACATAGCCCGTGGCAATGAAGTTCCGGCCGATTCCGGGGCGCAAATAGTCGATGCGCAGATCGATCGTACCGATCTTGGCAAACCGGGCGGCCATCACCGGCACGGGCTGCCCGTCCAGGGTTTTCAGCACGCTGAGAAACGCGACCAGGCCGCCCATGAAGTCCAGGGTACTCGAAATGACACCGCCGTGCAGCGACCCGCGGATGAAGTTGCCGATCAGCTCATCCCGCATCCCCAGCTTCACGGAGGGTCGATCGAGATCGAGCGACTCCACCGTAAGTCCCAGCACTCTGTTGAAGGGTATTTTCTCAACGACCTCATGGATGACGGCAAGCACGTCGTCGACGCCGGATGGCCTGCTCATAAGGAATGCCTCGATTTTCCATCGTTTGAATCCACCGAAAAACGCGGCCGAACGAAGGTGCGCTTCGGCCCGGGTTCCGCCGCGGGGGCCCGCGGTTGAAGCTACCTAAAATACGAGGGAAAGCAAAAGCAAGCGAAAAATGCGCTTGGTCTGATTCATTCAATTGCAGATAGTCGAATGGTTGTATACTTCTTACCCTAAAAATGTATATTTTAGGTAAGACCATTTAGCGAAGCAACGCCGAAATTATTATAATTATTCGTTATCATTAGATTTAAAATTTTATCTGTTTAGACATTCATTGGTATAAATTTTGCATTTTGCAAATAATTATTTCTTGCGAGTTCGATCGTTCCCACACAATCAGCCCATGCCGCTGGTAGTTCGGCGAGTCTGCAACGGAAACCCGCAGGATCAGATTTGCCTCAAAGAGGGGCAGAACGCGCCGCCCGGCGTACTGAATATCCACCCCGGAAACCGGTATGCGCTGCCTAAAAGGTTTATCACCGGAAGGCCGCGCCAAACAGCAGATCAAATAGAGGAGGTTGTGCCATGGCAAAAAACCTTTTCCGAGCGTGTTTTTTGTTGTTTCTGAGCCTGGATGTTGTTGCCACGGCGCATGCGGTTGATATGGGCATTATCACCGGTGGGGCGAAGGGGACCTACTATCAATTCGGATTGAACCTGAAGACCCTGGTCAGCGAACAGGGGATCAACCTGACCGTTGCGAACTCGACCGGCTCAGTTGAAAATGTTTACGCGGTCTATAACCGGCCCAACACCCAGCTGGGCATCGTCCAGGCCGATGTGC
>CAZNAX010000067.1:0-14980 GCA_964570965.1 uncultured Desulfatibacillum sp.
CTCAGATGGCAGGCGCTTTTTATTCAAAGTTGTTGTCCGCATCTTTCAGCAGCGGTGCGTTGGCATCTTTGGCCGAAAGGACGGGCTCGGCCACCGGCCATTCGATCTTCACCTCGGGATCGTTCCAGCGGAACCCGCGGTCGTGCTGCGGGGAATAGTAGCCGGTGGTCTTGTAGAAGACCTCGCATTCCTCCGTCAGCGCGCAGTAGGCATGGGCGAACCCCTCCGGAATGTAGACCATCCGGCAATTTTCATCGGTCAGCTCCACGCCGACCCACTTGGCGTAGGTGGGCGATCCCTTGCGGATGTCGACCGCCACGTCGAAGATCCGGCCGCGCAGGCAGCGCACGAGCTTGCCGATGGCGGCGGGGCGGATCTGGTAATGCAGCCCCCGCAGCACCCTGCCGGTGGAACGGGCATGATTGTCCTGGACGAAGCGCGGGATGCCCCGCTTTAAAAAAGACTCCTCCCGGTAGCCTTCCAGGAAAAAGCCCCGCGGGTCCTTGAATATTTCATGCGTGACCAAGACGACATCCGGTATCGCCAGCGGCTCAAAACGAAATTCCATTCGCGCCGTCCCGTCCTCTATATAGCTCCGCCCCGTGAGTTACATCAGCAACCCGGAACGGATGAGTTGAAATGCGCCAAAACCACCCCTAACGCCCAATGATTCAAATTTTGATTTAGACCATAGGCGCCTTGATAAGTCAAGGTATTTGATAAGTAAAATCGAATTAGTACAAAGTGTTAACTCATTGTTCCCGCTACGAAAATCAGGCTGTCCTCGCTTCGAAATGGTTTATTCCCCGAAGCCTGTCGGTGAGACAATTGGAATGCTGTCAAAGGAGGGCCGGCCCGAACATCCCGGAGGCTCGAAGCACCGCTTCGCGCGAAGTGGGTCAAGGCTGGTTGTTGGATTTCTGCGCAGAAGGTGCCGGGGTAAGATTGTCTGGTTGGGCACTAGTGATCATCCGGGAGACCCCTTCGAACACCGCCCCCTCTCGGATTTCATAGGAGGCCGCCGTACACTCGCCGTTGAATCGTCCCGACGGCTGCACCTCGAGCTGGCGGCGGGCGAGGACCTTGCCGGTAACCGTGCCTTGAATGATGACGTTGCGGGCGTCGATTTCGGCTTCGACCACTCCGCCGACCCCTACGAACAGGTCACCTGTCAGCCGGATGATTCCCTTGACCCGGCCGTCGACGTGCAGGTTTTCATCCCCGCTGATTTCGCCCTCGATCACCATCGGCCGGCTCACCAGCGAAGTCGCTCCGGAGGTTGCGTCCTTGGCCATACGGCAGGAGTCCTTTTTCTATTTTTTTTGTTTTCGGGCCGGATCTCCGGCGGCCGGTTTGCCTTCGGAAGGCTGCTTCATCTCGATCTCGCCGTTCAGCACGGCCCCGTCCGCGACCGACAGGTTGGGAGCCTGCAGCCGGCCACTCACTACGGCGCCTTTTTCAAGCTGGATTCTTTGCTTGGCCGTGAGCGAGCCGCTGAAGCCGCCGCTCACCGTTACGCTGACGGTCTTGGCCTCGCCGTTGACCAGCGCCGAGGCTGCCACGACCAGTTCGCCGTTCAGGTCGAATTCCCCTTCCAGTTTCCCCATCACGATCAGGTTGCCGCCGCCGGACACCTTGCCCTTGACCATGAGCTTGGCCCCAAAAAAGGAAGTTTCACCGCCGCCGCGCTCTCCGGTTTCCGGAGCGGCGCTCGTTTTGTCTTTAGCGAAGAGTCCCATTCACGAACTCCTTAAATTGCCTCAATTCGCATGGATTTCGAATTCCATAGCACACAACCGAAGAAGAAGCCAACAGCCGGGTTTCGGCCGGACCTGACAACCGCTGCCGGCATATGCTATAGGTTTGATTCAGGTGGCTCCTGCCTGTTCGCGCGGAGCGCTGGGGGGACAATATGAAAAAAACGACCCTGCTGCTTCTCCTTTTTCTGCTTTTTCCCTATGGCACGCCGCAGGCCGATCCGGCGGATCCCTCCGCAGCGATCAGAGCGCGGGATCGCATGGTGCGCGAGCAGATCGAGGCCCGCGGCATTTCTTCCCCGCTGGTGCTCGATGCCATGCGGTCCGTTCCCCGGCACGAGTTCGTCCCGGGCGACCTCGTTGAATCCGCCTATAACGATCACCCGCTGCCCATCGGCGAAGGCCAAACCATTTCGCAGCCCTATATCGTCGCGCTGATGACCGAAGCCCTCCGCTTAAAACCTTCCGACCGGGTTCTTGAAATCGGCACGGGTTCGGGCTACCAGGCGGCCGTTTTGTCCGGCCTGGCTGCGCAGGTCTTCACAATAGAAATTAAACATAAACTTTATGTAAACTCCACTCACATCCTCCAAAAACTAAACTACCGAAACATCACCTGTCGCCCTGGCGACGGCTATTTCGGCTGGCCGGAAGCCGCACCCTTCGATGCCATCATGATCACCGCGGCCGTGGACCATATCCCGCCGCCGCTCGTCAAGCAGCTGCGGGACGGAGGCCGGCTGGTGCTTCCCCTGGGAAGCCCCTTCGGGTATCAAAACCTCGTCCTCGTGAGCAAGCAAGGCGAAGACGTTGCGGTCAAACAGATCACCGGGGTTCTCTTCGTTCCCATGACGGGCCATGCCATGCAGAAAGGCCGCCCCTGAATGATGCCACACTTGGCCGTATTCGGGGTTTCGTTTTCGGCGCTGGCCTTCGAGGTGCTTCTCGCCCGCCTGTTTGCGATCAGCCAATGGCACCACCTGTCGTTCATGGTCATCAGCATTGCCCTTTTCGGCTTCGCGGCCAGCGGAACCGTTTTGAGTCTGATCGGCCCGACCCGCCCGAGCGAACCCGCCGGCGACCTCCGTCCGGCCAAGTTTGCCGTGCCCAGCCTGCTGTGCTCGGCATCGATCATCGTCGCCTTCCTGGGCTTGGCGCGCCTGCCCCTGGACTACTATCGATTAATGTTGGAGCCGGTTCAGCTGGTTTATCTGCTGGCCGTCTATCTGATGTTGATCCTGCCCTTTTTCATTGCCGGATGGATCGTTGCGCTGGCGTACATCGCCAATCCGCAGCGCCCGGGGCCGATCTATTTCGCTTCCATGACAGGCTCCGCTCTGGGTGCCCTTGCGCCGGTGGCCCTGGTCGCGGCCGTCGGCGAGCTGGCGATCGTGGGATTTGCGGCCCTGGTGCCATTGGCCGCAGCCCTATCCGGAGTCCCCGCCGTTTTTTCGCGCAAATCCGCTGCGCAGCGACGGAGCTGGTCTGGAGCGGCTTTCATCTTGGGATGGGGGCTGGTCTGCGGCACCGGCGTGTGGCTGCTGACCCCGGCGGCCGAGAGCCGGCTTCCGATTAAATCCTCGGAGTATAAACTGCTCTCGCACGTGCTGCAGTATCCAGACACCCGCGCGGTCGAGTCGCTTTCGGGCATCCGCGGACGGATCGAAAGGGTCCGAAGCCCGCACCTGCGCTTTGCCCCCGGCCTCAGCCTGAAATATACCGATTCCCTGCCGTCGGCCGAGGCCCTGTTCATCGACCGGGACCAACCGTTTTTTCTTTACGACCTGCAATCGGCTGAAGGCAGTGGATTTGCGCGTTTCACGCTTTCCTTCTCCGGATACGATCTCGTCGGCGTTCCCCGGCAGGCCCTGCTGATCATGGGGTCGGGCGGCTTGGCGGTGGCATGCGCCCGCGCCGCCGAAGCCCGAAATATTCGCATCGTCCAGCCCGATCCGCATCTGGCCGACCTGGTCGGGCGTCACTATGGCCTGGAGGTCGTCCGCGACAGCCCGCGCGCCCTGCTCGCAAGAACCGAGGACGCCTTCGATGTGATCCACATCGAAAGCTGGGGCGCTTCCCTGCCGGGCGCGGACGCCCTCTACCAGGACCATCTGCTGACCGTAGACGGCCTGAAGCAATGCCTGCTGCGGCTCACACCGCAGGGCGCTCTGGTTGTCTCCCGCAAGCTGATGCTGCCGCCGTCCGCAGCGCTTCGGCTGTGGTCGACGGTCCGCAAGGCTCTGCTCGAATGCGGGCAAGCCGAACCGGAGCGCTGCATCGCGATGCTGCGCAACTGGGACACCTTCACGCTGCTCGCCACGCGGGGTCCGATTCAGAGTCCGCAGCGGGTCCTCGAGTTTGCCCGCCGATTGAACTTTGATGTCGTCTACCTCAACGGTGCCGAGCCCTCCGACGCCAACCGCTTCAACGTTTTCGATTCACCCTATCATTTCGACGAGATCCAGCATCTGGAAAAAGCCATCCGGGAAGGCACGCCCGAAGAGTTCTTTTCCGGGTACCTTCTCGACGTAGAGCCCCGGACGGACCTGCAGCCCTTTTCGGGAAGTTTTTTGAAATGGAATCGAATCGGCGATCTTTACCGATCGCTCGGCGGCCGGCCGCACACCCTCTTTCTGGCCGGAGAAATCGTCGTGGCGATCGTGTTCGTGCAAGCGTTGGCGGTCGCCGGCGCCCTCCTGCTGATTCCGGCGGTTGCAGTCGCCAAAAAAGCAGGCGCCGCAGGCTCGTCCGAAATGGTTTATTTTCTGGGGATCGGCGCCGGGTTCATTTTCGCCGAGCTTCTGTTCATTTATGCCGGGACGTTCTTTCTCGGCGATCCCGTGGTCAGCCTGGCCGTGGTGCTGACCGTGCTGCTTGTGTCATCGGGTGCGGGCGGCCTGTGGGCGCAGCGCTTCGGATCCATCGGGATCCGGCCGGCCTTGCTGGCGGCCGCGGCGGCTTTGCTGCTGGCCGCTGCCACGCTCTGGGGGCTGTCCGATCGACTCCTGGCGCTGCCCGAGATCTGGCGCTATGCGGCCCTGTCGCTCAGCGTGATGATCCCCGGATTTGCCATGGGGGTACCCTTCCCGCTCGGCATGCGGTTTCTGCTGCAGGGCCCGCTCGACCGATCCCTGGCCTGGGCCGTCAACGGGTGCGCCTCGGTTCTGGCATCGATCGCGGCCGCCCAGATCGCCATCAGCGCCGGTTTGCAATGGATCCTTTGCGCCGCACTCCTCGGCTATGCCCTGGCGTTCTGGGGCAGCCGCGGAAAGACGGGGAAGCCCACTCACGAGCCTCGTTCGGGCTTGCGTTTCAAACCCTCAGTGCCTAACTTGAAGCCTAAAAAACTCGAAGGAGAGGAAAGCGAATGAGCGAAGACAGAGCCACGGAGATCCTAAAGAATGCAATCCTCCTCGAAAAACGCGGCCATGCCTTTTATTCGAAAGTGGCCCAACAAGCCAGCGGCGAAGCGGTTAGGAAATTCTTCCAGCTGATGGCGGAAGAAGAGATCCAGCATGTCAGAATTCTATCCGAACAGTTCAAGTCTTACCGCTCGGGCAAGAAATTCAAGCAACATCAATTCGTTGAACCCAGTGAGTTCAACAACCTATCCGCAATCCTGACCAAGGATCTCAAGCGCCAGATAGCCGCCGCCGATTTTGAAGCGGCGGCTATCGCAGCCTCCATGTCAATGGAAAAAAACGCCATTGACGTCTATTCCGGTCGGGCGTCCGAGACTCAGGATCCCGATGAAAAAGCGCTCTATCAATGGCTGGCCGAATGGGAGGGCAAGCATCTGAGCTTTCTTGCCAAGATCGACCGGGAACTCACCGAAGACATCTGGCACGACAACCAGTTTTGGCCCTTTTGAACCGGGCATGCTCTTGGATACGATGGCTGCGTAGACCAATCGATGCCGACCGGCAGGGAACGATACCGGCAGCTGGGTGGCGGTGAATTGAAAACGGGCTTTGCACGCGAGTCGCGAGACTGTATGCAAAGCCCGTCATGGACTTAACGCGGGAGTAGGTCGCAGTCAGCCTCCGGAACGACCGTCATCGCAGGCATCGTCGCTTTCGTCCAACCGGGAGTGCTCGGCGGTGCTGCTCAGCTCGCACACCGGCAGCTTCTCGGCGGTGCGCATGGCTTTGCCGCAGCACTCCGGAACCTTCCCCCCCGCGCTTACTTCCATCATTTTCCCACAGTTTTCGCACTCGTATTTATTCTTATCGGCCATGGGTTCCTCCTCGAATCCTTAAAGTCGCAGTTCGACCTGCACCATAGATAATCCCTCCAAGGGTGTCAAGGCCATCCGATGGGCCGCCGCCGTAAGGCGCGATGAAACCTCCGGCCGCTCAGGCGCCGATGATTCCGATCACGCACCCCAGTCGGAAGCTTGACCAAGACCCATGCAGTGACGAAGGTGAGGAGCACGCCGCTGGCCACGAGCCTGAAATTCACCCGGCGGCGATGTTCGCTCAGCAGCCAGGCGATTGCCAGAAAGGTGCACACCCCCAGCAGACTCTGCCAGCTCATGGAATGCCCTTACCCATTCCTCGCCGCCACCAGGGAGGCCAATCGCCTGACAGGATCCTGGCCGCTCGATGGCTCCTCGTGGTAATGCCAGATATGCAGCGCCAAAAAACTGTGCAACAGTTCATTATCCCTTAAAAAATAATCCCGGCAGTGCCCGGAGCCTTCATGGCCGCCGGGGGGTTCGAGCAGGGTCTCGAAAATCAGCAGGCCGCCGGGTTTCAAGCCTTCAATGATCTGAGGAAACAGCCGGCGGCTCAGGAAAAGAACGTTCAAAATCAGATCGTACCGTCCGGGGGCGATGTCGAACGTATCCAGGTCGGCGCAGATGCTTCTGACCGCCGGGTGACGGCCGGCCGGCAGACTCAGCGCTTCATCCGAGATGTCTACGGCGTCGACCGCGAACCCGTGCCTGGCCAAAAAGAGTGCGTTGCGCCCGCTGCCGGCAGCGATGTCCAGCGCCGCTCTTCCAGGGGCCAGCCCGAAGTATTCCTTGACGATGCCGGACGGCTCCATCGGGTAATCCTTCCGGCGGTATTTTTCGTTCCACTTGAGGCGGTCACTGAACATAGCATGATCTCATCAGGGTGTTTCGCGAGCAGGCGGAGAGGGCTGCCGACTGGCTGAGTCGCAACCATTTTTTTTTGTTAACAACCACCCCTGAAAATGGATGTAACCTTTTCAGGTTCAAAGGATCAGTAGGATAGGTTCGAATTGGATTCGAACCGATGTTGAGAAGTCAACCACCTGAACTTTCTCAACCTCCTCCTTTTCTCGCCGGGTGGTCCACAGCCTCGTGGACCACCCTTTTCGTTTTGAGAAATTCATCTATCCTTGATGCGGCCGAGTGCCAGCCTGGCTGCCAGCTTGATCGCTTCAATCATCGACTGGGGGTTGGCCCGGCCCTCCCCGGCTTTTCCGAAGGCCGTTCCGTGGTCGACGGACACGCGGATGATCGGCAGACCCAAGGTGACGTTCACTCCGGCCATCTGGCCCCATGTGCCGGTTTTATCGTCATATTGAAAGCCGATGAGTTTGGTGGGGATGTGCCCCTGGTCGTGGTACATCACGACCACCAGGTCGAACATCCCGCCCCGCATCTTCGAGAATACGGTGTCGGCCGGCAGCGGTCCTTCGGCGTTGATCCCTTCCGCTCGGGCGGCAGCCACCGCCGGAGCGATATCCTGTTCGTCCTCGTCTCCGAAAAGACCGCCCTCCCCGCAGTGGGGGTTCAAACCGGCCACGGCGATTCGCGGCGATGCAATCCCCAGCTGCTGAAGCGCCTCGTGCGCCAGGCGGATGACGGTCAGCACGCGTTTTTTCTTGACCCGTTCGCAAGCCATCCGCAGAGAAACGTGCGTGGATACATGCGCGACGCGGAAGTCACCTTCCGCCAGCATCATCGAATAATCCCGGGTTTGCGTGAGATCAGCGTAAATTTCCGTGTGACCGGCGTAGTGGAACCCGCCGGCGTTGATGGCCGCCTTATTGATCGGTCCGGTCACGGTGGCATCGATTTTTCCGGCCATGGCAAGCTCGATCACTTTGGCCACATACTCGAATGAGGCCCGTCCTTGTTCCGCGGTCACCTGCTTGTGGCGCAGCTGCTCAAGCGGCAGGTTCTTCAGATCGTACACGTCGATCGTGCCGTGCTCGAAGGCCGCCTCCGCGACCTCGCTACGGGAGGCCACGGCCAGCCCCAGCCCGCAAAAACGAACCGCGTCTTTGACGATGGCGGCATCCCCCACCACGATCGGCCGCCCGATAGCGTATAAGTTTTTCAAGGCAAGCGCCTTGGCACATATTTCGGGTCCGATCCCCGAAGGATCGCCCATGGATATTCCGATGATTGGAAGTTTTGATACACTCATACCCTCAACCCTCCAAGATGAGTCATTCCTGCCCTCTGCCTGCTGCCTCGGCCCTCAGGGGCAGCAAGTCCGGTGCATGCGTCAGCACGCTGACCCGGGCGCTTTTGCCTTGCCGCCTCAGGGCCTCATCCACGGCCCACTGCACGCTGGGGGCGTGGGTGTGGCCGAGTTGGGCTTTGTGCTCCAAAGGGATGCCCGGGGAGTAATGGATCACCGAGGCTTTTTCGCGAACCAGCGCCCATGCGATCGCCAGAGCCGCAGCGACGCCGTTGGTGAGACGGCCGGAACGGTAAGCCGCCTTGATTTCGGCCGAGGGCCATGCGGTGTATTGGAGAAGATCGGTGTGCACCGGGCTAACCCCTTCCGGTGCCGGGGTGCAGATCACGATGGTGCCTCCGGGCTTGATCATCCGTTGGGCCGGATACTGGGATTTATGCGACTGCCAGAAATCAAGGTCGCAGGGGCAGGAGTTGGCGACCACGATGTCGGGCGTTTCCTTGTACTCGACGCCGTAAATAGCTCGGGCCGCCTGCACCCCCGCTTCGAAGGCGGCTCGCCTTTCACCGTAAAAAATGCCGGTGACGCGGCCCTCACTGTCCATGACCACGTTGAAAATGGTTTGCATGCCGACCCGCTCGGCCATGTCGTCCATGTCGCGGCGCACCGGGTTGTCAGCGATGCCCAGGAACGAATCGCCGCCTCCCTCGCAGGACAGCAGATGGGTTTCAGCCGTCGTCCGGGGGCCGCAAATGCCCGGCTGAATAATTTTGGACGAGCCCGAATACCCGGGAATGTGGTGGGGGACGATGGCGCCCAGGCCGATGACCACGTCCGCCGCATGCACCGCGCGGTTCACCTGCAGAGGCGTTCCGTAAGCGGAATGCCCGAGATCGATAAGGTTTTCCGGCTCGCGCCATTCATGATTGAAGACCCGGATCCGTCGGAACACCTCGATGCCCACCTTGGCCTGCATTTCTTCGACGGTCATGTAACGGTGGGTCCCAAGGGCCATGATGCAGGCCATGTTTTCGTCGGGGATGCCGGCTCGGTTCAGGCGCCGCAGCAGGGCCGGAAGCATGCGGTCGGCCGGCGTCATCCGGGTGTTGTCGTCGCTCACCAGCAGCACGCGGTCGGTGGGCCTCGCCCACTGTTCGATTGGCGGCTGTCCGATCGGATGGCTCAGCGCGGCCTCGATCGCAGCATCCAGATCCGGAACCGGGATGGAGGGGTTGGGGCTCAGCACCTGGGCCAAATTGCGGTCCGGGACATCGAAACCCAGCGGTCTTCCGTCAAATGGAATCGTTACCGTTGTCATGGCGTTCCTTCGGAAAGACAAATCTTGGACCTGGCAGGCATGGATAAATCGATAGGCCATGCGCTGTCAACAGGCCCGTCCCCACCCGCTCTGACCAAGCTCTGCGCATGGATTCATCGGCGGCGGCTGAAACCCGCCGTCGATGAAAACCGTTGCCCCGTCAATCGGTCGATAGTATCATGCGGGGGAATCACATCAAAGCGAGGCCTCCTGCCCTTTCCAAACGTCATGAAAGACACCCTGCTCGATCTGAAATCGGATCACCTGGCTGGCCGCTGCGGCGGACGAGTGGCTGTCTGCTCAGTCCGCTTTGAGGTCTTGGAGGCGGCCTTGGAATCCGCCCGGTATCGAAACGATCCTCTCCTGATAGAGGCCACGGCCAACCAGGTCAACCAGTTCGGAGGCTACTCCGGAATGACGCCTGGGGCTTTCGCCGAGCACATCGGGCGCCTGGCCGCCCGCATGGAGTTTCCGCTCGGCCGGGTGGTGCTGGGAGCCGACCATCTGGGGCCTTATGTCTGGCGCAACGAACCAGCCGAGAGCGCGATGCGCAAGGCGCTGGAGCTGGTTCAGCAGTGCGTTCGGGCCGGATTCAGCAAGATTCATATCGACACCGGCGTTGCATGCGCCGATGACCGGCAGCCGGAACTTCCCGCGGAGACCGCCGCCGAGCGAGCCGTCGCCCTCTGCCGAGCGGCGGAATGCGCCGCTGATTGCCGGCCCGGCCAAGATTCACGCCCGTTTTACGTGATCGGAGCTGAAGTTCCCCCGCCCGGCGGCGCCCTGGAAGACCCCGCGACGCTCGAAGTCACAGCGGTCGACAAATTGCAGGAGGTCCTCCACCTTTACGAAGCCCGGTTCAGGTCGGCGCACTTGGAATCGGCATGGGATCGGGTCCTGGCGGTGGTAGTCCAACCCGGGGTTGAATTTGGCGACTATTTGGTCGCGCGCTATTGCAGCCAGAGGGCGCGCGCCCTTTCGTTGTTTCACGCTCGGCTTCCCGGCCGCATGACGTATGAGGTTCACTCCGCCGACTACCAGCCGTCCGACCTCCTGGTCCGGATGGTGTCTGACCACTTCGTTCTGTTGAAAGTCGGACCGTGTCTGACCGATTCGTTTCGGGAAGCGGTGTTCGGTTTGGCCCGTATCGAATCCGAGCAACTCGGCCGGCGCCGCGGGGTCCGGTTGTCCAACATCCGTGAAGTGCTGGAGACCGTCATGCTGGAAAATCGGACCTATTGGCAATCGCACTATCGAGGCAGCGACGACGAATTGCGCTTTTTACGATCGCACAGCAAGCGCGACCGCATTCGTTACTACTGGAACCATCCGGCGGTTGATAGCGCCTTGCAGCTGCTCCTGGCCAATCTCAAAACTGGTTGGTCACCGGCTTGGGTGGAGGCGCACATGCCGGAGGTACCCACCGCAATGGCCACCCAGCCGTCCATGACGGATCCTGCCCGCCTGATTCGCCGCCGGATCCAGCTGGCCCTCGATCCCTATCTTGAAGCCTGTGGATGATGGATATTAATTTAACTTATTGAAATTTTAATTATTATGAATATTGGAACAGTTTTAAAAATGCTGACTGCAAAGGGTCCTTATGGATGAAGCGGCGGATCCACTCCTGCCCGCTGGGCGAAGCGGCGACTTCTCCGAACAACCGGGCGTCGTTGCGCAGGCCCTTCGTGAAACCGGCCGCATACCCGTATTCCAACGCCTTCAAAACATATCCGGCGGCGTAGATGCGGGCCGCCTTCGGATCGCCGATTCGATCGTTTGACGGCGGAGCTGCTGCCAGCATCTCCTTTGATTCAGGCCTGGACAGCAGTCCCTTCAGCTTTCTCTGCTGCCGGCCGGCGATGGCGTCCCAGTCTCTCGCCGGCTGCTTCTTTTTCCCCGACGCCATGGCTTGAGCCGTGCGGAAAGCGCTCAACAATGCCGTGGACGCCGGGGCAAACTCATCCGCCAGCCCCAATGAAAGGGCTTCCCGGCCGTCGATCGGCTCGCCGTTGATGCTCATCGCAGCCGCTTGAGCCGGCCCCACGAGCCGCGGCAGGCGCTGCATGCCGCCGTAGCCCGGGATGATGCCGAGCTTGACTTCCGGCTGGCCGATGCGGCTGTTTTCCGTGACGATCCGGTAATGGGCGCTCATCGCCAGCTCATTGCCCCCGCCCAAGGTGAATCCGTCCAGCAGGGCGATGACCGGGATCTTCAAATTCTCGATGCGGTCGAAAAGCCGGATGTTGAGCATTGCGATGGCTTCGATGTGCTGGGCCGGCCGGCCGTAGAATTCGGTCACGTCCGCGCCGGCCACAAAGGCCCGGCCGGCGCCGCGGATAATGAGCGCCTTCACTGGATGCCCCTGAATACGCCGGTTTTTCTTGAGCTCCGCCACGAGCTCCGAAACCTGGCGGATCAGTTCATGGTTCAGGGCGTTGAGCGCCTGTTCGCGGCAGAGGGTCAGGATGGCGATCTTCTCTTCGATATGCACGCGCACGAAGCGCTGGTGATCCGGATCGGCCTGGATGACCGGTTCTCCGAAGTACTCGTCTTCAATCGATGCAATCGTCCGCTCAGCCCGGTCGACCTGGACCAGGGCAACCCCCTTGGGCTTGCCCATGCGACCGTCCAGCATCTTCTGCTGAATTTCCGGCAGCCCTCCCAGCGAGGTCACCTCCAGGTCTTCCTGCTCCATGACCAACGAGTTTCGGGCGAGCAGCCGGATGACCTCCCGGGCCTGCGAGGAACGGTACATGTGGGAGCCCAGAATGGACAAGTTGCTCGGTCCCTGGGCGAGGACGCAGCCGCACGGCATGTCGTCGGTTTCGTTATAATCGCGCAGTAAAAAGGTGCTGAAGTGCAGGGTGCTTTGATCGGTCCGTTCAACGATGAAATCCGGGCTGACCCGCGGTCCGAAAATCTCCCATACGGCTTTGCCCAGGGATCGCGCGGCGGCCATGTAATCGCGGCCGTAGGCAGCGTTCGGCCGTCCCTCTGCGGTCAGCGGGTCCGGCATGTCCTCCGGTAGCTCAAAGCGGTCGCGATCGATGATGCGCGCGTCGGCGACGCCCAGCCGGTTGAGTTCCCGGATGCCCACCTTGTCTTGCGACCGGGAGGCGATGACGGCGAGCTCGGCGCGGCGCTCCAGTGCGGCTATTACAAAGCGCTGGGCATAGGCGTCAGCTCCCCAAATCAATCCCCTTCGTCCGACCGGAAGCTGAATCTCGGCAAAAATGGCCCGAGGCGCCTGATTGCGGAAGAGCACCTGCTTCTGCCGCATCCAAACCCAGCGGGCGTCCAAAACGAACCGCCGCTGGCCGTAAAAGAAGGTTTCCTTGTATTCGCCCTTCAGCCCTTGGCCGGTCGCGCCGAAGAATGCCAGTTTGCCGTCTTCAGCCAACGCCGAGGCCAGCAGCGGAAAATTGCGCCCGCCCGTGTGCTCGAAGATTTTGTCGACCGGCCGCCCGCCGTTGGCCGCATAGACTGCCTGGCGGAAAGGCTCCGTCTGAGCCAACCACTGCGTCTGGCTGAGGCCCGGCGGGACGGGTCCGAAAACAGCCTCCGGGAGGCTGCGCCGATCGATGAAGGCGTCCGCAATCCTGCGTTCAATCAGCCGTTGGCCCAAGCCGACATTCGAGCCCATCAAAATCACCCGGGCACCGAGGGCCTTGGCGATCTGGGCGCCGGCGAAGCTGGTCCCCTTGCCGCCGCCCATCAGCAGCACCGCATCCCCCGGTGCAACGGCCAGTCGCTCCACGATCGCCCGGTAGGCGGTGCCGTAAGTCAACAACACGGCGGCAAGCCTTTCCGGGCTGTGGGTTTTCAGCCCTTCGGGAACTTCAATCGCGCGCTCCTCGTCGACGACGGCAAACTGCGCGTTGAACCCGTCGTGCGTCTCGTAGCCCCGGATGATGTTCCGGCCGGTCCAGGAATCCAGAACGACCGCCTGCCCCACCCGCAGGCCCTTTACGGCCGGCCCGGCCGCCACAATGATCCCTAAAGCATCGCTGCCCGGGATGTGCAGCACGCTGCTGTCACCCCGCCCGAAAACGGGCACCGGCAGCCCCAGGCTGGCAAAGTTGGTGTTGAAGTTCGGACCGGTTGCCAGCACGGCCACCAGCACCCGGCCGCCGTCTTCAGAATGAAGGCGGGGAGCGGGAACGTCGGTAAGTTTCAGAAATCGATCGGGAGGGCCGTACTGGTCCCTGAGAATGGTCAATGCATCCATTCGGTCCGGAAGGGCGAACGAGATGCGGGGAGGTGCTCCCATCGCCCATTTAAGGGCGCTTTCTTTCTTCATCGGCTTTGCCTCCAGATTGAGTTTGGCGCAGACATCTATCGGAATGAAAAATTAGGCATGCTAGAGCCAGCCCTTGCGCTTGAAATAGGTGTAGGGCAGAATAGCGGAAACGATCATCAGCAGAATCGCCAGAGGATAGCCGAGAGGCCAGGAAAGTTCGGGAATGACCTTGAAGTTCATCCCGTAGATGCTAGCGATGAGGGTGGGCGGTAGAAATACGACGGCAGCCACCGAGAACAGTTTGATGATTTTGTTCTGTTCGATGTTGATCATGCCGAGGGTGGCGTCTAGAATGAAATTGACCTTGCTTGCCATGAAGGAGGCGTGATCGGCCAGAGATGCCAAGTCCCGGCTGATCTCCTTCAGCGTTTCACGGATGAGAGCGACGTGGGGATGTTGCGTGACGGCCTGGTTGAGATAAATGGCCATGCGACTGACGCTGACCAGACTTTCACGCAGAATCGATACGTGGTTTCCTTCGATCCCGATGTCTTTGATGGTTTCCTGAAGGTTGATCTGGGGCGGCTCCATATGACCGTTTGCGGTGAATATCGCTTTGGATATGCGCTCGACTTCAGCACTGTGCATCTCAAGGATGTCGGCCATGCGATCGATGATGGCCTCGAGAAGCCCGATCATCAGATCTGTGCTGGATGAATAGCTGCTGCCGGGTTTCTGGATCCGGGCCGCAAAACTGTCGAACGGTTTGGGATTCAGGTACCTGACGGTTACGAGATAAGCCTCGGAAAGGATGAAAGTAATGGCAGAGGATTCCAGGCTGTCGTGCTCGGGGCTGGTGACGGCGATGGCCGTCATGAAGTAGGCACCGTTTTCCTGGTAGAGCCGGCTGCTGGCCTCGATCTCCTGCATTTCCGCTCGGGAAGGGATTTCAATCGAGAGGAATTTTTTAACCTTGTCGACCTCGTCGGCGGTGGGTGAAATCAAATCCACCCATAGGTTCCGTGAAGGGAGCTCCTGCTGATTCCAGGAGCCGCACAACCAAAGTGCATCTTCTCTGTAGAACACCTTGATCATGGTTCAAGCCGCCTTTGCATTCTGTGAACCCGGAGGGCATGAATGCATGTCGATTCATAGGCAGGAAAGCAACGGAACGCGTGGGGAGATTAACCGGAGCCCCTCTGAACAAGTGGAGGCGGCATCCGGATTCGAACCGGAGAATAGTGGTTTTGCAGACCACTGC
>CAZNAX010000068.1:0-14681 GCA_964570965.1 uncultured Desulfatibacillum sp.
CCTCCAGCGCGTGGAAGCCTCCCCGGACAGGGAAACGGAGGAGTTTGCGAATTAAATGGGTTCGGGTGCAGCTATCGAGAGCGGCATCAGGTCTATTGAAATCAAGCTTTTTCGGAATGGACGGGAGGGCTGAGGCGTGTTTCGGCTTGCCCGTCCTTGCATTTTTAGAACCCATAGCCGAGAGAAAATATGTAGCGGTAGTCTGATTTCTCGGCATCCCCGGCGGGCGTATTGTCCCAATCCCACTCGAAGCCGGCATTGAGGAAAAGCCCCGATTGCAGCGGGAAGCGCAAGCCGGTCTTCGTAAACATGAACAAATCGCTCGGGTCGGATGTGCTGACGTAACCCTCGTTCGAAAAATAGGACTGAAACAGCTTTTCGAAAAAAAAGCGGTCGAATTTTACCGCCCAGCGCCCGGAGATCGAATCCTCATTGGCCGTGTTGTCATAGTCGGTGTTGACATAGCTGGGGCCGGCCTCAACCGAGAGATTCATGGGTTCGCCTTCGAAAAACTGATACCCGACGCCCGGACCGATGGTCGTCCGCAGGTTGATTTCCTTGAATTCGTCTCGTTCGATGTCTCCGTTCAGATACCAGTAGAGCTTCTCTGTGAGAAAGGTGTCGTGCTTTAAAAAGCCCCTGGCATTGTCCTCGGTTTTCTGGTTGCCCTTAGACGCACGATTGTAAGCGCCCCCCAGCATCAAGCGGTTTTCAACCGCGCGGGCGATCAGCTCGGCATCGGCGTGGGCGGTTTCCGTGTCGGTGTTTCCGCTGGCTTTGTTGAAGCCGATATTGATGCGGCCGTTGAGCCGGATGGCTGGCTCCTGCGGCGGATTGATGGATGTGATTTCAGAGACCTGAAGCGCTTCGGCCTCAGCTGCCGAATCCGTGGCCAGCAGCAGTTGCTCGGTGGGTTCGGCCGGACGGATTGCACCCGTGCGGGTCGACCCGTCGCTTAAAACAACGGTGACGGGGAGGTCGGCGGTGATGCGCTCGACCTGACTCCAATCGATGGTCAGAACTCCGGCAAAGTCCGTCTCCAGGATCAGTTTTCCGTCCTGCATCGCCATCAGCTGCCCGCTAAGATGGTTGCCGTTCTTCAGATAAACCTCATCGGCCAAAGCGCCGACGGCCATGAAGAAGAAAGCCATCCCAGACAACATCGACATCCATTTCCTCATCCCGATCCTCCTTTCACCTGTTGCGATCCCTTCCCTGGAACGGCTCCCCTGCGCTTCTTTAGACGCTCTACGCTCATGAGTCAAACCGCGCCGACACAGACCCGGCGGGCTGTGCCTTTTTGTCTCTAAGGCGGCGGGACGTTGACAGGTTGAGCCTATTTCCGTAAACTCCGTCGCCGGTCTGTGAAGACGGCTCGCGAGGGCGCCCCGAGAACCGTTGTTAAAATTCAAACGCTCAGCCAAAGGGAGGGCTGTACCATGAAAAAAAGCATAGGGATTCTAGGGTGCATTTGGCTGCTGGCCTCAGGCTGGGTTTCGGCAGCGGAAGTAAAAGTGGGGGCGATCACTCCCCTGAGCGGAAAGCTTTCGGTATACGGGGAGGGGTTCCAGCAGGCCATGCTGTTGGCCCTGGAAGAAGTCAATGCCGAAGGCGGCGTCAAGGGCAGCCCGATGCGGATTGTGTTCGAAGACAACAATTCCACGGCGGCGGGATCGGTCTCTGCCATTCAAAAGCTCATAACCATCGACAAGCTGCCCATTCTCTTCGGCCCGGCCGCCAGTTCGAATTATCTGGCGGTTTGTCCGATCGCGCAGCAGAACAAGACGATTCTCATCGCTGCGGAGAGCGCGGCGGCGGAAATCTCCAAATGCGGATCCTATAACTTCCGGGTATTTCCATCCGATGCCCTGCAGGGGATCGGCGTCGCCGAGCTGACCCATTCCCTGAAACTCGACCAGGTGGTTCTGACCTACATCAACAACGACTGGGGCGTCGGGTTGGCCGAGATTTTCAAGAAGAAATATCTGGGCGCGGGCGGTAAAATCATGGACGAATTCGCCCATGATGAAGGCAAAACCGATTATCGCAGCGAGGTGTTGCGGATTCGCAAGAGCAATCCCAAGGCGGTCGTCAACCTGACCTATATCAAGGAGGGCGCTACCATTTTGAAGCAGGCCTATGAGAGCGATATGAAAACCCAGTGGCTGATGGGTTCGGCGTCCAAATCCCCGAAGCTGGTCGAACTGGCCGGAGAGGCGGCGGAGGGCGTCATCGGCACCTATCCCACCTTCTCCCAGGAAACCCCTGCCTACCGGGCGTTCAAGGCTGCCTGGGACAAGAAATATCCCGACAAAAAAATCCCCGTTTTCGGGGAATACAACTACGACATGGTCAAGCTGACGGCCAAGGCCCTGAAACTTGCCAAATCCCTGAGCCCGGACGATCTCCGCCAGGCCATGCTCGAAGCCGGGAAAGATTATGCTGGCGTCACCGGCGACAAAACGTTTGACGCGAACGGCGATGTCGGCGCGGTGTATGGCCGCTGGACGGTGAAGCAGCAGACCATTCAGGACTACAAATGACCGCCTGAAGACGCACCGGCCGCCCGCCCGGCAGCGGCGGCCGGTGTCCATCGTGATTCATTGAAGCCGTTAATATGTCCTATTACCTGCAGTTGCTGCTGAATGGAGTCATTGCCGGATCGGTCTATGCCCTGTTCGCTGTCGGCCTGACCCTGGTTTACGGCGTTTTCCGGTTTATCAACTTCTCCCATGGGGAGCTGATCACCTGGGGCGCCTACCTGACGTTGATGTTTTCTTCCCCTCCGTTTTCATGGCCGCTCTACCTATCGGCCGCCCCGGCCATGATCCTGACCGCCATGATCGGGTTTTCTCAGGATTTTTTCATATACCGCCCCCTGCGGCGGGGCAATCCGATCACGCTCCTGATTGCTTCCATCGGGCTTTCCTATATGCTCAGAAATGCCGTTCGGTTCGTCTGGGGTTCGGACCTGAAAACTTTCGATTTGCCGCCTTCCCGAGGGATAGAACTCGGCGGATATTATGTGACCGAGACCCAACTGCTCATGTTGGCGGCAGCCGTCGCTTTTTTGGCGATCCTGTACCTTCTCCTGACCCGAACCCTGCTGGGAAAATCCCTCCGGGCCACGGCCGATAATCTGGAACTGGCTGCGATCATGGGAATCAGCATGTCGAGGGTCAGCGCGGCGGTCTGGGGTCTTGCTTCCGTGTTTGCGGCCGCCGGCGGCATTCTCCTGGCGTTGGACACCAACCTGGAGCCCGCAATGGGTGCAACCAACCTGATCAAAGCCTTTGCGGCGGTTCTGCTGGGGGGTGCCGGAAATGTCTGGGGGGCGCTTCTGGGGGGTCTGTTCATCGGGATTGCGGAAAATTTGGGGGTCGCTTTTTTTTCGCCGGGATATAAGGATTTTGTTTCGTTCGGCCTGATTTTTCTTCTATTGCTTTTCCGGCCGCACGGTATTTTCGGGCTTCTCGCGGGCGTGCGCTGAGTTGGGCTGCGAGTGAGTCGACCGACACCATGGATTACATTCTGCACGTTTTCATCCTGGCCCTGATTTACAGCATATTTGCCATGTCGCTGAATCTCGAGCTTGGCTATGCCGGACTTTACAACTTCGGGCACGTGGCATTTTTTGGGATGGGGGCCTATGTCTCGGCGTTGCTCAGCCGCAGCGGGATTCCGGTGCCGGGAGCCATGCTCTGCGCCATGGCGGCCGCGGGGATCGCCGGCGCCCTGCTGGCGGTGCCGGCGCTGCGGGTTACCGGGGATTATTTCGGAATCGCCACCCTGGTATTTGCCGAAATGTTTCGACTGGTGTGCTTGAACGAGCGATGGCTCACCAAAGGCCCCATGGGCTTGCCGGGAATCCCTCGGCCGGCGTGGATCGCTCCCGGGGTCGACGGCCTGCCGGGCTATCTGCTTTTCACCGCTGTGGCAACCGCAGGCGTGTTTCTGTTTGTGCGCCAGCTCACCCGGTCCCCCTTCGGCCGCTCCCTCAAGGTGATCCGTGAAGACGAGCACATCGCCCAGGCGTTCGGGAAGAATGTCCTGCTGCTCAAAATCAAGTCGATCGCGGCCGGATCGGTCCTGGCGGGGTTGGCGGGGGCCCTGTGGGCGCACTACATCAGCTACATCAGTCCGGCTGATTTCACGCTGACCGAAACCATCCTGGTGGTGCTCTGCGTCGTGCTGGGCGGCCGCGGCACCAACTGGGGGCCGGTTCTGGGCGCTTTTGCCGTGATCTTTTTCGGGGAGGCGGTTCGGTTTCTTCCGATCCCTCACGAGCTTCATCGCTACGTGGCGCCGCTTCAAGGGATGGTCTATGGCGGCATTTTGGTATTGATCGTCTTGAAGTTGCCGGACGGTATGATCCCGGAACACCGGAGACCCGGCGCCTGAGCGCCGATCCGCAGGGCCGTGAAAAAACCAGCAAATGGCAGGGTCGCTATGCTTCGAGTTCAGAATGTGACCAAAAGCTTCGGTGCACTGATGGCGGTGCACGACGTGTCGTTTGAGCTCGGCGACGGCGGCATCACCGGAATGGTCGGACCCAACGGCAGCGGCAAAAGCACCCTTTTTCATATCCTCACCGGTTTCTACAAATTGGACCGGGGAGAAGTTTTCTTCAATCGACATTCCATCGGAAACCGACCCCCCTACCAGATCAGCCGGTTGGGGTTGAGCCGAAGCTTTCAGCATACCCGGCCCCTTCCATTTATGAGCGTTCGCGATAATTTGATCGCCGCCGCTCCCGGGCAGATCGGAGAGCGCATCTGGCCGCTTTTCTTCGCGCCGGCAAGGGTGCACCGCCAGGAACGTTCGCTCCGCGAGAAGGCCGGCGGTATTCTGGATCTGCTGGAGCTGGCACCCCTTGCTGACGAATTGGCCGGCCGTCTCAGCTACGGCCAGCAAAAACTGATGGAATTGGGCCGTATTCTCATGGCCGACCCGCGCTTGGTTCTGCTGGACGAGCCGACTGCGGGCATCAACCCCACGCTGATTCGACGGCTGGTCGAAGTCCTTCAGCGCCTCTGCAAAAGGGGCGTCCAGATCTTCCTGATCGAGCACAACATGCCGCTGGTGGCGGAACTGTGCCGGCACGTGTTCGTTATGGATTCGGGAGAGCTCATTTTTTCCGGAACACCGGAACACGCCCGCCGAGACCCGCGCGTCGTTGAAGCCTACCTGGGGCGGGAAATCCATGCTGCTTGAAGTGGACGGCATAAACGCGGGCTACGGCCGGACGCTCGTCATCGAGGATGTTTCGATTTCCGTAGACACCGGCGAGATCGTGAGCATCATCGGCCCGAACGGCGCCGGCAAATCCACTGTGCTGCGAACCGTCGCGGGGCAGATCATCCCCGAGGCCGGCGCGGTCCGATATTGCGGACAGGACATCACCCGGATGGGCATTGCCGAACGGGGCCGGCGCGGGCTGATGTTTGTTCCCCAGGGTATGAATATTTTCCCAAACCTGACGGTTCGGGAAAACCTGGAAATCGCCGGGTTGCTGCGGGAGGACGATGCGGCGCGCCAGCAAGCCGTGCGTGAAGCCCTGGACCATTACCCCGCCATCGGCCGCAAGAGAAACCAGTACGGCAGGGATCTTTCAGGCGGCGAGCGCCAGTTGTTGGCGTTAAGCCGCACCCGAATCCTGCGTCCGCGCCTGGTGCTGCTGGATGAACCCTCCCTTGGCCTCGCACCGCTTTTGGTAGACCACATATTTGACGAAATATCCCAGATGACCCAGCTGGGAGTATCCGTGCTGCTGGTGGAGCAGAACGCCCGCAAAGCACTGTCTGTATCGCACCGCGGCTATGTTCTGGAGCTGGGCCGCAACCGCTTGACGGACACCGGCAGCCGGCTGCTGCGCAACGCAGAAGTCCAGCGTCTCTATTTGGGCGGTTGAACGAGTTTTCAGGTGCTTCAGGAGTTCTATGTGACGGTTTCTGAACCATCGTCAGACTTGCATTTCAAAAAATCCGGATTACTATAGCATCGGCATCCCGTCGTCAACGACGGGATGTATCGTTTTTGGAAGCAGCCTCGGCCGCTTGGAATTTGAAACCATCATATAAGGAGCAAAAAAATGGCGGATTGTTCGCAGGTTACGCTTTACAGCGGTGCTCATCGCGGGGCCGAGTCCGAGTTCGGCAGACAGGCCGAGCGCTGGGGGAGTCAGGAAGTCAATTTTTCGTTCGAAGGGCACGCACCGGAGCGGACACGGGGTATCCGGGCGCTGGAGCCGGCGGAGCTGGACAAAGGGGATGTCAGCATGGAAATTGTCTCAACTCGGATGGGCCGCACGTATTCAAAAGCGGACAAGATCCGCAAGGTCATCCAGTCCATATTCCACATGATCAACAACGGCTACCAGGTGTTTGCCGTGGGTTGGATTCAGCCGGACGGCACGGTGAAAGGCGGTACCGGCTGGGGGGTGGAGTTGGCCAAGCTGTTCAACCGGCCCCTCAGCATCTACGATCAGGACCGCAAGGGCTGGTTTTCTTGGAAGGACAACCAATGGGTTTCCGAAACCCCGATCATCTCCCACAACACGTTTGTAGGAACCGGCACCCGCAATCTAACCGATGACGGCCGAAAGGCCATTGAGGATCTTTTCACGAGGTCTTTCGGCCCAGCCAAAAAATGAGAGCCGGTCTCCGGCTCTCATTTTTTATAGAATGTAGGCCAAGAAAAAAATGCCCACCATCGTGAAGGCCAGCATGAGCTTCACGCCGATGCCGAGGATAAAGCCGATCCAGGTGGCGACTCCGACCCGGCCCGCCTGGCCCAGGTTGCGGCGCGCCAGATACTCGCCGACCACGGCGCCGATAAACGGCCCCAGAATAATTCCCGCGAACCCGAAAAAAATTCCGACCAGCGTTCCCAGAGCCGCTCCAACCATCGCTTTGCGGCTGGCGCCGGCGCCCCGGGCGCCCAGACTGGAGGAGATGAAATCCACGCAGAACGCCAGCGCCGTCACGACGGCGAGGATGACGACGGTGCCGACGCCTACGTGCTGAAACCCGTCGGCCCAGGCCGCGAGCAGCAGCCCCCCGAAGACCAACGGCGTCCCCGGCAGCCCCGGGAGGAGAGTGCCCGCGATGCCGACCCCGACCAACATGAGGCTCAATATCCACATGAGCGGTGTCATGCAGTTCAATATAGCCCAAAAGCCTGACCCCGTCCAATCGACACAAATCATTTGAGCGATCGCGAAAACTCGTTTATGCTTGCCTCCTCCAACCGGAGTTCACCGAACATGGGCATGCTCAAATCCGATCCTGTCAACCCGGAGCGCGGCGTCCTCGCCGTCGTCGCGCTCATGTGTCTCGCCGAGACCTTGAGCATGACGGGCTTCGCGGCCTACCCGGCCTTCCTGGCCCTGTTGCGCGACACCTGGAGCATCAGCAATTCCGAGGCGGGCTTCATCGGCGGAGCCTACTTCGCAGGCTACATGACGGCCGTGCCGGTGCTGTCCAGCCTGACCGACCGCTACGATGCCCGCCGCATCCACGTCGGCTCCTGCCTGCTGGCGGCCGTCAGCACGCTGGGATTTGCATTTTTCGCGGAAGGGGTCGTCAGCGCTGCCGGGCTCCAGGCGCTGGCGGGTGCCGGCCTGGGCGGAACCTACATGCCCGGGCTGAAGGCGCTCACCGACCGCGTGACCGGACCGCGCCAGAGCCGATACATCGCCTTCTACACCAGCACCTTCGGGATCGGCACCAGCCTTTCGCTGCTGCTTGCCGGTTGGCTGGGCCGCGGGATGACCTGGAACTGGGCATTTGGTCTGCTGGCGGCAGGCCCGTTGGCAGCCGCGCTCATCGTTTTTTTCGGCCTGGCGCCTCTGGCGTCTAACCGATTGACCGGCCGCCGGCCGAGCCTGCTCGGCAGTTTCAGTGTGCTGCGCGACCGATCGGTGCTATCGTACGTGCTGCGCTACGCGGCACATTGTTGGGAACTCTTCGGACTGCGGTCTTGGATGGTCGCCTTCATCCTCTTCGGCTACGGCTTGTCGCGAACGGGGCCGCCGGCGCTGGGCGCGACCGAGGCTGCGGCTGCCATTAATTTCCTGGGCATCCCCGTCAGCATTTTCGGCAACGAGACCGCCGGCCGCTTGGGCAGAGGCCGATACATCCCGGTGGTCATGATGGCTTCCGGGACCCTGGCCTGGCTCGCCGGTTTTTCCGCCGGCTGGCCCGTGTGGCTCATGCTGCTGCTGCTGGCGGTCTATTTCATTGCGGTCATGTCGGATTCCGCGGCACTGACCGCAGGGCTGGTAGCAACCACCCCCCTCCATCAGCGCGGGGCAGCCATGGCTGTTTACTCCTTCGGGGGGTTTGGCGCCGGATTCCTCGCACCGCTCGTCTTCGGCGCCGTGCTGGATGCCTCCGGAGGCAAGGCCGATCCCTTGGCATGGGGGCTGGCCTTCGGAAGTCTGGGAATCGGTTGCTTGACCGCCTCGATCGTCGCTCGGCTCAAAGGCCATCCCCACCGAGAAAACCTGCGCCCCTAGAGATCTCTTTCCGTTATTGATTTGAAGCCGCTCAGCGGTTCCTTGATCGGCAAATCGTCTATCTGAACTTTCTGAACCTCTCTGCCACAAAGGTATCCATGATCATCTGGGTCAGGTGATAGACAATCCCGGGGATCAAGGCCAGAGGGTATTGGCTCGCAAAATATCCACTCCAGACCAGATAGGAAACGGCCAGCGTCTTCTGCGAAGTATGGATGGTGAACGCCGTGGTCGAAGGCGGGTCGAGTCTGATGATCTTGGAAATTCCAAAATTCATGGCCAGAATCAACGAATGCAGGCAAATGATAAATGCAAAAAGGAGCGGCAGGGAGGCACCGGCAGCGCGGATATGGGTGCCGGAACCAGCGACGGCATTAAAAATAATTAGAAGAACGATGCCCTGCTGAAAAATCGAAAACGCATGTTTATATCGTGACCGGAAGGCCTTGAGCGGTGATTGAGTCAGCTTGCCCAAAACAATGGGCAGCAGCACCGTGCCGACCAAACTCGAAAGCATTTTGAGTACCGGCAGGTTGATATGGCCCCCCGCATCTACCAGGAGTTTCAGCGAAATGGGAATCGTGAAAACGCCGATAAAATTGCCGAGCACACAGATGAAGAGGGACAGCGGTATATTGCCTCTACCCAAGGCGGTCATCACCGTGCCGGAGACTACGGTCACAGGCGCGGTTGCTATGATGCAAACACCGAGGACGTATTCCAACGGAAACACGAAACTGGCCAGCCGCCATGAAAGCAGCGGGATGAAAACCAAGGAGGAGATCATGGCCGCCAGGGGCGCCTTAAGCTGCAGCAGCTCCATGCTCAAGTGGGAAGTGTCAAGCGTGAGCCCGGTGATGAAGAAGGCGATGAAGATCCCGATGGTCAGGATGTCATATTCGTGCAGCCAAACGTGCTCGTCACGAAGGCCGAGTCCGCCCAGCACTGCCAGGATAATGCCTCCAAAAAACCAGTATTTTCTGAGAAATGCCGCCATGTTCGGTACGAACGCCTCTAATTTGCGATCATGTGAATCGATCATTTCGACCCGTTCCACACCCGGTATGCCTCTGATTGCTTTGGCTATGCGCTCCTCATCCGCGTGGAGGCGATCGGCGACTTTCATGCCGCGAGCTTCGTGCCCCGATCCAGGTTGCGGTACTGAATCGCCTCGGAGATGTGGGAGGCGCCGATGTCGGGAGCGCTTTCCAGATCGGCGATGGTGCGCGCAATCTTGAGCACCCGATTGAAGGCCCGGGCGGAGAGACCGAATTTATCGATGGCGGCTTCCAGCAGGCGGCGGGACGCCTCGTCGATCCGGCAATGGGTGCGGATATGGCGGCTGCTCATCTGGGCGTTGCAGAAGATGAGGCTGCGGCAGAAGCGCTCGGATTGCACCTCCCGGGCGCGCGTCACGCGCCGCCGGATCTCGGCCGACGGCTCGCTCTGGGAGTCCTGCAGCAGGTCCGCATAGGGAACGGCCGGCACCTCCACGTGGATGTCGATGCGGTCGAGCAACGGACCCGAGATCTTGGCGCGGTAGCGGTGGATCTGGGGGTAGCTGCAGCGGCAGGCATGCTTGCGGTCCCCGAAATAGCCGCACGGGCAGGGATTCATGGCCGCCACCAGCATGAAGCACGCCGGGTAGGTCAGGGCGGAAGCAGCACGGGAGATGGTCACTTTCATGTCCTCGAGCGGTTGGCGCAGGACTTCCAGCACGTGCTTCTTGAACTCCGGCAGCTCGTCCAGAAAAAGCACGCCATGATGCGCAAGGCTGACTTCCCCCGGCCGGGGAAAATGGCCGCCGCCGATCAGGCCGGCATCGGAGATGGTGTGGTGCGGCGAACGGAACGGGCGGCGCGTGATCAGGGCCTGGTCCTTTTCGAGCATGCCCACCACGCTGAACACCTTGGTGGTCTCGATGGCCTCGGCAAAGGTGAGCGGCGGAAGGATCGTCGGCAGGCGTTTGGCCAACATGGTCTTGCCGGAGCCGGGCGGCCCGATCATGACCAGGTTGTGGCCGCCCGCGGCCGCGATTTCCAGCGCGCGTTTGACGTGCTCCTGTCCCCGCACCTCGGCGTAGTCGACATCGAACTCGCCATCCCGTTTGAAGATAGCCTGGATGTCCGCCCGCGCGGCGGCAACGGTGAGCTGGCCGCGCAGCATCTCCACCACCTCGGAGAGCGTCTTGACCGGCAGCACATCGATGCCTTCGACGACCGACGCCTCCAGCCCGTTGTCATAGGGCACGATGATGGCCGGAAACCCCGACCGGCGGGCGGAGATCGCCATCGGCAGGGATCCCTTGACCGGCTTGACGCGTCCGTCTAATGACAGCTCGCCCAGTACGAGATAGCTTGAAACGGCCGCTTGCGGAATGATGCCCGTCGCGGCCAGAATCCCCAGGGCGATGGGCAGATCGAAGCCGGTGCCCTCCTTCTTGATGTCGGCGGGAGCCAGGTTGACGGTGATGCGGTCGTCCGGGAAGCGGTAGCCGGAGTTTGAGATGGCAGATTTGACCCGTTCCCGGCTCTCCTTGACCGCCGCCTCCGGCAGCCCGACCGTCGCGAACGCCGGCAGCCCGGAGGTGATGTCCACCTCCACTTCCACCCGATAGGCATCGATTCCGAGCACCGCACTGCTGAGAACCTTGGCGAGCACGAAACCTCCTTGATGTCCGTAGACGGAGACAGCGGGCGGGCATCCGCCCGAACCGCTTCTATATCATACCAGAACCCCGCTGGACCGACAATCCCAGCCGGGTGCACCGTGCTTCACCCCGCCCGCATCCTCGCCGTCATCGGCCCAGACGGGCGTATACGTCTCCTGAAACAACGCCAGACCCCAGCCCGTCGAGCATATGCTCGACGCGGGGCGCAGGGACCCAATCCGGGCTCTCCAAACGGAGCCGCTCCCGCAGGCTCCAATTGAATCGATAGTCGCCCAGGGCCGTCAACCGCCGCAGGCAGGCCAGCGCACCGGCGATATCAAAACTAATGAATTCGAACGACAGCGCCGGGAGCGGACGCGAAAGACCGGCAAGGGCCTGCGCTTCAAATCCCTCCACATCGATCTTGCAGAAATCGGGCGCTCCATATCCTTCAATCAGCTCGTCCAGGGTGGTCACTTCCACGTCGACCCGATCATCCCAGCGTTCGCGCCGGATGGCGGCGGCCGCCATGGCCGTTCTCCAAGCGACCGGCGACAGGGTGCTGATGGTGGGATTCCTGCGGTTGATGTGCAGGCTGGCGCAGCCGGGCTGCCCGCCGATGGCCTTGGAAACCAACGTAAACCGCGGCTCCCCGCCCCATCGCTTGCGAAGATAGGCGGCACACGCCGGCTGCGGCTCCAATGCGAGGACCCGGGCGCCGAGATCCAGGAACGCCCGGCTGCGGCTGCCCAGATGCGCCCCGATGTCGAAACTCAGGGCCCCCGGACGGACGAACTGCCGGTAGAATCGGCGCAGCCTGCGCCGGCTGAGCGGTTTCCACAAGTAAATCATCTGGGATCTCAGGAGGCCCAGGCGGCTTTTCAGATCGGCCATCGCTCCCCGTACCCTGCCTGGTTTTCGAAAACCAGCAGCCGGTAGTCGATCAGACCTTCCCGATAGCATTTTTGCTTGGCATCCCCGCCCACCAGGGTTTTGAAATAGGTGCTGCGCTCCATCTGCCTCCCCGCCAGCCGGACCAGCATCGCAATCGCCCGATCCCGCGGCCGGCCCAGGCGCAGATGCGGAGTCAGGTTTCGATCCCGGATGAGGCGGAAGCCACTTGCTGCGGCAATGGATTTCAGGGCGGCGGCACTTCGCAAACCCGGCAACAGCCAATTCCGGCGATAGGCGTCGAGCAGCTCCATGTGCGGGGCGGACACTCCTCCGGGCGGCCCCTCATCGTTGAAGCAATCGTCGATGATGACCAGCCGGCCGCCGGGCGGCAACACTTCCGCTTGAACATCGAAAAAAATGCCGGGATCCGAAGCGTGCGTGAAGGCTTCGACGGCATAGGAGAAGTCGGCCTGGAACCGTCCGGCCGGAAGCTGAAGGAAACAGCTCTCTTCGAAAAAAAAGCGGCCCATTTGATTTTGCGGAATCCGCCGGCGGGCATGGTGGATTTGAACGGAGCTCAGGCTGATGCCCAGCAGAAAACGGACCCGGGGCAGCCGCCGGCCGAGATAGAAAAGAGTGCCGCCTACACCGCAACCCAAATCGAGCACCCGCTTGACCGGATACGGGCAGCTTTCGATTTCGCGGGCGACCAATTCATTGGAATAATTCATGGCCTCGCCCAACGTCTTCACCTCAGGGGGCCATAGAGCACCATGCAGGTTGAATGTGCCTTCATCTTTTCCCCAGAGCAGGAAGCGCTCGGTATTATGATCGTAATACGCCTTGACCTGCTGAGGATGTCTGGATCGGTCCACGTTTTCCATGATTGTTTTTCGCCGGGACTCCGCCGAGCAGCTCTAATTCTACACTGATCTCAACCGATGGGGCAATCTGGAAATTCTTGCCCCGGCGAAAAATATAATCCTATCGCTTGACATTAGATTGGATTTGGTTAAATTTTATATCAATGAAATTTAGACTTGACTATCTTTCAGCAATATGAAATTATGCCAGATATGCTGGATCGACCGCTGTACCGGAATATCTGGAGGGAACTGACGCGGGAAAAGCGCATGGTTTTTTTGGCGGGAGCGCGACGGGTCGGAAAGACGACCTTGGGGGAAATGATCGGGCAGTCGTATCCGAACCGAGTTTACTTGAACTGGGAAATACCGGAAGAGCGCACGCGCCTGATCCGCACCCCCACGTTTTTTGAAGAAGCCGAACGCCGGGATGAATCCACGCCCTTGGTGATGTTCGATGAGATCAACCGGCACCGCGGATGGCGCAGATACCTCAAGGGCGCCTACGACCGGGTCGAGGGCGATTACCAGTTTCTGGTGGCCGGCAGCAACCGCCTGGATTATCCCCAGCGCCGGGGCGACTCCCTGGCCGGTCGCTACTACTTGCTGGATCTGTGGCCCTTCACCCAGGCGGAGCTGGGCCGCGTCAATCTGAAGCCGGAGGCGTTTTTCGAAAACCCGCTGCAGGTCAGCATGGAGCGGTATTCCGAACTCGGAGAATTGTGGCAGACCCTTTCCGAGCAAAGCGGCTTTCCGGAGCCGTTCCTCTCCGGCCGGAAGACCTCCTACCGGCGATGGTCGACCGCTTACGCCGAGCAGTTGATCCGGGAGGACGTTCGGGATCTGACGGGCGTCAAGGGGATCGCGGAGTTGGAAACGCTCTACCACCTGCTGCCGGCCCAGGTCGGGCGCCTTTTGTCAGTGCCGGGCCTGGCTCAAGGGCTGCAGGTGGCGTACAACACGATCCGCAGCTGGCTGACGACCCTGCAACGGTTTTTCGTGATCCTCAGTCTCGCGCCCTGGTCACGGGGTGTCCCCCGGGCAATCCGGGAAGGCCAGAAGATCTATTTATTGGATATTCCCCGGCTACGGGATGCCGAAGCGCGCTTTGAGAACATGGTGGCCTTGGAGCTTTGTCGGGCGGTGTCCGGCTGGAACGAAATGGGCTATGGCCGCTTCAGCCTGAATTTCATCCGCACCAAGGACCAGCAGGAGGTCGATTTTGTCTTGAGCGATGACGGCCGGCCGGTCCTGCTGGTGGATGCCCGAGCGCAGGAGCATCAACCTTCGGCCGCCTTGATGAAGGTCCAGGCCGCCTTGAAAGTTCCCGCCGTCCTGCTAGTGCAGGCAGCGGACGGCTACCGCCGGGTTTCCAACGGCGAGCAAAGCATCCTGATCGCGCCGGCCTGCCAGTATTTGGCCGGGCTCCCGTGACGTCGGACCGGAAAGGAGGGCGGTGGCGGCTGAAGTCCATACTTTCAAAAACCATCTGGAATTGTTGTTAAAAAATATTATTGCAAAAAAAATTTTTGGTGCTATTTTTACGCCTCTTTTACACGCGGGAATCCCGCACCTGAAGGGTTCGCCGCGGGCGGCAAGAGCGGGCTTTCGATGACCGACGACGCCTCTGCGAGTGCGCCGCATCCGAAGCCCAGGAGCAAACCTCGAATCAGGATTTTTTATGAGACTAAAGGGGAATATAGGGAGTGGAAAAAGAAGATATCTTGCACGTGGAAGGTCGTTTGGGTGAGTTGAT
>CAZNAX010000069.1:0-14658 GCA_964570965.1 uncultured Desulfatibacillum sp.
CTCTGCGAGCGCGGCAGCCCGGTGGGGCTTTTCGTGAACACGCGCCTGGCGGACACCGGCCAGCCGGCCGTGATCGCACCCGGGGCCGGACGGAGCCGGGTCACCGAGGTCCTCGAAGCCCTGGCCAAGGTCACCGGCCGCAGCAGCGGCCCTGCAAAGGTCTTTCTGGAGAATCAAAAGGGGCGGCTCACTGCCGGCACGACGCTGATCTTGATCCTGGGGCGGCTGCCGGAACGCTTCCCGGAACTGCTGGCCGACTGGAGGGCCGCAGGGTTTCGACTGCTGGTGCTGCTCGTCGGCGGGAACGGCGAACCCGCCCTGCCGCCGGATATCCCCTGGCGCCGGGTCCGGCAGGCCGGCGACCTGGCTGGAGACTCGGCGCCGTGACCCATCTCCTGCCACGAGGCACAGGAGTCCTATTCGCGGGCGGCTTGGAGGCCTGCTGGATGGTCGGCGGCCTGTGGCTCCTGGAAGCCCAGGCCGCGCCGGAAGCGCTGCCGGTGCCGGGGCTGATGCTCGGCATCCCGCTGGCGTTCACCCTGTGGCGGCTCACACGAACGTTCTCCCCGTCCCTGCGCCTTTCTGCCGGCCTTGTCGGGGGGCTGATCTGGTCGCTGCTCCTGATCGTCCTTGTTGACTTCCCGGTCGTCGCCCAGCTGGAACCCGCCGCGGTTTACGATCCCATCGGCCGCCTTTTCCAGCGGCCGGGCGCGCCGAACCCGATTCAGCTCACCGCTTTGGCCGCTGCCGCAATCTGGGTCGGCGGGCTCCGGCTGGCGGCCGTGCGGATCGGGTTCGATCAACTCCTGAGCGAGTTTCAGTTCGGCCTGCCGATCCTGCTTGTCATTTTCTTCTGCGCCGCACAGTGGGAAGCCGCGCTCCCGGCCCCGGCGGCGGTGGTGTTCTCGTTTTTCACTTTTTTCCTGCTGGGAATGGCCGCGGCCCGAGGAGGCGGTTGGCTGCAGGGCCGGGCGCGGGCACGCTGGCTCGCCGCCCTCGTTTTAAACGCCGCCCTGGTCCTGGGGGTCGGGCTGCTTCTGACCGCTGCGGTCACCCCCGAGGCATTGAAGCTCGTCCTCGACGGCCTTCAGTCGCTCTGGAACGCCATGGTGGAGTGGATTGCACGGTTCATTGCGATTCTGGCGCGCCTGATCCCTCAACCCGAGATCAAGTCCTACCCCATCGGCGGCGGCGCCGGGGCCGCCCCCCAGGATCCCTCCGCCATCGCCGACCTTTTGCGCATCCCGGACTCCGTGCGCCGTGTCGCCGCATTCATCGTTGCCGCCTTCTGGGTCGTGCTGTTCGGCATATGCCTCTGGCGCATGGCCTCTCAGGTCGCCGCCTGGCTGCGCCGGCAGATGAACGAATTCGACGGGGCCGAGGTCGAAACGCTCCGCGGGGCTTTCCGCCAGGACGTGCGGCGTTTTTTGAGCCGGCTGCTGCGGCGGCTGCGGGGGTGGACCGCGTGGTTGGGCTATCTTCTCGGCCGAAGGCCGATGGCGGGTTCGCTGCCGGCGGAAGCCGCCGCCGTACGCCGGGTGTACCGCAGCCTGCTCGCCTGGTCCGCCGCCGGAGGCTGCCCGCGGCGGCGCCATCAAACCCCCCATGAGTTTCTCGGGCAGCTCTGCGATTGGCTGCCGGAGGCCCGCACTGATTTGAAACTGATCACCGAGCATTACACCGAAGTCCGCTACGGGGGCCGGAGGCCGGAGGCCGCTATCGTCAAACTTCTTGAGTCGGCCTGGCAAGATGTGCGACACATGCGAAAAAGATCGGGAATCCAGGCAATCAAGGACACTTTGAAAGCGTGGAGGGATGGTTGAACATGCTCGAACGCGGACCGCTGGACATCCAAACCGCAGCCGAACGATTCACAGCGAACGTGGGCCGGGCCATTATCGGCCGGTCCGAGGCCGTCGAGCTGATCTTCATCGCCCTGCTCTGCGAAGGGCACGTGCTGATCGAGGACGTGCCGGGCCTGGGCAAGACCCTGCTGGCCCGGGCCACGGCCCGCTCCCTCGACGGCAGCTTCAAACGCATCCAGTGCACCCCCGACCTTCTGCCCTCCGACGTAGTGGGCCTGCACTTCTTCAACCAGAAACTGTCGGAGTTCGAGTTCCGACCGGGCCCGGTGGTGGCCAACGTGGTGCTGGTGGACGAGATCAACCGCGCCATGCCGCGCACCCAGTCCTGCCTGCTGGAGAGCATGCAGGAACGACAGGTGACCGTCGACTGGAAGACCGTCTCTCTGCCTCGGCCCTTCATCCTCATGGCCACCCAGAACCCGATCGAACTGGAGGGCACGTTTCCGCTGCCGGAAGCCCAGCTCGACCGGTTTCTGCTGAAACTGAGACTCGGCTATCCCTCCCCACAGGACGAATTCGAGGTCCTTGACCGCTACCAGCAGGAGAACCCGATGGATCGGCTCGAAAGCGTCATCGGCACGGCCGAGCTGCTCGAGCTTCAGGGCTTGGCCCGGCGCACCCGGGTCGTCGAGCCCGTTCGGAGCTACATCCTGGCCGTAACTCGCGCCACCCGCGAGCACCCGGACATCCGGCTGGGCGGCAGCACGCGCTCGGCTCTCGGACTTCAGGCGGCGAGCCAGGCCATGGCCGCCTGCCGCGGCCGGGACTTCGTCATCCCGGACGACGTCAAGGCGCTGGTTAGCCCTGTGCTATCCCACCGCATCATCCTAAAAACCGAAGCCCGCCTGAGGGGCCGCACCGAGGAGGAACTACTGCGAGAGCTCCTATATACGGTGCCGGTACCCGCCGAATAAAGTATGGATTTGTTTAAAGTCCCATTTTGGCGTTGCGATTAATTTAGCAAGCTGTTATTATTGAGATATTTTCTAAGTCACGAGGTTTCCATGCCGGTTTTCGAATTTACAGCGCTGGATGCCAGGGGTAAGACCTCCTCCGGCATCATCGACGCCGACGGAATCCAGGCCGCCCGCCAAAAGCTGCGGGCGTCCGGGAAGTTCCCGGTTTCGATCCATGAAACCCAGGAAGCCCTGGCCAAGAAGTCCCGCAGGGAGGTCGGCATCGGATCATGGTTTGCACGTGTCAAACCGTCCGATGTGGCCATGATCACCCGCCAGCTGGCAACCCTGATCGGCGCCGGGTTTCCGCTGGTTTCGGCACTGGACGCTCTGTTGCCTCAGACTCACGCCTACGGACTAAAGCGTACCCTGGCGCGGGTGAAGGATCTCGTGGTCGAGGGCAACAGCTTCGCTCATGCCCTCTCCCAGTTCCCCGGCATCTTTCCACCGATCTACATAAACATGGTGCGTGCCGGTGAAACCTCCGGGACTCTGGAAATCGTGCTCGAACGGCTGGCTGAAATCACCGAAAAGCAGCAGGCGCTTTCCAACCGGATCCAGGCCTCGCTGGCCTATCCGGTATTCATGCTTTTTTTCGGGGCGGTCGTGCTGTTCATCCTTCTGACTTACATCGTACCTACGATCACCTCGATTTTCGCCGACATGAAGCAGACGCTGCCAACCCCCACCCGGGTTCTGATCGCCCTGAGTTCATTTTTCAGAGACTACTGGTGGACGATCCTCATCTTCGCGGCCGCAGGAATCGTTGGGGCCCGCCAATTCCGCCGCACCGAAAAAGGACGACGCTGGTCGGACAGCGCCATGCTCAAGCTGCCGATGTTCGGAAACCTGGCCCGCAAACTGGCCGTCGCCCGCTTCAGCCGCACCTTGGGGTCTTTGCTGGAAAACGGCGTTACCTTGCTGGTCGCACTCGACATCGTGAAAAACATCGTCGGCAACGTCCAGATCGCCGACACCGTCGCCCAGGCGGCCGAGGAGGTCGGCAAGGGCAAGGGCCTTTGGCTGGCCCTGTCCGAGGGCCGCGCGTTTCCCATGTTGTCGATCCAGATGATCCAGGTGGGTGAGCAGTCGGGGGAGCTGGAAAAAATGCTCTACAAGATCGCCGATGTCTTTGAAAACGAGGTGGAGACCCTTATCATGCGTCTAACATCCTATCTGGAACCGGTCATGATTCTGGTAATGGGAGGCGTCGTGGGCTTCATTGTGCTGTCCATCTGTCTGCCGATCTTCGAAATGAACCAACTGATCAGGTAAAAAGGATTCAAGGGACCGAGGGGACAAGGGTTCGAGAAAAAAAGGAATGGATAGAAATGAATCTCAAGCATAAAAACGACTCGGGTGCGGCGAGCTTGATCTTCAAGGCTCAGCGCGGCTTTACTCTGATCGAAATCATGGTGGTCATCATCATCCTGGGCATCCTGGCGATGTATGTCGCCCCTAAACTCATGGGCCGGCCGGAGGAAGCCAAGCAGGTGCGGGCGAAGATGGACATCGCCGCCCTGGAAACCGCGCTCAAGCTTTACAAGCTCGACAGCGGCATTTACCCCGGCACCGAACAGGGCCTGCTGGCTCTGGTGCAAAGGCCCGAGACCGGGATAATTCCTAAAAAATGGCGTCAGGGCGGGTACCTCGAGAAAGGCAAAGTCCCGAAAGACCCGTGGGGCAACGACTACGTCTACCTCTCACCCGGCCTCAAGGGGGACTTCGATATCATTTCCTACGGCGCCGACGGGGTCCCGGGGGGCGAGAACGAGAACATCGACATCAATAACTGGGACACGGAATGATCGTGCGCCGCAGGGCCGGATTCACCCTGCTCGAACTCATCGTGGTCATGGCCTTGATGAGTATCGTGTTCTTTTTCGCCATCCCGCGTTTTGAGGGGTCTTTTTTATTCGACGATTCCAAACAAAGCGCCCGCTGGCTGATCGCCAAGATTCAGAGCCTGAAAGAGGAGGCACTCCGCACTCGCCGCGAACACATTCTTGTTCTCGATCTTGATACGAAGCGGGTGTGGCACACGACGGCGGCCATGACCATCGAAGAGGCCGAGCTTGCCATGCGCCGGGCGCAGGCGATCCCGGGAGGCGCGCGCGTGGTGGGGGTCGAATTTCCACCGGAAACCCGCATCGACTCCGGCCGAGCGCAAATCTATTTCTATGGAGACGGGCACAGCGACCAGGCGCTGATCCATCTGCAGCACGGCGACGCATACAGCTCTTTTCTGCTTGAGCCGTTTCTGACTCAAGTAAGAATGTTCGACGACCGGATCGGCTTCAATGATCTGCGCTGACGATAAACGGCCGGCGCCCCGGGTACGCCCGTGAGCGGGCTTGCACCGCTCATGCAGTGCGTTGAGAAGCCGCCGAACAAAGAAAGTCCGACGCCATGCGTTTGAAATCCAATCCGGCAGCCGTTCTCGGGAAAACATCTCGGCGATCGCACCAGGGGTTCACGCTGCTGGAGGTAATGGTGGCGCTGGGCATCATGGCCATCGTGCTCGTCAGCGTCTATCGCCTCCAGTCGCAGACGCTCACCATGAGCATGGAAAGCCGCTTCTACACCCAGGCGCCCCTGCTGGCCCGCAGCGCCCTGGTCAGGCTGGAGCAGTCCAAGGAGCGCGAAATGATTTCCGGGCAGGGGGATTTCGGCCGGGAGTTTCCAGGCTACCAGTGGCAGATCGCCGTCACGGAGGCGGCTTCCGAAGCCTTGGGTCCCGAGTTTTCGCGAGACATGAAACGCATCGACGTTCTGGTGACCCTGAACGACGGCGAATACTCGTACGGGTTTCGAACGTACAGGCTGGTGAGGCAGTGACGAAGGTGGAGGGCGGAGTGCGGAACGCGGAAAATGGGACGACCATCAGCGAATTCAGTATCGCTCAGAGGCCGATAGAATGAGGAATGAACCTCTGCACGTTCGACATAAAAATGCTTGCGGCCGTAGCACCGCGCCTATGACTGAAAATCGCCGCGCGCGAGGGGTGTTTTTTGCACTCCCGTTTTACGCCTTCCGCCTTCCGCCTTCAGCGGATGCCCGGCCACGAGCAGCCGCTGGATTTACGCTCCTCGAAATCCTGGTGGCGGTGTTCATTCTGGCGGTAGTGGTTACGACCGTACTGGCTTCCTTCAACATGGTGTTCTCGACCACCGGTTCTCTGGAAGCCTCCGCAGCCATGTTTGAATCGGGCAAAACCAGTCTGACCCGCATCGTACACGATATCGAAAACGTATTCGTGCTCGACCGGCCGATCTACAAACCGCCGGTCGTTGACGGCCCGCCGGATCCCTATCGCTTTCAAGGCAGCGTTGACAGCTTGGGTGGCACAAAGCTTGCTAAACTCAGATTCACCAGCCGAGCGCATGTGCCGCTCAGTCCTGCCCGTCGGGATGGGATCGCTGAAATCGTGTATTATCTTCAAACGGACGTGTCCGGAAATCTGCGGCTGAAACGCGCCGATCATTTGTATCCCTATCCGCGATTCGAAGAGCGCAGTTCCGACCCGGTGCTGTGCGTAAACGTCAAATCGTTGGCATTCGAATACTTGGACGCCGATGGGGTTGCTACGGATGAATGGGATTCGGAATCATCGAAATTCGGCTACGCCACCCCGGTGATGGTCGCCGTGAGGCTGGAGGTCGCGGAGGGAAGCGACTCCTATGTGTTTCAAACCACCGTGACGCTGCCGATGCTCCGTCGGAAATCGGGGTGAACCATGGTCGCCGGCTTTCGCATTATGGGCAACAAACGCGGGGTCGCCTTGCTGATCACCCTCTCGGTGACCACCCTGCTGGTGACGATGGCGCTGGAATACAACCGGCGGGCGCGCTACGTCGTCATTGCCGCCGCCGCCGCGCGGGATTACCTGACCATGACCGAGATGGCGAACGCCGGTGTCCAAGTGGCCATGGCGATCCTGGCCAGGGACAAGACGCAGAACGACACCGACACGCCGTTGGACGACTGGGCCGATCCTGAAAAAATCGCCGAGGCGTTGAAAGCCTTCCCTTTTGAAGCGGGGCAGCTATCGCTGGTCATCGAAGACGAGCTGGGCAAAATCCAGGTCAATTCGCTGATCGAGCAGCCGAACGGACAGAAGTTCAACGAATCTCAGCGCACGCTGTGGGAGCGCTTTCTACAGTATTATGCCGACCGCAAGGAACTCAAACTGGATCTCAAGGACGACAGCGAGCCTCAGGCGATCATCAACTCATTAAAGGACTGGATGGACAGTGGGGACGATGATGCGATTACCGGCCTGAGCGGGGCGGAAATGAGCTATTATCAGGACAAGGAGCCGCCTTATCCGTGCCGCAACGGTCCGCTGACGGACCTGAACGAACTCCTGCTGGTCAAGGGCATCACCCCGGAACTGTACTACGGAACCCGCGAGGTGCCGGGGATCGCGCGCTATCTGACGGTTCATGGGATGCAGCCGGGGGAGGGCACCAACTTCACCTTCCCGGGCCGGATCAACCTGACCACCGCCGAGCTGCCGGTGCTGTTCGCCCTGTTGCCGTCTGAAAACCGGGACCTCGTGGAGGCCGTCGACGAACTGCGCCGCGACATCGCCTCCGGCAAACAGACCGTTGACTTGAATAGCCCGAACTGGCTGAATCAGTTGCCCGGGCTGGGAGAGATCAAACTCGACCCGAAGCTGATCACCATGACGAGCGACGTGTTTCGCGTGGAATCGACAGCGTACCTGCACGATGCCTCCACCACCATCACCGCGATCGTTCAGCGAGTGCAGGCCTCCCGGTCGGGCAAATGGAGTTGCCGCCTGTTGAGCTGGCATGTAAACTAGGACAAATCATGAGCCGAAAAGTTCTCAGTTTGGATATACGATCCGACCGCATTTGCGCGGTCCTGGTCAAGAGCAGCCTGCGCGAAAGCCGGATCGCCGCCTGCCTGTCGGTCCCCTTTCCGGAAACGGCGCCGGACATCGCGAGCGCCTGGCGGGCGGCCCTGGAAACGGTGACGGCGGAAATGGACCTGGACGGCGCCGACTGCGCCGTGTCCATCCCGGCGGTGTTTTTTTCGAGCCGCAACCTGCAGGTGCCCTTTGCCAATGTCAAGAAGATCCGGATGGTCCTGCCGTTTGAACTGGAGCCGTCCCTGCCCTTTCAATCGGATGACCTGGCCATCGATTTCAGCATGCGGCCGGGCGGCTCTGCTCAGGGCGGAACAGAGGTGCTGGCGGTCGCCATCGAAAAAGACCGGCTATCGGCGGTCGTTACCGCGCTGACCGGCGTCGCCATCGATCCGGAGCGCGTCACCTTGAGCGGTCTTTCCACCGCGGCCTGGCTCGGCCGCACCGCCGCGCCCGAGGACGCGCTCCTGTGTTTGGACATCAGCCGGACCTTCGCAGCGCTTTTCGTTATCGCCGCCAATCGCGTGTGCCTCATCCGGTCCTTTCCGTTGTCAACCGATTCACCCGCGCGCGAGCTCGCCGTGCAACACCACATCCGCACCACGCTCGGCGCCCTCAGCGAGATGGAAGGCATGTCGCGTGAGCCCAGCGAAGCCCTCGTCACCGGCGATGGCCTGGAAGGGCTGGACCTCGAAAAAATAGCGGCTTCCCTGCCGCTGCCGTTACAGCCGGTGGATCTCCGCGAAGCCCTCAACATCCAATGTGAAAAAGAGGTTGACTCGGCTTGGGATGCCGCCCGCATGGATGGCGCGCTCGCCCTCGCCTTAGCCGAAATTGAGGGCATGGAATGCCTGAATTTCCATCGTAGCCAATTTCCCGGGAAAAAGATGGTCGCGCGTTACCGCGAGCCGCTGATCAGAACCGGGGCCCTGGCCGCCGCCGTTCTCCTGCTCATGTTTGCCAGCGTGATCATCCAATCCTACTTGCAGCAGCGCCGGCTGGCGGAGCTCGACCGGCAGATCGCCGCAGTGTTCAGTGAGACGTTTCCGGAAGTGAAGAAGCCGGCGGACCCCTACCAGCAGATGCAGATCGGGCTCCAGGAACTCCGGAAAAGCGCGGCGCTTCCGGGCGAAGCCCTGCCGGCCGCGCTCAGCATCGATCTCTTGAAAAATATCAGCGACAGTATCCCGGAAAACATCACGGTCGTCTTCGAACGCATGGTGCTCGGCCCGGACAGCATCCTGATATCGGGAACCACAGCCGCCTTCAACGCCGTGGATGAAATCAAGGGCCACCTGGAGCGAATCGCCGGATTCAAGAAAGTCACCATCAGTTCGGCCAACACCGATCGCTCCGGCAAAGACGTTAATTTTCAACTCAAGGTGGATTTATGACCTTTGAATCCATCCTCAAGCATGCGAATCTGAGCAAACTCAGCCGCCGCGAAAAAATCATCGTCGCCGGCGGAAGCGGACTGCTGGTCCTATTTCTCCTGATCCAGCTGGTGATTGCACCGGTGTTCGAGCGCAACGCGCGCATGAAGCGCGCGGTGCAGTCCAAGAGCCAGATCCTTGTCGACATGCAGCGCCTGAAATCCGAATACGACAGCCTGAGTTCCCGCGCGAAGCAGTCCGAGGCGCGCTTCACCCGGCGAGACAAAGGCTTCACCCTGTTCTCGTTCCTGGATCAGCTCGCCGGCCAGGCCCGGGTCAAGGAGCGCGTGAGCTACATGCGGCCTACGAAGACCGAGCAGAAAAACAGCCCGCTGAAGCTCTCGCGAGTGGAGATGAAGCTGGAGGCGGTGACACTCGAGCAGCTCACGGCCTTCCTGCACGGAGTGGAAACCTCCAAGAACATGATCTCGGTGAGCAAGCTGTCCATCACCCGCCGCGACCAGAAAGAAGGCCTGCTCGACGCCATTCTGCAGGTGGACACGCTGGAGCCGTGAAAACGATCCAAATGACGACCAAGATTCGAATCGCGCTGCTGATCCTTTATATCGGGGCCGCCGCCGCCGTTTTTCTTTACGTTGGATTTCCCTCGGAGGCGCTGCGCCGCCATGTGAGCCACCGGCTGAGCGCAAGCCTGCCGGGGCTTTCCGTTGAGATCGGTGCGGTGCGCCCCACTCTGACCGCCGGCTTGGACCTGCAGGATGTGCGCATCACATATGCCCAGAACCCCGCCGCGGCGTTCGAACGGGTGCGCATCCAGCCGGACCTGCTTTCCCTGTTTCTGGCCCGCACCGGATACTCGTTCACGGGATCCCTGGGCGGTGGTCAAATCGCCGGACGGGCCGAGGTCGACTCCACGGGGCCGGCCTCGAAAATAAGCTTGGATGCACGGATCGACGGCATCCTGATCCAGCAGGTGGACCGACTGCGCAGCCTCTACGGCAGCCGACTGTCGGGGCGCCTGGACGGTCATCTCCATACCACCGAGGCCGGCGCCTTGAACGGGAAATTGACCATCACGGAAGGGCAGATCGACTTGGCATCGCCGCTGTTGGCCCAGAGCCGCTTCACGTTCAGAACCGTAGACGCCGACCTAACGCTTCAGAACCGCAACCTGTTGCTGCGCAGCGGCCGGCTGAAGGGCAATGAACTGGACGCCGACGTGTCCGGCACCATCGCCCTGGACCCGCCCCAGGCGGCCAGCGCCATGAACCTGACCGGCCGCGTGACCCCCCATCATGCGTTCCTGTCGCGCGCGGAGGGCAGCATCCCCCCGGGTCTGCTGCGGCGCCGGGCCGGGATTCCATTCCGGATCAGCGGGCCTCTTGACGCTCCGGGGTTTTCACTCAATTAAAAGAGTTGAGCCGAAGGGGATAATCCGGCATAATTCAGATATGGCCAATCGATATTTCACAGCGCTGAACCTGCTGCTCATCACGGCCGGAGTGTATTTCGGCGTGTCCATATTTTACGCCGTCGTGACGTCGCGTTTGACCGGCGGTCCTCCGCCGCTGCCCGCCGGCCGGACCGAAACCGCTGCAGGGACCGCACCGGCCTCCAAGCTGGCCGACTATCAGGTGATTGTCGAGCGCAACCTCTTCAACTCCGGAAAGCAGGTGCTGGCAGGAGCAGAGAAAACCGGCGATGCGGCGCTGGATGTGGAAAAACTCAAGCAGACCGAGCTGAAGGTGAAACTCCTGGGCACCACGGCCGGGTCCATTGAAGCGGCGCCGGCGGCGTTCATCGAGGATCCCAAGACCCGCGAACACAAAATGTACCGCACGGGGGATATGCTTCAAAACGCCACGATCAAGCTGATCCTGCGCGAGAAGGTGGTTTTAACCGTTAACGGCAAGGACGAGGTCTTGATGCAGGAGGAGCCGGGCATCATCAAGGCCGGGCCGCCGGGGGCTGCCGCCCGCGCCGACGCCGGCCCGGTGCCCCGACCGGTGCCCGCCGAACCCATCCAGCAGGTTACCGTGAGTGAGGAGCAGATCGAAAAGGCCATGGGTAGCCTGAGCGATCTGATGAACCAGGCGACCTTTCGCCCGCACCTTGAAGACGGCCAGCCGGCCGGGATCTCCATCACCGGCATCAAGCCCAACGCCGTCTTCCGCAAGTTGAGGCTGCGCAACGGCGACGTCATCACCGGCGTCAACGATCAGTCGATCGCCTCGGTTGAGGATGCCATGAAGGTCTTTGGAACCCTGTCGACCGATGCGCCGATCCAGGTCAATATCAAGCGCCGGGGTCGTGAAGAAACGTTGGAATACAAGATCGAATAACCGCGGCATGCCCGCAAAGGGAGCTGATGAATGAACGTGCGATTCCAAACCGGACAGCCTTTCGCGGTGTGCCTCGCGGCGGTCCTGGCGACCCTGATCGGCGTCGCCGCAGTCGGCGCCCAGCAGTCAAGTGTCGACGCGAAGAGCGAGCGGCTGTCGGATCAGTTCGTATCGATCGACTTCAACAATGTCGACATCCAACTTTTCATCAAGTTCATGAGCGAACTGACCGGCACGAACTTCGTGATCGACTCGAACGTTAAGGGCAAGGTCACCATCATCTCCCCCGCCCGCATCTCTCTGGACGAGGCCTATCGCGTGTTCGAGTCGGTTTTGGAAGTCAACGGGTTCACCACCGTAAAGGCCGGTGAAATCGTAAAGATCGTGCCGGCACCCGAGGCGCGCACCAAGAATATCCAGACGCTGCTGGAGCAGGAGAAAGCCGGCCCCGAGGACAAGGTCGTGACCCAGCTCATCCCGCTCAAATACGCGGACCCCGAGGAGCTCAAGCGCCTGTTCACGCCCCTGGTGTCCAAGAACAGCGTGATCTTAGGCTACGCGCCGGCCAACACGGTCATCATCACCGACGTGCAGTCGAACATCCAGCGGCTCATAAAAATCATCAAGCAGATCGATCGGCCCGGGGCCGGCCAGCAGATTTCGGTCACCCCGCTGACGCATGCCGACGCCGCCAAGCTCGTCACCCTGCTGACCAACCTTTTTAAAACCACTGCTCCGGCAAGACCCCAGCAGGCCGGCTCCAGCGAGAAGCAACCGGTCATCGTGGCCGACGAACGCACCAGCACCATCGTCATGCTGGCGAGCGAGGTGGACACGCTGCGGGTCAAAGATCTGATCAAAATGATCGACCGGGAGACCCCGCGCGGCAAGGGCAAGATCCATGTGTACTACTGCGAGCACGCCACCGCCGAAGACCTGGCCAAGGTGCTGTCGGAGATCCCTTCCCAGCAGGCCACGGCCGGCTCCGGGGCCGTCGGCGGGGCGGGAGGGACGGCCACCGCCGCTGCCTCGCGGGGGCCTACGGCGGTCGTGATGGGCAAGGTCCAGATCAACGCCGACAAAGCCACCAACAGTCTGATCATCATGGCCGACAAGGAAGACTACGAGGTGGTGGAGGCCGTCATCAAGAAGCTCGACATCCCGCGCTCGATGGTCTACATCGAGTCCCTCATCATGGAGGTCAACGCCACCAAGAGTCTGGAACTAGGCGTCAAATGGCAGCTGTTCGACCGGACCAACATTAACAACAGCAACGTGGTTTACGGGGGCTCATTCAGCGGCTCCGGCGCTCTTGACGCCGCAACCAGCCTCCTGAGTCCAACGGGGCTTGCCGTCGGAGTGCTGACCGAGCCGTTTACCTTCGGCGGGATTACGCTGTCCAACATCGGCGCCATCATCAACGCCGTCAAGACGGACGACAATTTCCGCATCCTGTCCACCCCTCAGATCCTGACCACCGACAACGAGGAAGCGCGCATCACCGTGGGCGAGAACCGGCCGTTCCAGACCCGCTCCACCACCGACGTATCCGGCGGCTCCTTTGAGTCCTTCGAATATCGGGATGTGGGCAAGATTCTCAAGATCACCCCGCATGTCAGCGAGGGCCGCAACGTGCGCCTCAAGCTTTCGCTGGAGGTGACCAACCTGGACCGGGTCGCCACCACCGCCACCACCGCCACCCGGCCGGTCACCCAGAAGCGCACGATCGAGACCACCGTGCTGGTCCAGGACAATCACACCGTCGTCATCGGCGGTTTGATCGATGACAACCGCAACGAAAATGAAACCAAGATACCGGGTCTCGGCGACATTCCCCTGCTGGGGTGGCTGTTCAAGACCCAGAGCAACGCCGGTCAGAAGACTAATCTGTATGTTTTTCTAACCCCCCGGGTGATAAAGAACCCCGACGAGGCCGACCGGTTGATATCCGACAAAAAAGAGATCCCCGATATGAAGGACGCGCCGAACTCGATCCCCGAAAAATTCAAGGGGGGCGAAATCAAGCTCTATCCGGACAATTGAAACCGACCGAAGGTATCATGACCCCATTGGCGGACATCCTGACCTCACGCTTCGGTGTCGACACCGAAGCGCTGGCCGCGGCCGAGCGCACCCGGGCGGAAAAGGGCGGACAGCTCGGCGAAATCCTCATTCAACAGAAGGCGATCACCGAGCCGCAGCTGCTGAAGGCGTTGAGCCACCAACTCGATGTTCCGTTCTGGCCCAAGCTGCCGCTCAACGACATCGACGCCGGGCTGGTGTCCAAAATTCCGATCCAGTTCCTGAAGAAGCACTCGCTGGTCCCGCTGAACTACCGCAGACCGCTGACCGCCCAGGAGTGCGGCCTGGAGGAAGGCGGCCCCGCTGATTCCGGTCCTCCGCTCTGCGAAGGCGGCTGCGTGATCGCTATTCGCGATCATCTGCATTTCCAAGCCCTGGACGATTTGGTGCGGATCTTGAACATCCCGGATTATCAACTGGTGCTTTCCAGCCGCGACGCCATCCTGTCGGCCATCAACCAACAGTATGACTCGCGCCGGGACTCGGCCGAGCAGCTGGTCCAGAACATGGAGGAAAACGGCAGCACCATCATCACCGAAATCGAGGAGACCGCCGACCTCCTGGACGACACGAGCGACGCGCCGATCATCAAACTGGTCAACCACATCATTTCCCAATCCATTAAGGCCCGCGCCAGCGACATCCACTTCGAACCCTACCAGAATACCTTCACGGTGCGCTACCGGGTGGACGGCATCCTCTACGACCTGCTGACTCCGCCGAAATGGATCCAGCCGGCCCTGATCTCAAGGGTCAAGGTCATGGCCAAGATGAACATCGCCGAAAAGCGCCTGCCTCAGGACGGCCGGTTCGACGTGCGCGTCGGCGACCAGGACATCGACGTGCGCGTTTCCACCATCCCGACCTCCTTCGGCGAGCGCCTGGTGCTGCGTCTGCTGAACAAATCCGGCTCGCTGCTGGAGCTGCCGGACCTAGGCCTGTCGCCGCAGCGCATGACCCTGCTGCAGAAGCTCGCCGCCGCCCCGAACGGCATCATCCTGGTCACCGGCCCCACCGGCAGCGGAAAAACCACGACCCTTTACGCGATCCTGCAATCCATCAACAAGCCCGGCATCAACATCATCACGATCGAAGACCCGGTGGAATACCAGATGAAGGGGATCA
>CAZNAX010000070.1:0-12720 GCA_964570965.1 uncultured Desulfatibacillum sp.
TACTTCGCGTTCATGATGGCTTCGATGTCGGCCTTGCTGAACTGGCTGCTGAATTGATCGTAGATCGGGGCCATGGCCTTCTTGAAGCTCTCGCGGTCCACGTCTCGCACCACGGTGACGCCCTTGCTGGCGATCTCCTGGATTTTGGCCTCCTCGGCGTCGCGATTGGTCTTGCGCTGGAACGTGCCCGCCTCGTAGGAGGTCTTCACGAACAGCTCCTGATCCGCCTTCGGCATGGCGTCGAACGTCTTCTTGCTCATCAGGAAGGGGGACGGCGAGTACACGTGGGCGGTGAGCGACATGTTCTTCTGCACGTCCCAGAATTTGGAAGCATAGTAAACGGCGATCGGGTTTTCCTGGCCATCGATGACTTTCTGCTGCAGGGCGGTGTAGACTTCGCCCCAGGCCATGGGAGTGGGATTCAGGCCGGCTTCCTTCCAGGCTGCCAGGTGGACCTTGTTTTCCATGGTGCGGATTTTAAGCCCCTTGGCGTCATCCACCTTCTTCACGGATACCTTGGCGTTGGTCAGGTGGCGGAAGCCGTTTTCCCAGAACGACAGGGCCTTGATGTTGGCTTTTTCGAAGTCGTCCAGGAGCTTCCGGCCGATGGGGCCGTCCATCACCAGGTCGACGTGGGCGTTGTCGCGGAACAGGAACGGGAAATCAAGAATGTTGATGGAGGGACTGAAGCCTCCCAGAGGGCCGGTGGAGGTGACCAGCAGGTCGATCGCGCCCTGCTGAATGCCCTCGGTCATTTCGCGCTCGCCTTTGCCCAGCTGGTTGCTGGGATACAGCTTGATCTCGATGCGGCCGTTGGTCCGTTCCTGGATGAGGTCGGCGAATTTTTTAGCGCCGACCATGTAGGGGTGGTCCATGCTCTGGGTGGACGCCAGCTTCATGGTGGCCTTGTACTGAGCCGCCGCCGGCCCGGCCAGTGTCATCGCGATCAGTGCTGCTAAACCGAATACAAATGCTTTCTTCATGTTAGCTCCTCCTTGCCTGTGATGAGTTTGATAGATGGAATACGATTCCGCTGATGATCAACGCCAAGACCTATTTTGGATCGCCATCGCCTGTCAAGACCTTAATTGCCGTTCGGCCCCGGGCCCGGATTAAAGCCGAGGGCCCTGGATATCGTGATAGCCGCTTCTTTTATGTCCTTTTCGAAGCGCCGGATGGCCGCCGGGGTGAAGCGCTGCGTGGGGCCGGAGAGACTGATGGCTGCCACCACCCTTCCGGAGCTGTCCTTGATCGGCGCCGCGACACACTTCACCCCCAGATCCAGCTCTTCGTTATCCAAAGCAATTCCGTTGCGACGGATACCGTCGAGCTCCTGTCTGAGGCGGCACCGGTCGGTGATGGAGTTGCGAGTATGCGCCCTCAAGCCCCGGGTTTCGATCAAGCGGTCGATGACATCGTCGGCCATCCCACTCAAGAGGACCTTGCCGACTCCAGTGCAGTGCATGGGGTTGCGCTGCCCCACCTGGTTGATGATGCGGATGGGCTGCGAGCACTCCACTTTGTCGACATAAAGGCATTGACCCTGGTCGGCCACGCACAGATAGCAAGTCTCCTGTGCCCGCTGCACCAGGTCCAGCATGATGGGCTGGGCGACGGAGCGCAGATCCAGGCTCATCTCAGCCACATTGCCCAGGAACAGGATGTCCGGACCCAGGCGGTACTCGGTGCGGCGAGGCGCGACCCTGGCTAGGAACCCTTCATTTTCGAGCGTTGCCAGAATACGCTGTACCGAGCTTTTATGGAATCCCAGCGCGGCAACCATGCCCTCGGCGGTCCACGCGTTGCGCTGGGGCGTGAACAGCTTCAGCAGGCGCAGCGTCTTCACCAGCGATTTGATCGTGCCTCCCCCTTGGACGTCGTCAGACATGGTTCTCCCTGAGCACCGGCAGCCTCATCGACGCCCGCGGCATGACGGCGATTCGGGGCACTTGCCTGGGAGCGCGCCGCAAGAAGGATCACCCCGCCACGGATGGGCTCTCTTCACAGGAGCTACGGGTTCTTTTTGAGCAGTTCTTTCAGCTTGAGGAGCTCAGCCTCCGGCATCTTGTAGCAGTGCTCAGCGGCCGGGAAGCCTCCGCGGGCCACGTCCTGGGTGAACTCTTTCAGCGCTGTGACGATCTGACCGCCGATGTCCGCATACTTCTTGACGAATTTCGGCGTGAAGGCCTCGAACATGCCGAGCATGTCGTGTACGATCAGGCACTGGCCGTCGACATGCGGTCCGGCGCCGATTCCGACGATGGGGATCTGCGCCCGCTCGGCGACGACCTTGGCGACTTCCGGTGGAACCGCCTCGAGCAGGATCATGCATACCCCGGCCTCTTCCAGCAGCCGGGCGTCCTCGATCAGACGTATCGCCGCGGCCGTATCGCGGCCCTGGGCCTTGAAACCGCCGAGCATGGCGATGGACTGCGGGGTCAATCCCAAGTGGCCGACGACCGGCACGGTGGCCCGGATGATAGCCTGGATGGTGTCGAGCACTTCGCGGCCGCCTTCGAGTTTGATCGCGTCGCAACCGCACTCGGCCATGAACCGCCCCGCGTTTCGAACCGCCTCCTGGGGGGAGACCTGGTAGGTCATGTAGGGCATGTCGCCGATGAGGAAGACATTAGGTGCCCCCTTGCGAACCGCCTGGGTGTGGGGGATCAGCAGATCCATGGTCACCGGAAGCGTTGAATCGAAGCCAAAGGTCGTCATGCCGATGGAGTCTCCCACCAGAATGATGTCGATGCCGGCCTTTTCCTCGAACTGTGCCATGGGGAAATCATAGGCGGTAAGCCAGGTGATGGGTTGCTTGGCTTTCTTTTTTTCGATCAAAGTGTGGGCAGTTACCTTTTTCACGTTGAGGACCTTTCTTGGGGTTAGGCGATGTTTGTCAGATGAGAGCGGTTCGGCTTTTTCGAAACACTTTAGATAGTGAGGCCCAGGACTGTCAAGAAAAAAATCGTATTGAGAAAATAGATTTCGTATTACGATATTTTAACGCGCCTTTCGAGCGGCTGACAACTTCCGACTCGGTCGGTGACCGAGCTGGGACCATGGGCAATTTCTGGCTGCGAAAAAGCAAACGGCCCGCCGATGGTTCGGCGGGCCGTTTGCTTTGAGCTGGTATTTCCGACGACAGCTGATCGTCCAGCTGGATTACATCCTGGTGGAGCTGAGGGGGGTCGAACCCCTGGCCTCATGAATGCCATTCATGCGCTCTCCCAGCTGAGCTACAGCCCCAACACAAAACTTTTTTTATGTATCAACGACGGTTTTGAGTGTCAATCCTTTTTTCAAGTATTGACAAATTGCAAGATTAAAACCTACTATAACAATTTAAGCATCTACCGGAACAGAATGAAAGCAGCTGCTTCGCATCCGACGAAGCAAGCCGTGCGAATTCAGTCATCAACAGGCAGGCACCGCTTTGAATCCGTATATGAAACCGCCGCAACCCTCTCGGGGCCCGCGGCGCAACGAAGGCGACTTCAGGGAATTCGACGCCACGGAACTTTATTGCCCGCGCTGCCGCCGGGCGGTTCCCGTGCGCAAGCGTTTGCTTCTGGTGCTTCCGGAAGGCGACAAGTATGAATACCTGTGCGCCTTGTGCTCCAGCACCGTGGGAACCAAGACCAGCCGCGGTGAGACGCCGATTCGGCTGATCGTATGACCTTGCCTGCCGCCGGCAGCCAGCACGGCTTGCGTGAGAGCTGGTTCCAAAATCCCCCGATCCTCCCTTGTCTATGGGCGAGAAGGCAGGCAGCGATCCTGCCGGTTTCATTATCGATAGAATGGGCGTCAGGCGCCGAATGCTGATTGCATGTCCAGCGAAATAAGACTTGCAGCGGAGAGAAGAACGTATGTTAGATTTGATGCGCAAACACGCGGGAACTTGGATGATCAAAGCCCTGCTCGGGGCCATTGTGGTGGTGTTCGTTTTTTGGGGAGTTGGAAGCTGGACCAGTCAACGGGAAGGGATTGTGGCCACGGTGAACGGCGAATCCATATCCTTGGAGGATTACCGCAATGCATACAACCGCCTGATGGACCAGGCGCGCCAGAGCTTGGGATCCAATCTCAGCGATGAGATGCTTAAGACGCTGCAGCTCCCGAAACGTGCCATGGAACAGCTGATTGATCGAACGCTTCTCAAGCAGGCCGCCGAGCGTCTGAAGATGCAGGTGACCGACGAGGAGCTCGCGCAGTCGATTCGCAGCACGCCGGCGTTTCAGACCGGAGGGGCGTTCGATCGCCGGCGCTATCAGCAGGTGCTTTCCCTCAACCGCACGACGCCCGAGGTCTTCGAGTTGAACCAGCGCGACAGTCTGCTGGTCGGAAAACTGGTCCGGTTGGTGACAGACACGGTCAAGGTCTCGGAAAGCGAGGCGGCAAGCTGGTACCAATGGAATCATGCCGCGACCCGCTTCGACTATGTGACGGTCGACGCCGACCGCGCCCAAAACATCTCCGTGACGGCTGAGGACGTTGCACAATACTTCGAGCGGACGAAGCAGGCCTACCAGATTCCGCCCGAGGTCCAGGTGCGGTATGTTCGTTTTGACCCCGCGGCATATAGCCAACAGATCCAGATTCCGCCCGAGGAGATCCGCGATTACTACGAGGCCAACCCCGACCGATTTGTGATCGCCCCAACCGTTGAGGCCAGCCACATCCTGATCCGGGTTCCGGACGATGCCGACCCGGCGGCGGTCGAGAAGGCGCGCGAACGCCTCCAGGCCATCTTGAAGCAGGCCCGCGAGGGCCAGGATTTCGCGCAGCTCGCCAAGCAGTACTCGGAAGACGAGGGCACCAAAGAACAGGGGGGCGCCCTCGGGGCGTTTCCCAAGGAGGCGATGGTCCCGCCCTTCGGCGAGGTCGCCTTCGCCACCCCTCCCGGCCAGATCAGCGAACCGGTGAGAACGCGCTTCGGTTGGCATCTGATCCAGGTTGCGAAGGCCAACGCAGGGCGCACGCGCAGCCTGGAGGAAGCGCACGCTGAAATCCAGAATCATCTAAAAAACGAGCGGGCTCGGAGCCTGGCCTACGACGATGCCGAAGCCGTCTACGATGCAGCGGCGGTCGGCAACGATCTGGTCGGTGCGGCTGCCGCCCGGCAGCTGGAGGTGCGCACCACGGAATTCTTTGGCCGCAACGGGCCGGTCAAGGGAATTGCGCAGGGGGCCGCGTTTGCGCAAGCGGCTTTTCAGGTGAGCCCCGGGATCGTCGGTGAGATCCAGGATTTCGGAGATGGATACTACCTGCTGCAGACCGTTGAAAACCGGCCTGCTCGAATTCCCGAGCTGGCAGCTGTGGAGGCCCGCGTCAAGCAGGACTTAATTCGAGAAAAACAGCGAGAGCAAGCCCGCAAAGACGCCCAGGCGCTGCTGGAAGACCTGAAGGGCGGCGTGGCGTGGGAGCAGGCTGCCAAAAAGCTCGGATTGGCGCCGCGGGCAGCCGGTTTCCTAAAACGGAATGATCCTATCGCCGATTTGGGCCCGGAGCCGGAAATGCTTCGCATCGCCTTTGAACGATCCGGGAGCAGCCCGCTGCCGGCCGAACCGATCCCGACCTCCAAAGGCTTCGCCGTCGTTCGTTTCGGTGAGCGCCGGCCGGCGGACATGGCGGGTTTCGAGCAGGAGCGTACTCAAATTGTGGAGCGCCTGCTGCAGCAGAAGAAATTCAAGGCCTGGGAAGCCTGGATGAGCCAGCTGCGTGACCGCAGCCAGGTCGATCAAAAACGGGACTTCAACCTGATCTGAACCCAACCGGCGCCGCGTTCTGCGCCGATCGGACCACGCCTTCCGACACCGCGCCGGAGGACCGGTCCCAGGAGGTTTAATGGCCGCTGCACCCAAGACGACGTTGAACCCGTCCTCCCATATTCACATGACCAAGAAGTGCCCGGAGTGTTTCACCTATCTGCCGCTGGACTCCAAGGTGTGCCATTCGTGCGGCAAAGCCGTCGGGCCGGTGAATCGCTTGGGTTTGGCTGAAAAGCCGCCGAACATCAAAGGGTATGCGCTGGCGGCGGTCGCCATCTTGGCCTTCGTTATTTTTGTTTGGTGGGGGTTTTTCACAGAATAAATATTAGGATGCCGGCTGTGGCCGGGTTCCTGATTTATTCGTTAAACTAAAGACACAAGAGGCCAGGGGCCCGTTAGGGCTTTTGGCCTCTTGTGTTTACCACCGGAGCTGCGAAGCCCCGCAAAAGCCGATGGAGCGTTTCGTCAGGATGTCGTCCGGAATCATGTCGATGAAACGTGACGGGCGGTTGAGAAGGATTCCCTGACTGCGGTCATACGCTTGGCGCGGGTAGGTGAAACAGAGGCTCTCGCGGGCGCGCGTGGCGGCCACGTACATGAGCCGCAGCTCTTCCTCCATATCCTCCTCGTTGGTCATCGCGTACAAGGACGGGAATCGGCCGTCCAGAGCCCAAATGACAAACACGCATTGCCACTCCAAGCCCTTGGCCGAATGGATGGTGGAGAGAACCAGGCGGTCTTGAATCTCGTCCGTGAAGAGCGTTTCTTCCGCGCTGATGTTGGGGGGCTCCAGCGCCATGTCGGTCAGAAAATGCTCCAACCGGCGGTAGCGTTCCAGGATGCCCAGCAGTTGCTCGAGGTCTTTCGCCCGCTTGGGGTGGTCGTCGAAAAGCTGCTTCAGAATCGGCAAGTAGTAGTGGACGACCGCGCCCCCCATTTCCGCCGGCGCCATTTCTTTGGCGTGGATGGATCGGTAGAGCTCTCTCAGGCGCTCGACCCCAGCGTTCTTCAGCTTGAGAGCGAAGAGGCCGTTGACGCCTGCTCCGGCGGCCAGGATGGATTCATAGATGCGCTGAGCGCCGCGAGGTCCGACTTTTTCGATCAGCTGCAGGATGCGATACCAGCTGATGCGGTCGTAGGGATTGGTGATCACCCGCAGGTGGGCCAGAACGTCCTTGATGTGAGCCGATTCGGTGAACTTGAACCCGCCGACCTTGATAAAGGGAATCCCCTGGCGACTCAATTCGATTTCCAGGTCGAAGGAATGAAAGCCGGCGCGGAAGAGAACGGCGATCTGCTCCAATCGCACGCCCCGGGCCGTGAGGTTTTGGATTTGCTCGACGACATACACCGATTGGGTGTTTTCGTCCTCGGCCTCGATGAGTTCGGGCAGCGCCCCGCCGGACTTGCGAGTGAAAAGGTGTTTGGAATACTTCTCCCGAGCGCGCTCGATAACGATGTTGGTCAGATTAAGGATCGGCTGGGTGCTGCGGTAGTTTTCTTCCAGCCCGATGACGCGGGCCTCCGGGAACAGTTTGGGGAAATCGATGATGTTGCGAAAGTTGGCGCCGCGAAAGGCGTAAATCGATTGGGAATCGTCGCCCACCACCATGATGTTATGATTGGTGTCGGTCAAGTGATACAGGATATCGGCTTGGATCCGGTTGGTGTCCTGGTATTCATCGACCATGATGTAACGATAAGAAGCGGAAATGCGGCGGCGCACCTCCGAAGAATCCTGCAGTAGCCTTTGAAACCAGACCAGCAGGTCGTCGTAATCCAGGAAGTGGTGTTCGCGTTTGCGCTGGGCGTAATATTCAAAAAGCGTGACGATCGCATCCGCTTGTTCGGATAGATGGACATAATCAGATAGGATCACGTCCTCGACGGATCGTACCTTGTTGGCAGCGCGGCTGAAGATGTCGGCCAGGGTATTCTTGCGGGGCAGGGGCCGCTGTCCTGCGGCACGGTCGCTTTCTTTGCGAATCAGCCCGATGAGGGCTTCGGCATCGGTACGGTCGAGAATGGCAAAGTCGGCCGACAGCCCGACGTGCGCGGCGTATTGGCGTAGTTTCAGATTGGCAAAAGAATGGAAGGTCCCTCCGGATACCCGTTCGCACCGCTGGTCCAGCAGCCGGGTAGCCCGTTGCAGCATTTCCTGGGAGGCCTTGCGGGTGAACGTCAGCAGCAGGATGGCGGCCGGATGAACGCCTTCGGCCACCAGCCGCGCCACTCGGTGGGTCAGCGTTCGGGTTTTCCCACTGCCCGCCCCCGCGATCACCAGCAGCGGGCCATCGGCGTGATGGACAGCGGCACGCTGGGCATCGTTTAGCGCTTCCCCCCATCGAGAGGCTGACGCGTGCCCGAGACAGTTTTTGTCGCTAAGCTTTTGCATGATAGAGCAGGCCCTTCACCACCGGCGCTCTAGCATGGACGGCGCGGTTCGGCGGGGTGACGTTGCCGTATACCCTATCAGAAATGGTAGTGAAGGTCATGTCTTTTTTCAGGGCGGCAACCCTATTTAATCAACCTCAGATTGACTTGTTTTACAGGCTGTACTACTCTTCCGATATGCTGGATCGAACGGGGAAGAATTCTTTCTTTCGGGAGGACCGAGCCCATGAAAAAACTACAGGCCCAACTCGTGTGGATCTCGCAGACATTATCCGCTTTGTCCAAGCAGGTAAGCAAGATCACCAAACAGGTCGAAAAATTGGCGGCCTCCGCTAAGGAGACGCCTGGCCGCAGTGCGGCCAAGAAAGCGCCCGGCACAGGCGCTCGGGTGCGAAGAGATACCGTGCTCGATTCCGTCTTCGGCGCCATTAAGCGCAGCCGCACCGGGATCAGCATCGCGCAGCTGAAAACGAAGACCGATCTGGGGGACCGCCAGCTCAGCAATGCGCTTTACAAGCTGACCAAGAAGGGCGTGGTGCGCGCCAAGGCCCGCGGGGTTTACGTAAAAAGCTGAACACCTCCCGGCGTATCCGCCGGGTGATTGCGAACGGGAATAGTCTTCAGCCGGCGCAGGTTGAAGACTATTTCTTTAAGGCTGCGGCGCGGCCGAGTCAATCCGAAGCCCGCCTCAATTGGTCTTCGGCTTCTTCCAAATTCAGCAGGGCGGCCGCATAAACAGGATTGATCGCGAGCGCGCGGCGGAAGTTTTCGACGGCCTGCCGCAGGTTCCCCTTCTCCTTTTGCGTCAGCCCGAGATTGTTGTAGGCCTCCGCATAGTTCGGATTGATGCGGATGGCTTGCTCCAAATGGTATATGGCCCCTTCCAGATCTCCGCTGCCTTTAAGCGCCACCGCCAGGTTGTTCCGGGCGGTTTCAAACTCCGAAGCAAGGTCTACCGCCCGTTGCAGATGCCGTATGGCCTCCGGATAGTTCTTCTGAAGCAAATACGCCACTCCCAGGTTGTTGTGGGCCATGTAGTTTTCTGGCTCCAGTCTAACCGCCGCCAGGAGCTCTTGCACGCCGTCCTGCAATCGCCCCAACCGGACCCATGCATACCCGAGATTGTAGCGAGCATCTCCGTAGTCGGGTCGCAGATCGATCGCCTTTTGGAAATTGGCCGCTGCTTCCGGCAGGCGGTTGCGCTCGGAAAGGGCGCTGCCGAGGTTGTTATAAGGCCGGGCCTTGCCGGGGGACTTGTTCACGCAATCCTGCCAGAGGGTGACTGCGTCTCCCCACACCTGACTGCGCTGCCAAGTCCATGTTGTCCACAACAGAGCGATCGCTGTCAGCATGGCGACGGCCACCGCTTTGCGCCTCAGCACCCGGAATAGAAATGCGGTACCGGCCAGCACCGGCATCACCGACGGCAGATAGGTGCGATGCTCGAAAACGGTCTCCAGGCGGATGACCGAGGACTCGATCACCAGGTTGCCGAAAAACCACAGGATGGCAAAAGAGCTCAGAGGATCACGGCGCGCGAAGATGACGGCGCCCGCCAGAATCCCCGCGAGCACCAGCAGCGCCGGCAGCGTTGCGGCCGGATCGAGCAGGGAGAGCGAAAAGGGAAAGTCATGGTCCAGGTTCAGCCGCGAGGGGTCCGGCCAGAACATCAGGCCGATGTAAAAACATACCACCCGCGCCTGGGTGAGCAGGCGCTGGCCGGCTGAAAAGCTGCCGTCCGCATAGGGAGCCAAGATTTGCCCCAGCGGGTCGCGGCTGCCGATGAAGACCAGGCCGATGGCCGCGGAAAGAATGCATGCGCCTGCCAGCGCGGGCAGACTGCGCCGGAGCCACTTCCTTTGGAGCCCCTGAAAAAAGTACCACTCGTAAAGATAGAGGAAGGCCGGCAGGGTGGCCGCTATCTCCTTGGAGCCCAAGGCCAGCAGGCCGGCCAACCCGCAGGCCATATAAAGCGCGATTCGCCGGCGGTCGCCGGCCGGGAAAAGCCGCGCGCGGACATAGCACAGCATGGCCAACAGATAAAAGAGGACCGCCAGGCTGGTCATGCGTTGGACGATATACGCGATGGACTGGGTATGAAGCGGGTGAACCATCCAGACCAGGGCGGCCAGCGCGGCAACGAGGCGGCCTGTTTCCTTCTGGGCGGAGAGCGCCGGCGTATCGAAGGTGATTCGGGCCAAGCCGAAAAAAAGGAACCCGTTGATGATGTGGATCAGGATGTTGACGAAACGGTATCCGACCACATTGGCGCCGGTGAAATAATAATTGACGGCGAAGCTCGCGTTGGCGACCGGACGATTGGCCAGCGGGCTCTTAAATGCGGCGGCGTAAAGCCCGGACGGATCGAGCTCGGAGATGCGGATGAAACGGTTTTCAGCAATGTTGGGCTCGTCGTCGAACACGAAGGGTCCGCTGAGGGCGCCCATGTAACATAAGACCACCAACAGCGCCCCAACGGCAACGATCAGAAATTCACGCGAGGAGGACTCCGGTTTCAGGTTCATAGCTCCAAATCAAAGAAAGTCGTTTTCAAAATCCCCCTGGCCCCCTTTTCAAAGGGTGGCAAGGAAGGCAGCGTCAGCTCGTGCCAGCTTACCACCAAAACCGCCCAAAAGCTTTCCTTTTCGGTCTTTTAACGGTTTCAACAATAAATTGACTCTTAAAGGATTCCATAATACTATAAAATAGTTACTGTTCAGCCTTGAATTTTTGCGAAGAGGCAGAAGAGACTCCTGCAGATTCCTCCGGCATGGAAGCGTATGGACGGCAGAAACTCGTACGACCGCATCTTCAACTCGATTCTGATCTCCGGCATCACTGTTTCCTGCTTCTATTGGGTGTGCGAGTCTTTCATGTTTTTCTTCCTGGCACCGGAGGCCAATTTCATCCAACATCTGATGGGGCCTGACCGCTTCAATACTTGGACGCGGGTGCTTGTTTTGTGCTTGTTCGCCATCTTCGGCTCTCACATCCAGTACACGATCAACAAGGAGCGCGAAGCGGACGTGGCGCTGCGTTCAAGCGATGAAAAATATCGCAGTATTCTGGAAAGCGTCGAAGAAGGATACTTCGAAACCGATTTGCTGGGTAAAATAATGTTCCTCAACGGACCGCTGTGCCGTATCCTTGGATACGACGCAGACGAACTCAGCGGCATGGCCACGCAGGAATTCACCACTCCTGAAACCGCGGATACGATGGAAGGCATTCTCGATGAGGTGCAGCGAACCGGTGAAGCAGCTTCCGTTTCCAACTACGTTGTCCGCCAAAAGGACGGCGGCCTCAGGGATCTGGAGCTTTCCATTTCCCTGATGAAGGACGGCCTGGAGCGGCCGGTTGGATTCCGATGGGTCGTACGCGATGTGACCGAAAGAAGGCGGGCCGAAGAAGACCGCAAAAAACTCGAGATCCAGTTGCAGGCGGCACAGAAAATGGAAGCCATCGGCACCCTAGCGGGCGGTATCGCCCACGACTTCAACAATATCCTCATGGGGATCCAAGGCAACGCCTCCCTCCTTGAAATACGGCTCGAAGGCGGCCATCCGGGGCGCGAAAAGGTCAAAAACATCGAAAAGTATGTGGACAGCGGCACTCAGCTCTCCAGACAGTTGCTGGGTTTTGCGCGCCGCGGAAAATACAACGTCAAGGCGTCCGACCTCAACGACATCATCGAAAAAACCGCCTCCATGTTTGCCCGCACCCGCAAGGAAATCCGGGTCCACCGCCAACTGGCGCTGGACCTCTGGACCGTGGAGGTCGACCGGGGCCAGATCGAGCAAGTACTGCTCAACCTCTATATCAATGCCTGGCAGGCCATGCCGAAGGGAGGCGATCTCTACCTCATCACGGAGAACCTGACGCTCGATGAGAGTTACGTTCAACCCTACCGGGTGAAACCCGGGCGGTTTGTGAAGGTGACGCTGGCCGATACCGGCATCGGAATCGACAAGAGGGACCTTCATCGGATTTTCGAGCCCTTTTTCACCACCAAAGCGATGGGGCGCGGCACCGGGTTAGGCCTGGCCTCGGCCTATGGGATCATCAAGAGCCACGGCGGCCACATCAATGTATACAGCGAAAAAGGCCATGGGACCACGTTCAACTTTTACCTGCCGGCTTCGCTCCGCAAGGCAGTGGAGGAGGCGGTGCCGGTCGCTCCGGCTGTCCGCAAGGGCCGGGAAACGGTCCTGCTGATCGACGACGAAGAAATGATCATCGATGTGGGGTGTGGACTCTTGAAAGAGTTGGGGTACACCGTGATCCCTGCCCGCAGCGGCCTGGAGGCCCTGGACATCTACCGCGAGCGCTCCAGGGAAATCGACCTCATCGTCATGGACATGATCATGCCCGGAATGGGCGGGGGTGAGACCTTCGACCGCTTGAAGCAGATCAACCCTCGTGCCAGGGTACTGCTTTCCAGCGGCTACAGCATCAACGGCCAGGCCAGCCAGATCATGGAGCGGGGCTGCGACGGTTTCATCCAGAAGCCCTTCAATCTCCAGCAGCTGTCGGCGAAACTGAGGCAGATTTTGGATGA
>CAZNAX010000070.1:12820-14412 GCA_964570965.1 uncultured Desulfatibacillum sp.
TCCCTTAAAAGCCGCGCTACCGCCCGAGTTGCCGCAGCCGCGGCTTCGGGGAAAAACTCGGCCAGGCCGGCTATATGCCTCAAGTTGTCGGCCGTGCGCAGGATCAGCATCGCCAGGTCTCCTTCCCCCATTTCAGCTGCCTCCAGCGCCTGCTCCCAAGAGCCTCCCTTGGCCCAGGCGTGCATGGCGGCGGCCGGGCGCAAATAAAACTCACGCCCTTCGAACCCGCCGGCGAGCAGGCACCTCAAGAATGGCGAGAGTTTGTCGGCCGCCAGCTGGTAGCTGCGCACCAGGGGCTTGGTCAGAAAACGCGGGTCGATGCGATCGTCGGTCTCGCGCTCGTTGACGAACACAGCAATGATCGCAGCCAAAAGAGCGGAATCGCGGGGGAAAGCGCTCCGCCGAAAGCCCTCTGCGATCAACAGGGGTTGATCCACCCTCAGCCGCGCCGCCCAACGCCCGTCATCGGTCAGCTCGTCGCGTTCGTTCACAAAGCCCGTAGTCCGCAGAAACTCCATTCGGCGCTTGAAATCGGCCCACAGGGGTGCATGCGCCTTGGCCGCTTCCTGACGTTTGCGGCGGGTCGTGCCGAGCTGATACGCCGCAAACGATCTTCGCAGAAGATCTTCTATCTGCGCGGGCGGGTGAGACAACAAGAGGTTCAGCACCATCGAGAAATTGATCCGGATCTGGCTGACCACGTCCGACGGCGGGGACGTGAGCAGCCGCAGGATGTGGGAGAGATCCATGAATCGTCCCGGGATGGCCAGGGCGAAGCCGATGTTGTCCATGCCGCGACGGCCGGCCCGGCCGGTCATCTGATGGAACTCGGTAGCGTCGAGCGGCAAAAACTGGGTTCCGTTGAACCGGTCGGAGTTGAGCAGGGCAATGGTGCGAGCCGGGAAGTTGACACCGGCGGCCACTGTAGTGGTGGCGAAGACGGCGTCCAGCAAGCCCTCGGTCATCAAGGATTCCAGGGTCATCTTCCAGGCGGGCAGCTGGCCGGCATGGTGGGCGCCCACCGCTTGTTGCTGAAGAAATGGGAGCTGGCGGTGGCGAGCGAGGCGGGGGCTTTGCCCGGTGAACTCGGCGATGCGGGTCCTGAGCCGATGCCGGCGCACATGATCCTCGGGGATATGGTCGCGGCAATCCTCCAGCGCCTGGTCGCAGTCTGAGCGCGATTTCAGAAAGAAGATCGCCGGCAGGAGGTCATAACGGCGCAGCACGTCCAGCACGCGGCCGAAAGGAGGCAATTTGCTTCTGCGCGTGAACCGGCGCGAACTGCGGCCCAGGAAGTCACTCACCATCGGGTGCAGTTGACTGCCTTTGCCTTTGCGGGTTGAGGCCTTCAGCGGCAGCAGCTGGCCTGCGGGGTGGAGAAACAGCGGAAACAGGGGCACGGGCCGGTGCCTTTCCTGGACGACCACGCAGGGGCGACCTCGAATGGCTGCGAGCCAGTCCGCTATACTATGGGCATTGCCGATGGTTGCCGATAGAAGCAGCAGCGGAATCCGCGCAGGGAGGTAGATCATGACCTCCTCCCAGACCACCCCGCGCTCGGCATCGCCCATGAAATGGGCTTCATCGATGAC
>CAZNAX010000071.1:0-5658 GCA_964570965.1 uncultured Desulfatibacillum sp.
GCCTCGACCCGGCCAATGCCGAGAGCAACCCGTCGGAAGCCGTCAACCGCATGATTTTCGAGAACCTGGTCAAATTCGACCCCAAGCTCAACCTCGTCCCCGGCCTGGCCGAGAAGTGGGAGCAGGCCAAGGACGGCATGTCCTGGACCTTCTTCCTGCGTAAGGGAGTCAAGTTTCACGACGGCACGCCCTTCAACGCCGAGGCGGTCAAGTATTTTTTCGACCGCATGATCGGCCCGGAGAAGCCGTCCCGCGCCGGTCTCTACGCTCCGCTGGTTGAATCGGCAGTGGTGGTGGACGAATACACCGTTATAGTCAACATGAAGGCCCCCTTCGCCTTCCTGCTGAACAACATCGCTCACAGCGCCTCCGGCATCCCGAGCCCCACGGCCCACAAGGCCATGGGCAAGGACATCGCCCGCAAGCCGGTCGGGACCGGGCCGTTCAAATTCGTGGAGTGGGTGCACGGCGACCACCTGACCCTCGCCCGCAACGACGATTACTGGGGCGGTAAGCCCAAGCTCGACAAGGTCATCATCAAAACCATCAAGGAAGACAGCGCCCGAGTGATGATGCTGCAGTCCGGTGATGCCCAGCTGGCCGTGCGCCTGCCTTCGGAAGACATCCCGCGCCTGGAAAAGGACGCCAAGATCCAGCTCGATGCCACCGAAACCCTGCGGGTGCTCTACATCGGTTTCAACTGCGGCAAGAAACCCTTCAGCGACGAGCGGGTGCGCCAGGCCTTCAACCTCGCAACCGACCGTGAGTCTATCGTGAAGAACATTTATCAGGGACGGGCCCTGGCGGCGAGCAACATCGTCGCCCCGCTCACTACCGGCTATTTTCCGATGGCGCCGTATTCGTACGACCCGGATAAGGCCAAGAAGCTGTTGGCCGATGCGGGTTATCCGAACGGCCTGAAGGCCAAATTCATCAGTCCCCAGGGCCGCTATCCCAAGGACTTCGAGATGGCTCAGGCCCTCCAGCAGCAGTGGAAGAAGGCCGGCATCGACGTCACCCTGGACACCATGGAATGGGCCGCCTATCTGGCAGCCACCCGCAAACCGCTGGATCAGACCGATATCGAGGTCTTCCTGCTGGGGTGGGCGCCCTCCTCCGCCGAAGCGCGTTGGATCCTTTACCCGCTTTACGGGACCGACCAGTGGGTCCCCAAGGGGAACAACCGCCTGTTTTATTCCAACAAGCAGTTCGACGAGCATGTCGACAAGCTGACCAAGGCGACTGACAAGGCCGACCGCGATAACTACCTCAAGCTGGCCCAGGAGCTGCTCTACAAAGAAGTCCCGCAACTTCCCATCCTGGTGACCAAGGAAACCATCGGCTACAGCAAGAAGCTCAAGGGCGTGATCAACTCGCCGCTGGAGCTGACCTATTTCGATCAGAACACGACGATAGAGAAGTAGATCGGCATGAGGGTTCGGGGTTCAGGATTCAGCGGATCCCGGGGAGGGCTACCGGCCTTACCCAGGTGCCGCTGAATCCTCACCCGACAAGGCTGTTCTCTCCCCTTGGTCTTCGATAGGCTCGAGGGCCGAGGGAACAGTTTATTCCTCGATTTTTTGTCCCTTTGAACCCCGAACCCTGGATTTCTCCCTTATCTTATGGTTCGCTACATCCTCAAACGGCTGGCGATGCTGGTGCCCGTGCTCTTCGGGGTGACGGTCGTCTCCTTCTCGCTGCTGCAGATCGTGCCCGGCGACCCGGCGGTCCTGCTGGCGGGTGAAGATGCCAACCCGGACTTCATCGAGGCGGTCCGCAAGGAGTACGGCTTCGACCAGCCACTTTATATTCAGTATTTCCGATTCATTTCCCACGCCGTGCAGGGCGACTTCGGCATATCCATCCGCAATCGTGAGCCGGTCGTCAACCTGCTGATTCAGCGCTTCGCTTTCACGGTCCAGCTTTCGTTTCTTTCGATTTTGGTCGCGGCCTTCATCGGGCTCGTCGCCGGGGTCATCTCAGCCACCCGGCAGTACTCCATCTTCGACAACCTCAGCATGGTGGGCGCGCTTTTCGGCATCTCTATGCCTATTTTCTGGCTGGGACTGCTGCTGATGCTGGTTTTTTCGGTGTACCTGGGCTGGTTCCCGGCCGGCGGCAGCGGCGGCCTGAAGCATCTCGTTTTGCCGGCCATAGCGCTGGGTGCGGCCTCCGCGGCGGTGATCGCCCGCATGACGCGGGCATCAATGCTGGAGGTGATCCGCCAGGACTTTATTCGCACCGCCCGCGCCAACGGGCTCAAAGAGTGGGTCGTCATTTACAAGCATGCCCTGAAAAACGCAATGATTCCGGTTATCACGGTCTTCGGTCTGGAGTTCGGATACATGCTGGGCGGCGCGGTCCTTACCGAAACCGTGTTCTCTCTTCCGGGCGTCGGCCGACTGATGGTGGAAGGCATCTTCCAGCGCGACTATGCCGTCGTGCAGGGATCCATGATCCTGGTGGCGGGGACGTTTGTGCTGGTGAACCTGGCCACTGACATCGCCTACGCGCTGTTCGACCCCAAGATCCGGTATGAGTGATGACACCGACCCGGAGGGATTTTACGAAATCACTATGAGTGCAGCTGTTGAAAAAACCTCTCAGGCCGCCGAGGTGTGGCGCCGACTGAAGCGCAACAAGGCCGCCATCGTCGGCGGCATCATCGTTTCGATTTTCGTGCTGGTAGCCCTGCTGGCCCCGTTGATTGCGCCGTACCATCCGAACGAGGGCGATCTCTCAAAGCGCCTCACCCCCCCCAGCGCCGAGCACTGGCTGGGAAATGATGCCCTGGGCCGCGATGTTCTGAGCCGGGTGATCCACGGCGCCCAGGTGTCGCTGCAGATTCAGGTGGTGGCCGTGCTGATCGCCCTCGTGCTCGGCACCCTTCTCGGTATGGTCGGCGGCTACTACGGCGGGTTGACCGATCACATCATCATGCGCTTGATGGATATCCTGCTGGCCTTTCCGGGGATTTTCCTGGCGATCTCGATCATTGCTGTGCTAGGTCCCGGGATCTTGAATCTGATGCTGGCGGCCGGGATCTATTCCGTGCCGCAGTTCGCCCGCATCGTGCGCGGATCCGTCTTGAGTTTGAAGGAAAAAGAGTTCATCGAGGCTGCCCGGGCCGCGGGCGAAAGCGACAGCAACATCCTCTTCCGTTACCTGCTGCCGAACTCCATGGCGCCCATTATCATCCAGACCACCTTGCGGATGGCTACCGTCCTGCTTACAGCCTCGGGCCTGAGCTTTCTGGGGCTGGGAGTCCAGCCGCCCAGCGCCGAATGGGGGGCCATGCTGTCGACGGCACGGCCTTACCTGATCACCGCACCGCACGTGGCCACGTTCCCGGGGCTGGCCATCATGCTAGTCGTGATGGGTTTCAATCTCTTCGGCGACGGCCTGCGGGATTCGCTCGACCCGCGGCTGAAGGATTGACCCCCATGGGAAGCTTGCTCAGGATCGACAACCTCCAAACTCACTTCTTCTCTGCGGGCAAGGTGGTCAAGGCCCTCGACGGGATCTCCTTCGAGATAAACGAAGGGGAGGTGTTCGGACTGGTGGGTGAAACCGGCTGCGGCAAATCGGTGACGGCCCTGTCGGTCCTGCGCCTGATCCCCTTTCCACCGGGCAAGATCGTTGGTGGGTCGATCCGCTTCAAAGATACGGATCTTCTTTCCCTGCCGCCGGAGGCGATGCGCCGCCACCGGGGCAAGGAAATCTCCATGATCTTCCAGGAGCCCATGACCTCGCTCAACCCGGTCTTCCGCATCGGCGACCAGATGGGCGAGGTGATCCGGCTGCACCAGGGGCTGGACAAGGCTGCGGCGCTGGATGCGGCGGTTGACATGCTCCAACGGGTGCGCATCCCGGATGCCCGCAAGGTGGCGGGCCAATACCCGCATCAATTGAGCGGCGGCATGCGCCAGCGGGTCATGATCGCCATGGAGCTCTCCTGCCGGCCGGCTCTGCTCATCGCCGACGAGCCCACTACGGCGCTGGATGTCACAATCCAGGCCCAAATCCTGCGGCTGCTCAGAGAGATGCGGCGGGAGATGGGGACGTCCATCTTGCTCATCACCCACGATCTGGGGGTGGTGGCGCAGATGTGCGATCGCGTGGCGGTCATGTACGCCGGCTCTATCGTTGAGCAGGCGAACGTCGTGGACATTTTTCAAAACCCTCGGCACCCCTACACCCAAGGGCTGTGGGGAGCCATCCCGCTGATCGACGATGAAAAACCTTCTCTGGCGGTGATTCCCGGGACGGTTCCGGACCTGAGCCGACTGCCGGAGGGCTGCAAGTTCCACCCGCGCTGCGGCCATCGGTTTGAGCCCTGCGACCGGACCCGGCCGGAGATGCTGGAAGTAAGCCCCGGTCACCTCGCCGCTTGCCACCTTTGCAACGGGAGGGTGAAGATGTGACTGCCCCGTTCCTGGAAGTAAGCCGCCTCAAAAAGCACTTTGCCGTAACTCGCGGCCTTGCAAAGGAAAAAGTGTTCGTGCGCGCGGTGGACGGGGTCGATTTCACGGTCGACCGCGGGGAGACGTTGGGGCTGGTAGGAGAATCCGGCTGCGGCAAGACCACCGTGGGCCGCCTGATTCTGAGGCTGATCGACCCCACGGAAGGTGCCATCCGTCTCGAAGGTGAGGAGCTCACCGCGCTCGACAGAAAAGCGCTGCAGCCGCTGCGCAGGTCCTTCCAGATCATTTTTCAAGATCCCTTTGCCTCTTTGAACCCGCGCATGACCGTCAGCGAGATCGTCGGCCGACCCATGGAGATCCACGGGCTCATCCAGCACACGGAGCGGAATGAGAAAGTCGCCGAACTGCTGGCCACCGTAGGCTTGCGCCGCGAGCAGCTGGGCCGCTATCCGCACGAGTTCTCCGGCGGGCAGCGCCAGCGTATCGGCATCGCCCGGGCCTTGGCGACCCGGCCGAAGCTGGTCGTGGCCGACGAGCCCACCTCGGCCCTGGACGTGTCGGTGCAGGCCCAGATCCTCAACCTGATGAAAGACCTCCAGCGCCGCTTCGGGCTGACCTACCTGTTCATCTCCCACAACATCGGAGTCATCCGTCACATCAGTGATCGTGTCGCGGTGATGTACCTGGGAAAAGTGGTGGAGATGGCTGATAAGCGCATCCTTTTCGCCGAACCGGCGCATCCCTATACCCAGGCCTTGCTCGCCGCCGTGCCGTCCCTCGACCCTCGGCAGAAAAGAGAAGACGTGCTCCTGGAAGGCGACGTCCCCAGTCCGGTGAACCCGCCCCCCGGCTGCCGGTTCCACACCCGCTGCCGCTTCGCCATGCCTAAATGCAAGCAGGAGGAGCCTATCTTCCAGCAGCTATCTGACGACCGCAGCGTGGCGTGCCATTTATACTAACCAGGGTTCTGGGGGGTGAGGGTCAAGGAGCCAAGCGGAACATAGAAACAGGCCGAATGCATTGACTTGAACCCTGGGCTACCTGAGCCCTCGAACCCTTACCTAGGTGCCACCCATGTTACCAACCGCTGCACAGGCAAACCCCATGTTCACCCTCATCACCGGCGGAAACGTTTACGCGCCGGAGAAACTGGGCCGCAGGGACATCCTGATCGCGGGCCGGGTCATCGCCCGGATCGCCGAAAAGATCGACCTGCCGGCCGCATTCAAACCGC
>CAZNAX010000071.1:5758-14240 GCA_964570965.1 uncultured Desulfatibacillum sp.
GTCGGCGGCATGCTCGGCGGCAAGGCGGGCCTCGTGCACCTGCACATGGGAGCCGGCGGCCGGCGCCTGGAGCCGGTCATCCGAATCGTGAAAGAAACCGAAATCCCCATCGGCCAGTTCCTGCCGACCCACCTGAACCGCACGCGGGCGCTCATGGAGCATGCCATCGAGTTCGCCCGCATGGGCGGCAACATCGATATCACGGCCAGCGGCAAAGACCTGCACTTTCACCCGACCAGCGTCGAGGCGATACGGATGGCGTTGGAGGCCGGCATATCGGTCGACCGGATCAGCCTCAGCTCGGACTCCAACGGCTCCATGCCGGTCTTCGACGCCAGGGGCCATGTGGTGAAGCTCGGCGTGGGCGACATCAAGTGCCTATTCGAGGACTGGCAACTGCTGGTGAAGGCCGGGCTATCCATGGAAGAAAGCCTGAGGATCGTGACCGCCAACCCGGCCAAACGCGCCGGCCTCTTCGCAAACAAGGGCAGCCTGGAGGCCGGGAAGGATGCGGACTTGCTGATTCTTGACGGAAAATTAAACGTCGAAACCGTGCTCGCCAAAGGGCGGGTGATGATGGAGCGAGGCCACGTATTGGTCAAGGGGACATTTGAAGAATGAAAAAACGCCAAGAACTGAAACACGGAACGCCCCTGATCGGCATCACCTGTTCCCGGCTGACCGGAGGAGCCTGGGGGGCTTATTCCTTGGGCCACTTCATGGACTACACATTTTCGGATTACAGCCAGGCGATCTTGCAGGCGGACGGGGCACCCGTCATCATCCCGACGGCGCAGGACCGGAAGAGCCTGGAGGCGATCATAAGCGCGGCGCAGGGGCTCATCCTGAGCGGCGGCCCCGACATTCACCCCCGATGGTACGGCGAAGAGCCTCTCACCGGGTTGGGGGAGGTGGACGAAACCCTCGACCAAATTGAGCTCTTAGCCGCTGGCTTGGCGATCAAGAGAGATCTGCCGATTTTAGGAATTTGCCGCGGCATCCAAGTACTGAACGTCGCTCTTGGCGGAACTCTCTACCAGGACATCGCCTCCCAGGCGCCGGAAAGCATCTGCCACAACCCCAAGACGGACAAGGCCGTGAACACCCACACCGTCCGAATCGTGGCAGGCAGCCAGCTGCACAAGATCATCGGAAAAAACGAGATCTGGGTTAACGGCAAGCATCACCAGTCCGTCAAGGACCTCGCTCCGGACCTGGTCGTCACTGCGCGGGCAAAAGATGGGATGGTAGAAGCTGTTGAGTTGCCTGGGAAACCCTTCATCGTGGGCGTTCAGTGGCATCCCGAGGGGACCTGGCGTGATGATCCCTATTCCCGCAAGCTTTTCTCCGCATTCGTTCAAGCAGCGCGGGGGAGGCGATAGCGATCGGGGGAGTGCCGGCCGGCCATTTCTTCTTGGGCGTCGCGGGAGATTTCGGGGCTTCCTTTATCCCGATCTTGGAAGCCTGCATTGTGTAATAATCCGTCACCTTGGCGCTCACCTTGAGATCGCCGGACATGGGAGTGGATTTGTCACGCGCGATTTCCCATTTCTATCTGCTCTTCTGCACCACGATCGCATCACCCCGCACCTCCAGGACTGGCCCTGTTACCTGATATTGCGCGGACCAGACAGCGCCGATGTGGACAAGAAAAGAACGGCACACAGAATTAGAACACTCCTTTTCATACGGTGACCTCCCTTTCCAGGAAAGCTTTTTTGACCTCGGCCTTGAACGCCGCCAATAAAGTCAGGGCCGGCTCCCGGTTGACCTTCGTCGAAAAGGCCGCCTCCAGCCGCTCGTAGTACCACTTTTGTTTCTCGCGCGGACGATTGAACCGTTCCCAAAATCTCTCCCCATCGCTCTCCAACCCCTCGCGGATGGCGCGGATGTTGTCCAACTTGTCGGCCAGGGCGACGATCAAGACGTCATCACTTGCCGTTTTCTCAAGGTATTCGACGGTATGGGCCTTGCGATCCTCCCACGAAGCGTTTTTATCAGGCTCGGACAAGGCGTTGACAAGTCCCGCTACATCCGGACCGAATCGGGTAAGGATCTCATGAATGGTAAAGGGGGTATCCTCGACGACATCGTGAAGAAGCGCAGCAATGACCAGGCGTTCGGGGCATTCGACCCGGATCAGCAAACTGGCCACGGCGAGCGGATGAACGATATAGGGAATCTCCGTTCCCTTTCGGACTTGCCCGTGGTGCGCCCGGGCGGCCAACTCGATCGCGTCGTAAAGCCTCGAGCTGTATACCATGGCATTTTGCGGCATGCGATAGGAAGCTCCCCGACGGTTTGGTGGGGCCGGGTTTTCGAAGGCTTATGACAACAGTGAAGGCAATAAACTATCCCGCCGTTGCTGCGACGAAGCGCTAAAAACCAATAGTATAATTTTTAGTATATTATTTTTATTGAAGCCTATTCAATATTTTTATTGACTTTATTTACATGAATTGGATACACCCAATTTTGTATAATGTATACAATTAATTTTAGGCGGCTTTAGACACAGCATGGGGAATCCGCCACAAAATTTAGGGAAGCCGGTGGCAAACCGAATCGATATTCGCACCCTGCATCAAGACGTGGCCGGCAAGCTCCGAGAGATGATCCGAAAAGGCGCTTTAGTCCGCGGACAGAGGATCATTGAAGCCGAGCTTTGCGAACAGATCGGTGTGAGCCGAACCCCTCTTCGGGAAGCTCTGCGGGTGCTTGAATCCGAGGGTCTCGTGGAGCGATTTCCCCATAGAGGCGCGCACATCCGGCAGCCATCGATGCATGAAATTCAAGAGATGTTCGAGGTCATGGGTGTGCTGGAGGGGACCTGTGCCCGGCTGGCCGTTAAAAAAATGACCCCGTCAGGATGGCGGAGGATCGAGCGGCTGCACCGGAAGCTGGAAGCCCATTTCGCTGAAGGCGACCGCGAAAAATACATTGCCGTCAACAATATTTTCCATTCCTTGGTCCAAGAACTGGCCGGCAACCGCGTTTTGGACGACATCGTGCGCAGGCTGCGGGAGAAGGTCGCCCTTTATCGCCACCAGCAGATTTACGAACCTGGGCGTTTCGATGAATCCATGCGCGAACATCGGGAAATCCTGGAAGCATTATGCCGCCGCGACCCAGATGCGGCTGAAACATGCATGAAAGGCCATCTCGACCGGCAGTGCAGGGCCCTGGTCCATCTTTATGAAACGCACGACGACGGTGAAGAACACAGCTGGTTTAAACCCGGAACTCCGTCAGAGGAAACCTCTCAACGAAAGGAGATGTGAAATGCACGCAAAAAGAGCAGGCAAAAGAGGGTTGGCAATGGTTGCTGCGGCGCTCGTGTGCGCAGGGATGTTTGTGTCGGCGACTTGTCCGGCCATGGCGGCGGAGCTGAAAATTTCTCACCAGTTCGCTGAATCGGACGCCCGCAACGATCTGGCGGTTCAATTTGCAGCGAAGGTTGAAAAGGCCACGGCCGGCGCCGTGACGTTCAAAGTCTACCCCTCATCTGCGCTTTTCAAGCCCGGGGCACAGTACGAGGCCATGCTCAAGGGCGCTTTGGATATGTCCGTCTTCCCGCTGGCCTACGCCTCCGGCAAAGTGCCTGAATTCGAAATCACGCTGATGCCCTGCATCATTTCCGACGTGGATGGAGGCATGGCCTGGCGCAACAAGGAGATCGGCCGGCGCGTGGCGAAAATCTGCGAAGACAAAGGGATGAAAATCCTGACCTGGCTCTGGTACGGCGGTGGCATCGGCAGCCGGGGCAAACCCGTTATTTTGCCCGCCGATGCATCCCAACTGAAGTTTCGCGCGGCCGGGAAGATGTTCGAAACCATGCTCAACGCCAAAGGCGCCTCCATCACCAGCATGGCTTCCTCCGAAATTTACATGGCATTTCAGACCCGCGTGCTGGATGCCTGCCTGACCTCGGCCGAATCGTTTATTTCCTTCCGCCTCTATGAGCAGCTGGAATACTTCAACACCCCCGAAAACTACGCCATCTGGTACATGTGCGAGCCGCTGGTGGTCAGCATGAAGACCTGGGCGTCGCTGTCGCCCGACCAGCAGAAGATTTTCGAAAAAGTCGGCCTGGAGATGGAAAAGAAGGCCCGCGACGACGCCGTCGCCGCCAACAAGGAAGTAACCAAGGTCTTCACTGAAAAAGGCGTCAAAGTCCACGTGATGACCAAGGAAGAGTGGCAGGCCTGGGAAAAAGTGGCTAAAGATACCGCCTGGAAAGCGTTTGCCCAAGCCGTTCCGGCAGGCCAGGAGCTTCTGGATTTGGCATCGAAATAGCCCGATTCATCTTTGACCCGGCAGCGCCGTTTTCCGCGTCGGCGCTGCCTAAATGAAACCTGTCGGAAGCCAATTCGACCATAGCCATTGAGACTTTGAGTGACCTATGCCTGGGAGGAAGCGATCATGTTCGAGCCTCGAAATTCCCTTTTCCTTCTGATCAACCGAATGTCGCAATTCTCGGGTTACCTGGCTGCGCTGTCTATCCTGGCCGCGACCCTGATCATCGTCGAGCAGGTGGTGGTGCGGTACGTGTTCAATATGCCTACCATATGGCAGGTAGAAACCGCTGTCTATTTGCTTATCGCCGCGACCTTCCTGGGCGCACCGTACGGCCTGAAGGAAAACGCCCATATCAATATCGACATGCTCATCATCTATATCCCCGCCGGCGTGCGCCGGAAGCTCGACATCGTCACGTCGATCATCGCTATGCTTTTTTGCTTTTTTCTGGCCTACCGGGGCGCGGTCATGTGGTGGGAAGCGTTCGAAGGCAACTGGCGCTCGTCGTCGCTGTTCTCGGTGCCGCTGGTCTACCCTTACGCATTAATCCCGGTTGGGATGTTCATCACCGGGCTCCAATATATCGTCAAAGTCGCCGAGATGCTCTTTCCGCTCAACCGAACCGCGCCCCCTTCAGCACAGACTGCCGGTCGTTAACGGCGGCGCGCCGCCGCAGGAAGGAAACCCATCATGGACCCACTGGTTATCGGAGCCATCGTCATCCTTATCGCCACCGTCTTTCTGTTCAGCGGTATGCCCATAGCGTTCGCTTTGGGGGTGGCCTCCTTGTTGGCCATGTTCCTATTCATGGACGCTTACCAGATCTTGGTAGTGGCAGAGACGGTCTTCGAAGGGGTCAACGATTTTGGTCTGCTGTCGATTCCTCTCTTCATCTTTATGGGAATGATTGCAGCCCTCACCCGTGCCGGCTCGGATCTCTACGAGTGCTTCCACCGCTGGCTTTACAAAGTGCCCGGCGGATTGGGCATCGGCAACATCGGTGCCTGCTCCATCTTTGCAGCGCTTACCGGCTCCAGCCCGGCTTGCGCCGCCGCCATCGGGACCATGGGCATCCCCGAGATGCGCAAGCGCGGCTACGCCGAGGGCCTCGCCACCGGCATCATCACCGCCGGCGGCACCCTGGGCATCCTGATCCCGCCCAGCGTCACCATGATCGTCTACGGAATGGCCACCGAGACGTCCATCGGCAAGCTCTTCATCGCCGGAATTATTCCGGGACTTATGATGACGGCGCTTTTTTCCGCCTGGGTGCCATTTTCCTATCTGCGCAACCGCCGACTGAAGCTGGCGGCCGGCTTTAAACTGCCTGAAGAAAGGACCTACTCTCTGGGTGAAAAACTCGCCATCACCGCCAAGATCCTGCCGCTGGTGATCGTGGTGGCGCTGGTTCTATCCTCGCTGTACACCGGCTGGGCCACCCCCAGCGAGGCAGCGGGCGTGGGGGCCTTTCTGGTGCTAGTCGTGGCCATGGTTTTCTATCGGATCTACCGCATCCAGGATTTGAAGACCATTCTCATGCGCTCCTGCAAGGAAAGCTCGATGATCATGATGATCATCGCCACTTCTTTTCTCTTCGGCTCGATTCTGACCAACCTCTACATCGCCCAAACCCTGGCCCAGCAAATCGTCGCGCTGGAGGTCAACCGCTGGATCATCATGGCGCTGATCAACGTTCTGTTGCTTGTGGCCGGATGCTTCCTGCCGCCGGTGGCCATCATCCTGATCATCTGCCCCATCCTGCATCCCATCATCACGGGATTGGGCTTCGACCCCATCTGGTTCGGCGTGATCATCACCCTGAATTTGGAAGCCGGCCTCATCACCCCTCCGGTTGGACTGAATCTATACATCGTTCAGGGCATCGCGCCCGACATCCCGCTGGCGACGGTGCTGCGGGGCTCGGTCCCCTTTATATTGCTCCTGATGCTGGGGATCGTGATCCTTTCCTTTTTTCCGCAGCTCACTACCTGGCTGCCGGCGCAAATGATTGGCTGAACCCCTTCTGATCCTTCGTGTGGGAGGGTCCATTACCAGGATTTTAAGAATAAGGAATTTGAATTATGAGCAGATCGTTGGAGAATATTCGAGTAGTCGATCTCAGCCATGTGCTGGCAGGCCCCACTTGCAGCATGTTTCTGGCGGACCTCGGGGCCGAGGTGATTCACGTCGAGCCGCTGCATGGAGATGACGCGCGCGAGTTCGGACCTTTCGCCGGCAAGGTGGGCAAAAATAACAGCGGCTATTTTATCAGCCTCAACCGTAATAAGAAAAGCCTCGCGCTGGACTTGAAGCAGGCAAAGGGCAAAAAAATCCTGACGGATCTGATCAAGATATCGGATGTGGTGGTAGAGAACTTCAGACCCACGACGATGCGGAAATTGGGCTTTGGGTGGGAAGAGCTGCAGCGCATCAACCCCCGGATCATTTATGCGTCCATCAGCGGGTTCGGCCAGGACTCCCTGCCTGGCTACGATGCCCGACCGTCCTATGACATGGTGGCCCAGGCATACAGTGGGCTGATGAGCATCACCGGGCCGGAAGGAGGCCCCCCGTGTCGCGTCGGCTCATCGGTGGGCGATATTTTTTCCGGGCACCAGGCGACCATTGCGATACTAGCGGCGCTGCTGCACCGGGAAAAAACCGGTCGGGGGCAGCATTTCGACGGGGCCATGATCGACGGGCTTTTCACTGTGCTGGAGAATGCCGCCGTACGCTACACGATCAACGGCGAGATTCCCGGCCCGCTCGGCAGCGCTCATCCCTCGATCGTTCCCTTCCAGTCTTTTCCGACCAAAGACGACTCGCATATTATTATCGCTTTGGGAAATGACACCTTGTGGAAAAACTTCTGCAAACTGATCGGTCGGGAGGACCTGAGCGATCACCCCCGGTTCGCCACCAATCCGCTCAGGACGAAACACCGCAAGGACCTGGAGCAGATTTTAATCCCGGAGTTCAAGAAAAAAACCCGCAAGGACTGGCTGGACCTGCTGGGCAAGGCCGATTTACCGCATTCTCCCGCCAACAACATAAAGGAGATCTGCGAAGACCCTCACATCCGCCACCGCAGGATGCTGGTCGAAATCGACCAGCCGCGCGTAGGGAAAATGAGGATCGTGGGGTCTCCCATCCGTCTCTCGGAGACGCCGGGCGAGGTCTATGCGCCGGCCCCGCTCTTGGGGCAACAGTCAGAGGAAGTCTTGGAAAAAATTCTAGGCTACCATAAAGAGGAGATTGAATTGCTGAAGGCTGAAAATGTAATCAACCGCTCGGTTTGATTTTTCGAACCGAGACCATCCGGCGGCCGGCATTTTCGCATATCCAGAGGCGGTGAGAGCCGTTGCAAAGACTAAGGAAGTCGAGGGGCAAAACACCTCGACTTTTTTTAGGCATTGATATATTTAGACTATGTTTTTGTTAAGTTATTCCCTTGTGGGAAGAGATGCGATGCTGGAATGGATTATCTATCCGCTTCTCGGGGTAATTGTCGGGATCATTGCAGGCCTGCTGGGGGTCGGCGGCGGCGTCGTGGTCGTGCCCATCCTGATCTTCGTTTTCTCGGCACTGGGCTTTTCCGGACAGCACATGATGCAGATCGCGCTGGCGACGTCCCTTGGCAGCATCGTGTTCACTTCAATCGCCAGCTCTATGACCCACCATCGACACGAAGCCGTCCGCTGGAATATCGTAAAGGGGATTACGCCGGGGATACTGATCGGCACGTTTTCGGGGACATGGTTGGCAGCCCAACTCTCAACCAGGGCGCTTAAAATTTTCTTTGCCATCTTTCTGTACTATGTTGCGGCTACGATGCTCAGCAATTTCAAGCCGAAGCCGAGCCGGCAGCTTCCGGGGCGGCTGGGGATCAATGGTGTTGGCGGGGTGATCGGCGTGATCTCAAGCCTGGTCGGCATCGGAGGCGGCGCCCTGTCCATTCCCTTCATGATGTGGTGCAACATTCCGGTTCATCACGCCATCGGCACCTCAGCGGCGATTGGCTTTCCCATCGCAGTTGCCGGAACGCTCGGTTACATCATTAACGGTTGGTCGATAGCCGATCTCCCGACGCCGCACCTGGGGTATCTTTACATCCCGGCGCTCTTCGGAATTGCCTTCTTCAGTTTTTTTACGGCGCCATTGGGAGCCAAGCTGGCCCATAGGA
>CAZNAX010000072.1:0-14239 GCA_964570965.1 uncultured Desulfatibacillum sp.
TTTGCAGCGGTTCCTGGCATCCGATAATCGCTTTTCATCATTTGCCTTTTGCGAACATAGGCTGCCCCCTCAGTTCAGACTTATACTGCATCTCCCAAATCACCCAAATCGCTTTCGCAGCTTCTCCACGGCGTCGTGGTTCAGCACCGCGAAGTTCTCATGGCGCAGCATCAGGAAAAGCCGGGCCGTCTCCTCCAGCTCTTCTGCGGTGAACACAGCGTCGTCCAGGTCCCTGCCCGCGACCACCGTCCCATGGTGGGCCAAAAGGATCCCGCGGCACCTGGCGGCCAGCCGGCCGGTCGCATCGGCCAGACCCGGATCGCCGGGTGGATAGTAAGGAACCAGCGGCAGCCTTCCGATCCGCATGACAAAATAAGGCGTAAGAGGCGGAAGGACGTTGTCCGGGTTGATCCCGTTGAGGCAGGAGACCGCTACCGCGTGCGGAGAATGCAGGTGCACCATGGCACCGGCGTCCGGCCGCGCCCGGTATACGGCCAGGTGCAGAGCCCATTCCTTGGAGGGCGGATCCCCGCTGACAAGCTCTCCGTCCCAGGTCAGTTTGGAGATCCGGTTTAACTCCAAGCGTCCCAGGCAGCTGTTGGTGGGTGTCACCAGCACGCCGTCCGCAAGTCGGGCGCTCATGTTCCCCGAGCCGCCGCAGGTATAGCCTCGATCGAACAGCGACCTGCCGTGCACGACCATTTTTCCTCGAACCCCGTCTTCGCTCATGGCAGCATCCTGATTGCTTTCTCAAAGAAATCGTCATCGCCGAAATTGCCGGACTTCAGGGCCAGACAAAGACGCGGTTCCTCCTCCGTCATCGTCCAAGGAACGCCCGGTGCAATCTCAGGGCCGATGCGCAGCGAACGGACCTTCAAAGCGGCCATCACGGCACCGGACGTTTCGCCGCCGGCGACGATAAGCTTGCGCACGCCCGCCTGCCCCAGCCGCTTCGCCAACTCTCCCATGGCCTGTTCGACGAAATGGCCGGCGGCCTCTCGACCCAGCTGCGCCTGCGCGCCGGCCACCTGCTCGGGTTCCGCCGTCGAGTAGACCAGAACGGGGCCGGCATCCGCCCGGGCGGCGGCCCACCGGGCGATGGCTTCGAGCCTGGGCCCTCCCGCCGCGAGCTCCAGCGGATCCAACCGAACCGACGGAAAGGATGCCGACATCCGCCCGACCTGGCGCCGTGTGGCAGCCGAGCAGCTCCCGGCCAGAACCACGACGCCGCCGGGCAATCGAGGCAGCCCGGCCGCACCGGCCGAATCCGCCAGCAAACCCGACCTCCGGAAATTCGACGGCAGCCCCATCGCGACCCCTGAGCCTCCTGTCACCAATTTCAAATTGGCGCAGGCTTCCCCGATGGCAACCAAGTGCCGGTTCGTCAACGCATCCACCACCACGTGGCGGCATTTCCCTCCGGCCAGCTCCGACAAGCGGCGGCGTATCGCCGCCGTTCCCCGGTCCACCGTCGCATAATCAATTAGGGCAACGGTTTGCGGATTCCCGACCTGCTTTCCCAAAAACCGAACCAGGTTGGAGTCGATCATCGGCGTGAGCGGGTGGTACCGCATGCTGGAGTCCGAGAGCAAGTCCCCTCCGACAAACAGGTGGCCGTTGTAAACCGTGCGGCCGTTCTCCGGGAAGGCCGGGCAGTAGATCGTGATCCCGGCGTCTAAACGCTCCAGCAGCGCCTCCGCCACGGGCCCGATGTTGCCTTTCTCGGTGGAATCGAACGTCGAACAGTACTTGAAAAAGATCTGGCGGGCGCCCTGGCCGAGCAGCCAGTCGCAGGCGGCCAGCGACGCGGCGACCGCCTGATCGACCGGCGCCGTGCGGCTCTTCAGCGCCACCACCACCGCCTGCACATTGCTAAGAACGACGTCGGGTGGCGGTAGGCCGATAGTTTGCACCACGGACATACCGTGCTTGCTCAGCATCAGGGCCAGGTCGGTCGACCCGGTCACGTCATCTCCGATGGCTCCGATCAACAGCGGCATGGCTGCGCTCTCCCCTGCCCGCAAATCGTTCGATGGTCTTCGTGCAGGCCGTCATATCGCCGACGACCGCCGTTCGGCCGTCTGAAGGCATCAACGTGTTATTATCATCCTTCGCTCCGCATCGGAAGCAGGATATGGCGCACCGCAATACCTTCGCGGGAACGAAGCGTTTCTTCCCCTCCCCTCCTTTACCAAGAGGGCCAGAGGGTTGAAATCGAATTCTTTGGAAGCCCCGTCGAGTTGCGGTTTCATTCTCCTTTTTCTTTGGGCTTTTCAAATTCCCTGCAGTGGTGTTAGATACCGAGTGACCCCAACCTCGGACAACGCGCAGCCAGAGAAAAAATTCGAAGGAGAAGTGCCTCACGTGCCTGAAGCCTTCCGAGTCCCTCGGTCTGAAATCGACCGCCGCACGGACGCGATCCAACGGGAACTGCGCCGGGCGGAAATCGACGGGCTGTTCATCGTCCAGCGCGCGGACCTGTTCTATTTCAGCGGCACGGCCCAGAACGGCTTTCTTTACCTGCCGGCGGAAGGCCAGCCCCTGCTCATCATCAAGCAGTCGGTTGCCCGCGCCCGAGCGGAGTCAGCCCTCGAAGCCGTCGTCCCCATCGATACCGTCAAGGCCGTCCCGCATCTGATCGCCGATGCGTGCGGCCGGAAGCCGAACCGCCTCGGCCTGGAGCTGGATGTCCTTCCGGTCAACGAATTCCGATGAACGGCTATCATCTGGACGAAACCCGCATGTTCGCCATCGGGTCGATGCCGGAGAAGGCCCACCGGGCGAGCCGCGCCGCCATCGAGATTCACGACGCGCTCATCGAGGCCGCCAAGCCGGGGGTGAGCCTGGCCGAGGTCTTCGATCTGGCTTCGGCCATGGCCGGCCGTATGGGGTTCGAGGATGTCTTCCTGGGGCCGCCCGGACACCGGGTCAGCTTCGTCGGCCACGGCATCGGCCTGGAGCTGGTCGAAAACCCCATCATCGCGCGCGGCCGTGACATGCCGATCGAGGCGGGCATGGTGTTCGCCCTGGAGCCCAAAATGGTCTATGAAAACGAATTCGCCGCCGGCATCGAGAGCGTCTTCCAGGTCACGCCGGCCGGGGGCCGCCTAATCAGTAAGGTGCCGGCGGAGATTTTCATCTGTTAACTCAGATTCACGGTTTAGGGTTGAAGGAGCAAGAAGGGTTCAGGGTTCAGGGTTGGAAGAAAATGAATATCAGTTAACCGCTGAACCGTTAAACCGTGAACCGTGAACCACCAAACGGAGAGATTGAGAAAGGCGAATGACTCACAAAAGCCCCTTTCCACTCAAGACCACCGGCGTCATGCAGACCCTCATGCGGGTCGCGATGGGCGAAGAGCCGGCGGATCTGGTCGTGCGGAACGCCGATCTCGTCAACGTTTATACCGGCGAAATCCAGAAAAACATGGGGATCGCGGTGAAAGGGCCCTGGATCGCCCGCGTCTCAGCCGAGGTGGGCGACACGGTCGGCCCGGCCACCCGGGTGATAGACGCCTCCGGCCAAACCCTCGTGCCCGGGCTGATTGACGGACACACCCATCTGGCCTGGATCTACACCGCCGCCGCCTTCAGCCCTTTCGCGGCTGCCGCCGGGGTGACCACCGTCGTCACCGAGACGCTCGAACCGTTTCCGGTGGCCGGGCTCGCCGGTATTCTCGATTTTCTCGATTCGTTCCAGGATCAGCCGATCCGCATCCTCGCTACGGCACCGGCCATGGTATCGATCAGCTCCGCGGCCAAGGGGGTTCCCTCTGAACACATCGCCCGCCTGATGGAGCGGCCGGACATTCTCGGCCTGGGCGAATCCTACTGGCAGGCCGTGCTGCAGGAGCCCGGGACCTATCTGCCGGCCTTCGATCAGACCCTCCGCTTCGGGAAGGTCCTCGAAGGCCACACCGCCGGTGCCAGCGAAAAGAAGCTCGCGGCCTACGTCGCCGCCGGAGTGACCTCCTGCCATGAACCCATCGATGCCGAGCAGGTGCTCGCGCGCCTGCGCCTGGGTCTGCACGTCATGGTGCGGGAGGGTAGCATCCGCCGCGACCTTAAAGCCATCGCCCGGATCCGACCCTCCGGCGTCGAGCTGCGACGGATGATTCTCGCCAGCGACGGTGCCTCGCCTCAGGACCTGATGCAGGGAAAATACATGGACTTCGTGGTCCGCAAGGCCATCGCCTGCGGATTTTCGCCGGTCGAAGCCGTTCAGATGGCGACTCTGAACGTGGCCGAGCACTTCCGTCTGGACGGCATCCTGGGCGGAATCGCGCCTGGCCGACTGGCGGATATGGTGCTGGTCCCGGATTTACTGCAGTTCAAGCCCGAAACGGTCGTCTGCAACGGCGGGGTCCTTTTCGAATCCGGCAGGCTCCTCAGGGCGCCGCGGCAGCATGTTTTTTCATCTCACAGCCTGAATACGATCCACCTGCCCCGCCGCCTGGCCGCTTCCGATTTCATCGTCAAGGCGCCATCGGGCAACGCCAGCGTCCGCGTGCGGGTCATCGAGATGGTGACCGACCTGGTCACGGCCGAACGCCACCTCGACCTTTCGATAATCAACGGTGAAGCTACAGCGGACCCAGGCAAAAACCTATGCAAAATCGCCGCGGTGGACCGCTGCCGCCGCCCCGGCAAGCTTTTCACCGGACTGATTCAAGGCTTCGGACTCGCCCGCGGCGCCGTGGCCTGCAGCGCGGCCTGGGACACCTCGGATATCGTGGTGGTCGGAGCCAGCGATGCGGACATGGCCGGCGCCGTCAACCGCATCGCCGATCTGCAGGGCGGGGCCGTACTCTGTGAGGACGGCCGCGTGGTGGCTGAAATCCCCATGCCCATCTTCGGGATCGCAAGCGAGGATCCGGTGGCAACCCTCGCCGCTCGGCTCGAAGAATTCAAACACGCCATCGCCAGGCGGGGGGTCGCCTTCCCCGATCCGCTGCTGTCGCTGATCACCCTCACCGGCGCGGCCATTCCTTATCTGCGGATTTGCGAAGAGGGTTTGGTGAACCTCAAGGACGGCCGAACTATTGGGCTTTTCGTGTCCTGATGATCCTTCATGTCCGGCGTCCGAAAAGGAGGCTGTCTTGGTGAAAATCGAAGCGCTGGACCTCAAATCCTACCTTGAAACCCGTTTCGGCGATCGAGTCGAAATCGACGACATCCGCCAGCTGACCGGAAAGGCCGGAGGCGCCGACGCGCTGAAGCAGTTCGGCTACGGTTGTCCTTTCCTGGTAGCCTGCAGAATCGGGGATGCGCGCCGGCGATTGGTCTTCCATCGCATCCGCCCCAACGCCTTTGGCCGCGAGCGGGAGGAGGATCGGGTTGCCGCCGTGTGGTTGGATTTCAGAACGTTCGGCCGGCTGCCGCGCCATGTGCCGGCGGTCGACATGCTCATCCACACCCGGGACGGAAACTTGAAGTCCGTCCGCGACGCCGACGAAATGCTGTTGGTCACCGACTACCGTGCCGGCCGGCTTTACGCCGAAGACCTGGTCCGCATCCGTGATCACGCCACGATTACGTCCCTGGACATTAGGCGGGCCGAACGCCTCGGCGCTTATCTTGCGAAAATCCATCGCAAAAAACGCTGCGACCCGGCCCTGTGGCGCCGCCGCCTGAGAGATCTGGTCGGTCATGGGGAGGGGATCATGGGTCTTACGGACAGCTACCCGGCGGACCTGCCGTATGCTCCCCCGGGCCATTTGCGCTCGATCGAGGAGCTGGCCAACCGATGGCGCTGGCGCCTCAAACCGTTGAGTCGACGATTGTCCCGGGTCCATGGCGACTTTCATCCCTTCAACATTATTTTCGAGGAGGCGGACCGCTTCTGGGTACTAGATCGCAGCCGCGGGGAATGGGGAGAGCCTGCCGACGATGTGAGCTGTCTGGCGATCAACTATCTGTTCTTTTCCCTGCAGCGCTGCGGCCGGCTGGATCGCCCTTTTGCCGACCTTCACGCCACGTTTTGGGATTCCTACCGGGTCGCTGCTTCTGATGAGGGCCTGCTCGGCGCCATTCAACCCTGGTTTGCCTGGCGGGCATTGGTCCTGGCAAGCCCCGTTTGGTATCCCGACCTCGACACCGAGACCAGGGGCAAGCTGCTGCGCTTCGCGCGTCGGGTGATGACCTTAAAACGATATGATCCCAGCAAGGTCAATCGTTACCTGGAGACGGGTTGATGCTGTCACGCAAAAACAGCGGTTTTGCCGTCTGGCTGACCGGCCTGCCGTCGTCCGGAAAATCCGCCACCGCCCACGAATTGAAGCGGCTGCTAGCCGAACAGGCGGTTTCGGCCCAGATTCTAGATTCCGACGAACTGCGAAAACGCCTGACCCCTCGCCCCGACTATAGCGATGAAGAGCGAAAATGGTTTTATGCGACGATCGTTTTCCTGGCCGAACTTCTGACGGACAACGGGGTTAATGTGCTGATTGCCGCCACCGGCTCACGCCGAGCGTATCGCGAGGACGCCCGAATTCGGCTCAGACGGTTTGCCGAAGTACACATCGACTGCCCCATCGAGGAGTGCCGGAAAAGAGACCCGAAAGGCCTTTGGAAGAAAGCCAAGACGGGTGCGATCGACTCGCTGCCGGGCGCCGGCATGCCTTACGAAGCACCGCTTTTCCCGGAGTCCAGGGTGGACACTTCGGTGATGAGCATCAGGGACGCCGGGCGGCATATTTTCGATGGCCTGCGCCGGCGAGGCTTTTTCGATCATCAGCCCCAGTCGACAAGACGACGTTAATCGTCGGCCACAAGGCCTGCCAGCCGTTATCCGAAACTTATCTCACCGCTCTTTTTGCTTCCTGCCTGCTTACGCGGGGCGTCCGGCCCAACGCCCGCAGGGATCCGCCGGCGGCAGACTTCAAGGCGGTCCAGCCGCCTCGCAGCTGGGATGCCTCATTGATTCAGCCAGATATCCGCCTCCAAGCCACAGTGGCTGCAGACGGGTGTGGAGTCGCTCGCAGGGGTGGCATTCGTTGAACGCCGGTCCCCTTCAGGGCTGATTGGTCAGGACCTGCACGCTGCCGGATCCATAGTCGGCTGCCGCCAAATCCAGGAAGCCATCGCCGTTAAAGTCGCCCTCTGCCAATCCACTGACTCCAATCTGGCCGGCAATAGCGCTCAGCGAAGAAAAATTGCCGGTGCCGTCATTTCTCAGGATGGCGATGCTGTTGGAGCCAAAATTGGCAACCGCCAGATCCGGATCACCGTCGCCGTCCCAGTCTCCGGAAACCAGCGCCGCGACACCGGTTTGGCTGTCGATGGTGCGAGACAGAAAGAACGTGCCGGAGCCGTCATTTCTCAAAACCACCGCCGTGTTGGCGCCTGAATTCCCGACCGCCAGATCCAGGTCGCCGTCGCCGTCCCAGTCGCCCGCGCTCAGCGCCCTGGCTCCGATCATCCCGGGCACCGTGTCCTGGATCGCGAAACCTCCACCGCCGTCATTTTGAAGAATAGCCACGGCGTTGCTGCCGAAATTCGCGCTGGCCAGATCGATGTCGCCATCGCCGTCCCAATCCGCAGAAACCAGAGCGCTGGCCCCATCCATTCCGGACAACGTCCCGGCAGCCGCAAAAAAGCCGGCGCCGTCGTTTTTAAGAACGGTGACAAGGTTTGAGCCGAAATTGGCCACTGCCAAATCCAGATGCCCGTCGCCGTCCCAGTCCCCAGCACTCAAGGAACGGGCTCCCTGCTGGCCGTCGACCGTGCCGGCCGTCGTGAAAACGCCAGCGCCGAGGTTGCTCAGGATGGCTACGCTGTTGGAGCCGGAGTTGGCCACGGCCAGATCCAGATGCCCGTCGCCGTCCCAGTCCCCAGCCGCAACGGCCGTGGTGCCGACCTGCCCGGCGATCGTGACGCTAACTGAAAAGTTCCCGCTTCCGTCGTTCGTGAGCACCATGACTGCGTCTGCGCCGAAATCGGCTACCGCCAGGTCCAAGTCGCCATCCCCATCCCAATCCCCTGCCACTGCAGCGATCGGGTTGGCCATACCGCCGATCGTCTGGGCATCGGTGAAAACGCCGGTTCCGCCTCCCGTCTCCACCACAAAACGATACACGTAAGGTTGTTCCAATCCACCGCCGTCGCTCGAACTGAGGGCCTGCGTCAAGACCACCTCGATCTCCTCGCCCGGTCTGAAGTTGCTGCCCGGCTCGAAGCTCAGGATCGGCGTTCCTTCTCCGGAATAGGTGCCGGACAGCTTCCCCGACATGGACCCTTGTACCGTAAAACTCTCCGCCGACGCGGGGTTCATGTTCCGGTCGAATGTCGCCGAAACGACGGTCGCCGCGCTGGCAGCACTTTCGTCAGGTTGGGGTGACACGCTGACCACCACCGGTGGTTCCGCCGGACTTGAAGTCGACTCATCCCCCGCTCCGCCGCATGCCAAGATTCCAAAGGCGCAGCATACGGCCCACAGTTCTCCCCATCGGACTTTTTTCATGCGGCACCTCCTTGGTTCACCCATTCTTGAATTTTAGGATAATGATTACAGCCATAGCAAGCAAAACCTCCTCATCGCCACTGCAAAGAGAGCCTTCTCCATGGCATGTTCGGAGGCATGGGCAGCCATCGCACCACCCGATTCAACCCGGCCGGGATCCGGCACGACCGCCATCCGCTTTCAGGCTGCGCTCATCGGAGCCCCAAACCGCGTAATACACCGTTCCCAGCACGCCGATGGTGCTGCGCCGCAAGCCGAGAAAATGCAGGAATCGGCCCGGCAGAGTCGATAGGAGGTCTGAGGCCATTGCATTCAGGCCGGATTAAGGTTTCCGGCTCCGGCGAAGACTCACCACCGGTCAGTTCAGAAATTTTTCCTTGGCCACGTCCAGTCGGCACCAGGCATACAGCGCATCGTAGACTTCGAATTGGTGTTCGAGGTTCTGCAGGTCGTCGGGATAACGCAGGCTGTAACCCACTGCGATGGCCTCCAGCCCGGCGGCCAGCGGATCGCTGTCCAGCCGGTCGGTGTCGGCGGCGTTGACAATCCGGGCCATGCGCAGCAGCGCCCGATCGGTCAGGTTGTAATTGCGGATGATGACATCGAAGGTGCACTGGACGCCGTCATGGTTCAACCCGGCGCCCGGCGTGTCGAACGGAATGGCACCTTCTCTTTCGGCCGCGGCCATGACCTCGCTCTTGGGCACGAACAGAAATTGGGCATCCGAATCGATGAATCGGGTAATCAGCCAAGGGCAGGCGACCCGGTCGACGTGAACATGGGAACGAGTGATCCAGAGCATTTCGAAACCTCCCGGTGAATCGGTCAAGCCTGCCGCACGGCCATGCGGCAGTTTGTTAACATAATACCGTTGCCCCGGTGTGAGAAGGTGCCGGAGCAGAAAAGTGTCGGCCCGCGGTTCGATTCAGCGCGATGCCCGCGAAAAGGCTAAAACCACCCCGCAGGCCAGGGTGGCCATGGCTGCGGCACCGAATCCAAGCGCATAACTACCTGTTGTTTCGATGATCAATGAAAACGCCGGCAGGCCGAGCAAAATTCCGCAGAACGTGAAAAAAAGCGCCCCTCCGGTGGCCATCCCGGCATGCTCCGGCGTTGCCACTCGCGCAACCTCGGCGAGATAAACCCCGTTCCAGCCGATGGCGGCCGCCCCGAAAACAGCGCTGACGAGCAGGATGGCCGAATACGGCCATTGCGGCGAGAAGCCGGTCGCCGCCAGGGCACCAGCCGCCATGCCGATCCCCAAAATGCCCAGCATGAGTCGAGGCTTCACAAACCGGTCGGCCAGTGCGCCCCATACCACTCGGCCGATGATCCCGCTGGCTTGAGCCGCGGAAAGAACCATCCCGGCCAGGATCAGCGTCATCCCGATATCCTCAATCAAATAGGTCACGATAAAGGAAATCAAGCACAATTGCATCGTGGAAAAGAAAAAGGAAGCGATGACGATTTGACGCAACTCGGACTGGGCCATCGTCATCTTGATGGCCTGGATGACATTTTTCCATGAAAACCGGGAGCGATGGGAACGCTCGCGGTCGAACTGCTTCCGAAAAGGCTGAAGCCCGACGCATAGAATGACGCTCAACGCCGCCACCCAAATCGCAGACATTTTCCAGCCGAAAAAAGCAACCAGTTGCGGAACAATCGCACCGGCCAGGGCGCCCCCCAAGGGAACGCCGGTTTGTTTGATCGAAAAAACAACGGACATCATGGAATAGGGCGTCGTCCGAACCAGTAAATGGGAGCTGGCCGGTGTCACGGGTCCGTAACCGATTCCCATCAGCAGCGTTCCGACAACCACCATGGGAACGGATGGGATTGAAACGGCACCCAACCCCAGAGCCGTCAGCACGAGGCAAATCTGACTGAGACCGATCGGCCCGAAGCGGTCGATAAAATACCCGCTGACCGGTGCGGAAACCGTCGCTCCCAAATACAATAAGGACATGAAAATGCCTACATAACTCGGCGGAACACCCAATTCGCCTGCCGCGACCGGGGTTAAGACCGGAATAGCGACCGAACTCATGGACACCACAGCCTGCACCGCCAGAGTGAGCGCCACCGGAACAATCACACCGGATATGGCCGGGGTTTGCAATGTCTTTTCCGCTTCAGACGGCCCGCTGGCGGTGGCAGCAAGCATTTTCTTATGGCGCTGGGTTCGCTTTGTCATCACCTCTACCTATGGGACCGCTAAACCAATTTCCCGGGGGGAGTCGAATGTTGCAGCGACGCCCAGCGCCTATTTCCCTGAAAGCGACGACATAGTCAAGAAAGAATGCATTCCTAAAAAATGGCCTTGACAGATGATTGCCGATTAAATATTGTCGACAATCATGTGACAGGTCGCTCCGGCGCGATCGACGGATGGCCCTGGAACTCGAAAGCCTGATCCTTTAAAAAGGCTCACGCGATCGACGCAGGAGGTACTCAGATGCACGAACCCACCCTTTCCGACCGACTCGGCACCTTTCTTGCGCGGTTGTCTTACAACGATCTTTCCGAACCGCAGATCCGCAAGCTGAAAATTTACTTCCTGGACTGGCTCGGATCGGCGATCGCCGGAAAAGATCAGCCCCCCGTTCAGATCATTCTGGGCGTCATCCGCGATCTGGGGGGTACTCCGGAGTCCACGATCATCCCGACTCAATCCCATGGCAACTGCCTCATGGCGGCGCTCGCCAACGGGGCCTCCTCGCATGTGGTGGAAATGGACGATCTGCATCGCGAGTCGATCCTGCACCCGGCGGCCGCCATCATACCGGCGGTTTTAGCGCTGGCCGAGCGTGAAAAGGCCAGCGGCGCCGACCTGTTGCTGGCCATCGCCGTCGGCTATGAGGCGGCCATCCGCGTGGCGGTCGCCGCCGGCCCGAGCCACTACCGATTCTGGCACACCACGGGTACCTGCGGAACCTTCGGGGCCGCCGCCGGCGCCGCCCGGCTGCTCGGATTGAACGAGGAGCAGACGATCTCCGCCTATGGGTCGGCCGGGACCCAGGCCAGCGGCCTGTGGGAGTTTTTGACCAACAATGCCATGAGCAAACAGCTGCACACGGGCAAAGCCGCTCTCAACGGGCTGCTTTCCGCCCTGCTGGCCCAAAGAGGATTTACCGGCGCCCGGAGGATCCTGGAGGGAGAAAAGGGATTTTTCAAGGCCACTTCCAGTGATTTTGACGCCGCCAAATGCCTGGCCCATTTGGGGAAGGAATTTTATTTCGAACGCAATTCGCTCAAATACCACGCTTCCTGCGGCCACACGCATTCCGCTATCGATGCGGTGCTGCAGGCCACCGGCGGGGCGGTCTTCGGCCCGGAGGACATAGTGAAGGTAACGGTTTCGGTCTACCAGGGCGCCCTGGACCTGTTGGGCCCTATCCAACCGACGACCCCCTATTTCGCCAAATTCAACCTGCCGTTTTGCATTGCATCGGCGTTGATGTTCGGGCATGCCAATCTGGCGGATTTTACCACCGAAAAAATCGGCGACCCCGAGATAGCGCGCATGATGCAGAAGATCGAGATTCAATCCGATCCGGAGCTGACTGCCATGTACCCGCGCCAATGGCCCGCGCGGGCCGAAATCGTCAAGCGCAGCGGCGAGCGGCTGGCCGGCTGCATGACCTATCCGAAGGGCGATCCCGAAAACCCCCTCAGCGAATCCGAAGTGGTCGCAAAATTCAAGTCGCTCACCGGCGGGCTGATCTCCGACGCCCGGTCGGACACGCTATGCGAGCGGGCCCTGTCGCTGGAGCGGCTGGCCGATGTATCCACCTTTTTCGCCCGATGAGCCCCGCTGACGGCGGTCGGCAGGACCCTACCACAGATCGACTAGGAGAACGAGATGAGGCTGCTTGAACACGAATCAAAACGAATACTCGAAAAGTACCGGATCGCGTTACCGGCAGGTAGGTTGGTGGGCAGCGGGGAGCCCCTGGAGATCGATGGCCCCGTTATGCTCAAGGCCCAAATCCCCATCGGCGGGCGGGGCAAGGCCGGCGGCATCCTGGAAGCTTCGAATGCCGAAGAGGCCCGGCAGAAGATCGCCCTGCTGCTGCAGAGCAACCTGCGCGGCTACATTCCAAAATCCGTCTATATGGAAGAGAAGAAGGCCGTGAAGCAGGAGTTCTTCATGGCGGTCACCTACGATACGGTGGCCAAAGAACCGCTGGTGATATTTTCGGCGGTGGGGGGGGTGGACATCGAGGAATTGGCGCAGCGCGAGCCTGCGTTGGTCCGCAAGGAGCATTTCTCGGTGGCTTCGCGCCTGCCGGTTCACCGGGCGCGGGAAATCATCGCCGAGGCGGGCATCTCCGGCAGACTGCTCCTCGGGCTTGCGCCGGTGCTCTCCACGCTGGCGGACGTATTTTTGGACTACGACGCCACGGTGGCCGAGATCAATCCGCTTGGGCTGATGGACGACGGGCGCCTCGTCGCGCTGGATTGCCATCTGGAGATCGACGACGACGCGGTGTTCCGGCATGCCGACATTGCGGCCCTGGAAAAAGACACGGGCCGGGTGGAGGGCGAACGGCGCATGTCGGATTTCGAGCGCCAGGCGGCGGGCATCGACAGTTTGGACCACCGCGGCGTGGCCGGCCGTGTGATCGAATTCGACGGGAACCTGGGTCTCATCATCGGCGGCGGCGGCGCTTCGTTGACCGCCTTCGATGCCATCCGGGCCCATGGCGGTCGTCCCGCCAATTACTGTGAAATCGGCGGCAACCCGTCCGTGCTCAAAGTGAAGGAGCTGACCCGGCTGATTCTTTCCAAGCCCGGGGTCGATAAAATCGCGGTCATCATGAATGTGGTCAGCAACACCCGCGTCGATCTGGTCGCCCGCGGGATCGTCAAGGGGATTCTCGAGTCCGGCAAAAACCCGGCCCAAACGGTGGCGGTGTTTCGCGTGCCCGGAGCTTGGGAGGAGGAAGGGTTCAAGATCCTGTCGAAATATGGAATCCCCATCCAGAACAGGATGGTTTCCATCGACGAGGCCGCCCGCATCGCGGCAACCAACACTCGCTGACCCAGATAATAAAACACGAAATCCGAAGCCCGAAACTCGAAACAAATTCGAATGTTCAAAAGAAATAATGACCAAAACGATTCGCCAGAATCTAAGGTTTTTTTGGTTTCGTAAATTGGTTCATTCGGATTTGTTTCGATTTCGAAATTCGTGCTTCGATTTCCGCTAAAGAGAGGAGCAGGCAGTGGCTATCTTAGCCGATGAACATACCAGAGTTATCGTGCAGGGGATTACCGGAAGAGAGGCAACCTCTTTCACCAAAGACATGCTCGATTACGGGACCCAGGTCGTCGCGGGCATCACCCCGGGCAAGGGGGGGCAGCGCGTCCATGGCGTTCCGGTGTACGATACGATCCGCCAGGCGTTGCGGGAGCACCCGGCCGAGGCTGCGGTGATATCGGTGCCGCCGGCCCTGGTCAAGGGCGCGGTGCTGGAGGCGCTGGAAAACGGAATCACGCTGGCGGTGGTGGTATCCGAACGGGTGCCGCGCAAAGATACCATCGAATTCTTGGAGGTGGCCCGAGCCCGGAATGCCCGGGTCATCGGCCCCAACACGCTGGGGCTCATATCGCCGGGAAAGGTCCGCTTGGGGATGGCCGGCGGGCCGGCCGCCGATGTGCGTAAGGCCTATATGCCGGGGCCGGTGGGGATCGCCTCGCGCAGCGGCGGCATGACCACCGAAATCGCCAACCTGCTGACCACGCGGGGCATCGGGCAGAGCACCTGCATCGG
>CAZNAX010000073.1:0-14208 GCA_964570965.1 uncultured Desulfatibacillum sp.
CCGACTACGTTTTCATGGTCAAGAACACGAGCTACATGTTCATCACCGGCCCCGAGGTCATCAAGGCCGTCACGGGCGAGGAGATCAGCTTCGAGGCTCTGGGCGGCGCCAAGGCCCATAACGAAAAAAGCGGGGTGGCGCATTTCGCCTGTGAGAGCGACGCCGACTGCATCGCGCAGATCAAACGGCTGCTCTCCTTTCTGCCGGCGAACAACATGGATGACCCGCCCGTCGTCGCCGCCGGCGACGACCCGCGCCGCACGGCGCCGGAACTGGACCGCATCATCCCCGATCAGCCCGGCAAGGCTTACGACATGAAGGAAGTGATCCGGGCCATCGTCGACAACGGCGAGTTCTTCGAGCCGCACCAGTTTTTCGCCCAGAACATCATCGTGAGCTTTGCGCGGCTGAACGGCCGCACCATCGGGATCATCGCCAACCAGCCCAAGAACCTGGCCGGGTGTCTGGACATCAACGCCTCGGACAAGGCGACCCGCTTCATCCGCTTCTGCGACGCCTTCAACATTCCCATGCTCACCATCGCCGACGTTCCCGGCTACCTGCCCGGCAGCAACCAGGAGTGGGGCGGCATCATCCGCCACGGCGCCAAGCTGCTGTGGTGTTATTCCGAGGCCACGGTGCCCAAGCTGCTGCTGGTGACCCGCAAGGACTACGGCGGCTCCTACCTCGCGATGTGTTCGCGGGACCTGGGTGCGGACATGGCGTTCGCCTGGCCCACGGCGGAGATCGCCGTCATGGGGGCCGAGGGTGCAGCCAACATCATCCACCGCAAGGAGATCACCGAGGCGGCCGATCCGGGCGCCAAACGCAAAGAGAAGATCCAGGAATACGAGAACCTATTTTCCAACCCTTATGTCGCCGCCAGCCGCGGCTACATCGACGCCGTGATCGTGCCAAGCGAAACCCGGCCAAGGTTGATCGACGCCCTGGAGACCCTGTGCGCCAAACGCGAGCTGCGGCCACCCAAGAAGCACGGAAACATCCCCATGTAGCAAGGGAAGAGTTTGGGAAGTTGTACTATTTTCAGAGCCATCATCGAAAAGGATACTGGATGGGCGCTTCGCGCGATACTGGATACTCGATAAACCTTGCCTTCATCCAGTATCCAGCATCCAGCATCGAGCATCTTGCGAGGACGATATGACCGACACTCAGAAGAAAATTACCGCTGCCATCGCCGCGGTGATGGAGTATTTGAAGGCGGAAGAGGAGATGGCCGCGCTGCAGCTCGCGGCGGCGGACGCGGCGCCGGCCGCGTCCGTTGGGCCGAAGCTGTGGGCTCTGAACGGGCGCCAGACCCAGATGCAGCTGCGCAATCTGATGCAGTTGCGCACCTTCAGCCGCATGACATGAACCGACCGTTTTTTGTGAAATCATAAAAGGAGACCCTGGAGATGAATAAAGAGATCGCCGTGAAGATGACCAAGATGAACTACGACCCCAAACGGCCGAAAGCCGAGAACCCCGTCAAGATCGAAGACCTCTCGCTGCGCGATGGGCACCAGTCGCTTTTTGCCACGCGGGGCCGTACCGAGGACATGCTGCCGGTGGCCGAGATGATGGACCAGGTTGGATTCTGGGCCATGGAGGTCTGGGGCGGCGCGACCTTCGACACCATGCACCGCTTTTTGAACGAGGACCCCTGGGAGCGCATCCGCACCCTGAAGAAGTACATCAAGAAGACCCCCTTTTCGATGCTGCTGCGCGGCCAGAACCTGGTGGGCTACCGCAACTACGCCGATGACGTGGCCAAGGTTTTCGTCGAGCGCGCGGCGGCCAACGGGATGGATATCTTCCGCACCTTCGACGCGCTGAACGACTACCGCAACTTCGAAATCGTCGTGCCGGCCATCAAGGCCGCCGGCAAGCACTTCCAGGGCTGCATCTGCTATACGCTGACCGAGCCGCGCCTGGGCGGGGAGGTCTACAACATCGATTACTACGTGAAGAAGGCCAAGGATCTGGAGGCCATGGGGGCCGACACCATCTGCATCAAGGACATGGCCGGCCTGATCGCGCCCTACGACGCCTTCGAGCTGGTCGCGGCCCTGAAGAAAGCCGTCAAGCCGCCGATCCATCTCCACAGCCACTTCACCTCGGGCATGTCGGCGCTCTCCATGCTCAAGGCGGTCGAGGCGGGGGTCGACATCATCGACACCGTGATGGCACCCTATGCCTATCGCACGGCGCATGCGGCCATCGAACCGCTGGTCATGACCCTGCTCGGCACCAACCGCGACATCGGTTTCGACATCAAGCTGCTGGCCAAGATCAACGACGTGCTCGAGAAGGAGGTCATGCCCAAGTACAAGCACCTGCTCGACGACACCAAGATGTCGATCATCGACATCAACGTCCTGCTGCACCAGACCCCGGGCGGCATGCTCTCCAACCTGGTCAACCAGCTCAAGCAGATGGACGCTGTGGAGCGGATCGACGACGTCTTCGCCGAACTGCCGAAGGTTCGCAAGGACCTCGGGCAGATCCCGCTCGTTACCCCCACGAGCCAGATCGTGGGGGTCCAGACCGTCAACAATGTGCTCTTCGATACCAAGGACGAGCGCTACAAGATGATCACCGACCAGGTCAAGGACCTGTGCTACGGCCTCTACGGCAAGACCGCCGTTGCCATCAATTCCGACGTTCAGAAGAAGGCCCTCAAGGGCTATTCGCGCGGGGAGAAGCCCATCACCGCGCGCGCGGCCTCGGTGCTCGAGCCCGAGCTGGAGAAGGCCAAGGAGGCCACCAAAGGCCTGGCCAAGGATATCGACGACGTTCTGATCTATGCCCTCTATCCGGTCACCGGCCTGAAGTTCCTCAAGTGGAAGCACGGCAAGGAGGCCGCGCCGGCCGAGACCAAGGCGCGCACGATGGAAGAAGTGCGCGCTGAGGACGAGCGGGTCCGCAAGGCCAAGGCCGGTCTGCTGGTCGAAAAACCCCAGAAAACAGCGCCGACACAGAGTGAAAATTTGCGCAAATTCAACGTGTTCGTAGACGGCGAGTATTTCGATGTCGGGGTGGATGCGATCGGCGGCGCCCCGATGGTAAGCTATGCGCGTCCGATGGCGGCGCCGGTTGTCATGCCGGCTGCCGCCCCGGCCCCTGCTCCGGCTGCCGCCCCGGCGGCGGCGCCTGCGACTGCGGAGGCACCCAAAACCGAGGAGCCCCAGTCGGCGGCTGACACCAAGGGCACTCCCCTCGCCGCGCCGATGCCGGGCATGGTCGTCAAATACCTGAAGAATGTCGGCGACCCGGTGAAGGAGGGCGAGACCCTGATGATCCTGGAAGCCATGAAAATGGAAAACGCCCTGCCGGCGCCGGCGACCGGCACCGTCAAGGCCCTCCATTTCGGCAGCGGCGATTCGGTGAAGAAGGGCGACGTTCTAGCGGTGGTGGGATAGCGCGATGAAAATCCACGAATACCAGGCCAAGGAGCTGTTCAGGAAATACCGTATCCCCGTGCCCGAGGGCGGGGTCGCTTTCAGCGTCGAGGAGGCTCGGAAGGTTGCGGCCGGGCTCGGCGGATGGCCGGTGGTCGTCAAAGCTCAGATCCATGCCGGCGGCCGAGGCAAGGGCGGCGGGGTGAAGCTGGCGCGCTCGGAGGAGGAGGTGCAGCAGGCCGCCGGCGGGATCCTGGGTATGACCCTCGTCACCCACCAGACCGGTCCCGAGGGCCGCTTGGTGCGCAAACTGCTGGTGGAGCAGGGATTGAACATCGCCAAGGAACTTTACCTCAGCATCGTTCCCGACCGGGCGACCGCCAAGATCGTGATCATGGCCAGCGAAGCCGGCGGTATGGATATCGAGGAAGTGGCCGCCCGCAGCCCTGAAAAAATCATCAAGTCCTTCGTAAACCCTCTGCTCGGCCTGCAGGCATTCCATTGCCGCCAGCTGGCCTTCGGTCTCAACCTGCCGCCGGCGGCCGCCAAGAATTTCATGCCCATGATCCAGAATCTCTACCGGCTGTTCGTGGAATATGACTGCTCGCTGGTGGAGATCAACCCGCTGGTCCTCACGACCGAGGAGGCCGTCATCGCGCTGGACGCGAAGATCACGTTGGACGACAACGCGCTCTTCCGGCACAAGGACATCCTCGAGTTACGCGACCTTGACGAGGAGAACCCGCTGGAGGTCGAGGCTTCCAAGTACAACTTGAATTACATCAACCTCGAAGGCAACGTGGGCAACATGGTCAACGGAGCCGGGCTGGCCATGGCCACCATGGACATCATCAAGCATGCCGGCGCCGAACCGGCCAACTTTCTGGACGTGGGCGGCGGCGCCAGCGCCGAGATGGTGGAAAACGGATTTCGCATCATTCTCTCGGACAAGAACGTGAAGGGCATCCTCATCAATATTTTCGGCGGGATTCTGCGCTGCGACACCCTGGCGCGGGGAGTGGTCGAGGCCGCCACGAAGACGGGGATCCAGGTGCCGGTCGTGGTGCGCATGGAAGGCACCAACGTCGAGGAGGGCCGGCGCATCCTGGCCGAGTCGGGCCTGAATCTGATCACAGCCGCCGACCTCAAAGATGCTGCCCGGAAGGTGGCGGAGATCGTGAAGTAAGGAGAAAAGCATGAGTATCTTCGTCAACAAAGACACGCGGGTGGTTGTGCAGGGCATCACCGGCAAAGAAGGCCAGTTCCACACCCGGAACTGCGTGGCCTACGGTACCCGGGTCGTCGCCGGGGTCACACCGGGCAAGGCCGGCCAGGACATGGACGGCATTCCGATCTTCAGCACGGTGGTCGATGCCGTATCCAGGACCGGCGCGGATTGCAGCCTGATCTTCGTGCCGCCGGCTTTTGCCGCCGACGCCATCATGGAAGCAGCCGATGCGGGCATCCGCTGCATCGTGGCGATCACCGAGGGCATTCCGATCCTGGACATGATGAAGGTCAAGAACTACCTCGACGGCCGACCGGTGAGGCTGATCGGCCCCAACTGCCCCGGCATCATCACTCCCGGCGAAGCCAAGATCGGCATCATGCCGGCCCCCATCCACACGCCCGGCGGTCCCATCGGTGTGGTGTCGCGGTCCGGGACCTTGACGTACGAAGTAGTGCACCAACTGACGCGGCAGGGGATCGGCCAGACCACCTGCATCGGCATCGGCGGCGATCCCGTCAACGGGACCCACTTCGTCGACTGCCTGTCGGCCTTTGAAAAGGATCCGGCCACCCAAGGGGTCGTCATGGTCGGCGAGATCGGGGGCAGCGCCGAAGAGACGGCCGCTGAATTCATCAAGGCCCGAATGACCAAGCCGGTGGTCGGCTTCATCGCGGGGCTCACGGCTCCTCCGGGCCGCCGGATGGGCCACGCGGGCGCTATCATCAGCGGCGGATCCGGCACCGCTCAGGCGAAGATCGACGCCATGAAAGCCGCCGGCATCCACGTCTGCGAGAACCTCGGCACGTTCGGGGAGCTTTGCAAGAAAGTGTTTGCCTGATAGGTCCGATAAGACCTATAGGACCTATTCGCATGCACGAAATGGGCATCGCGCTGCAGATCATCGACATCGCCGTCGCCTCGATTCCCCCGGACTTGCGATCCGCCCGGATCGAGCGCGTCAATTTGAAAATCGGCAAGCTTGCGGCGGTGGTGCCGGACAGTCTGAGGTTCTGCTTCGATATCGTTTCCAAGGACACCCCGCTGGCAGGCGCGGAGCTCGCCATCGAGGAGACCCCCGTCCTCGCGCGGTGCAAGGATTGCGATGCGCGCTGGACCATCGCCGAGCCGGCCTTCACCTGTCCGGGCTGTCAAAGCGGCGCGCTGGAGATCCTCTCCGGTCGGGAGCTGGACATCGTTTCGATTGAAATCGCTCAAGGGGAAAGCCATGAAACCGGTGGAGGATAAAAAAGTCACCCGCGAGGTCAAGGTCGTCACCCGCGTACTGGCCGTCAATGAGCGCATGGCGGAGCAGAACCGGCGCCGATTTGCCGAGAAAGGAGTCTTCGTTATCAATGTCATGAGCTCCCCCGGCTCCGGCAAGACGACGACGTTGCAGAAAACGCTGGAGCGGATCATGCCGGAGATCCGGTCTGCGGTGATCGTGGGAGACGTGTCCACCACCCACGATGCCGACCGGCTCGCGGTCACCGGCGCCCCGGTGGTCCAGGTCAATACCGACGCCTTCGGCGGCGACTGCCATCTGGCGGCCCACGTCATAGAGAAAGCCGCGGATGCCATCGACCTGGGCGCCATCGATCTGCTGATCATCGAGAACGTGGGCAACCTGGTGTGCCCGGCGGAGTTCGACATCGGCGAGGATGCGCGGGTGGTGGTTCTGAGCGTGACCGAGGGTGAGGACAAGCCGGTGAAATACCCGGCCATGTTCCGGCTGTGCGATGCGGCCCTGCTCAACAAGATCGACCTGCTGCCCTACCTCGATTACGACAAGGCCCAGGCCGTCGGCTACATTCACCAGGTGCATCCGGGCATGCCGGTTTTCGAAATCTCGGCCCGCAGCGGTGAAGGCATGGAGGCGTGGGTCGGGTGGCTAAGGGAACGAGTCAGCTCCAAGCTGAAAGCTCCAAGCTGAAGGCAACCGCAATCCAAAGAGCGCGGGAAGACTCCGGTGGTCCCGCGCTCTTTCTTTTATCAACCATCAGCTATGAGCTGTCAGCTTTCAACTACGCGCTCTGCGCGGCCACCTCCGCGCCTTTCCAGAACGGGGACATCTCCCTCAGCCGAGCGATGATCGGCGGCAGCTTCTCCAGGACCCAGTCGATTTCCGACCTCGTGGTGTAGCGGCTCAGGCTGAAGCGGATCGAACCGTGGGCCGCGGTGAACGGCACTCCCATGGCCCGCAGCACATGTGAAGGCTCAAGCGAACCCGAGGTGCAGGCCGATCCGGAGGACGCACAGATTCCATGCTCATTCAGCATGAGCAGGATGGACTCGCCCTCCACGAATTCGAAGGCGAGGCTGGTGGTGTTCGGCAGCCGTTGGGTCCGGTCTCCATTGACCAGGGTGCGGGGAACCCGCTTGAGAATCTCGCGTTCCAGGTGATCGCGCAGTTCATCCACGCAGCGGTAGGATCCGGCGGCGAGGTGCCGACGGGCCAACTCGGCCGCCTTGCCCAGGCCGATGATGGCGGCCGTATTTTCGGTTCCGCCCCGACGGCCCTTTTCCTGGTGTCCGCCGATCATGAACGGCGAGAACCGGGTCCCTTTGCGAAGGTAGAGCACGCCGATGCCTTTGGGGGCGTGGAACTTGTGGCCGGACAGCGAGAGCATGTCCACCCCGGTCCGGCCCACATCGATGGGGATCTTGCCTGCTGTTTGCACCGCATCGGTGTGAAAGACGATGCCCCGTTCCTTGACGCTGCGAGATATTTCCTCGATGGGGAAGATCACGCCGGTCTCGTTGTTCGCCCACATCAGGCTCACCACGGCCGTGTCGTCAGTCAGGCTGTCATAAAGGTAATCGAGATCGAGCCGGCCCTCGTGATCCACCGGCACGAACGTCGTTCGATAGCCTTTTTTCGAGAGGGTTTCGAACAGGTTCTTGACGGCCGGATGCTCGACCCGCGAGGTCACAATATGCCGTTTTGCCGGATAGGACTCGATGGCCGCCCGAATCGCCGTCCCGTCGCTCTCGGTGCCGCAGCTGGTGAAAATAACCTCATCGGGCGAGGCGCCGATCAGCTCCGCGACCTGCTCGCGGGCATGCTGGATTCTGGCGGCGACCCCGCCGCCGAAAGCGTGCATGCTGGATGGGTTGCCGTAGTATTCGGAGAAATAGGGCAGCATCGCCTCAAGGACCTGGGGATCCACCTGGGTAGTCGCGTTGTTGTCCAAATAGGTCACCGGCATCACTGCACCTCCTCAACCACCAGATCGGGGGCGACGAGTTCCCGCAGCCTGGACTCCACATAGTGTTTGAGCGTGACGTGCGACCGGGCGCAGGTGGCGCAGGTGCCCTTCATGCGCACGATCACACGGTTGCCGTCCAGGTCCACCAGTTCCAGGTGTCCGGCGTCCTTCTTGAGGGTGGGATTGATCTCGCGCTCGATGCTGTCCTCGATCAACCGGATCTTTTGGAGGTTGGTGAGCGCCTTCGGCCGGATCGGCTCCAGCCGCTTGCCGCCGAGCACCTGATCGATGATTTCCTGGATCCGGTCATGGCACTTGCCGCAGCCGCCGCCGGCCTTGACGTAGTCGGTCACGTCCTCGATGGTCTTGAGCTGGTTCTCGCGGACCACGCGTTCGATGTCCCGGTCCGTCACCCCGAAGCACTCGCAGACGATCTCGCCCTCGACGATCTTGGCGGGCTCGCCGCGATGGCAGGCGATGGCCTTCTCGAGCGCTTCGCGTCCCATGACCGAGCAGTGCATCTTCTCTTTGGGCAATCCGCCCAGGAAGCGGGCGATGTCGTCGTTGGTGATCCGGGCCGCTTCATCGAGCGTCTTGCCGATTACCATTTCGGTCAGGGCCGAAGAAGAGGCGATGGCGCTGGCACAGCCGAAGGTCTGGAACTTGGCCGCCTGGATCTTGCCGCTGTCATCGAGCTTGAAATAAAAGGTCAGGGCGTCACCGCAGGCGATGGAGCCGACCTCGCCCACCCCATCTGCGTCCTGGATCACCCCGACGTTGCGCGGGTTAAGAAAATGATCCTTCACTTTGTCCGTGTATTCCCACATACGGTCCTCCCTCGTGTTGGTATTCGTATGTCAAACTTAACCATCGGGGCGGCAATTTAAAGGCCTCCATCAGAGGGGTTGACTTGCTAGCGGGTCTGATCTAGAGTGTCTCCAGCTCTCCGGAAATTCAGTTTCCACCTCAACCCGGCCCGGCGGTGGCCGGTCCGGGGCGGTCGACATCGCTCGAAAGTGAACATTTCGAATTGCCGGAGCCCGCTAGGAACACTCGATGACTTCCCCAGTCAGGCGCGCAGTGTTCGCCGGCAGTTGGTATCCCGCCCGCGCTTCCGAATGCGAGCGGGAGATTCGAGCATTCGTCGAAAGGGGCGGAATCCGACCTCCGCGCCTCCGCCGGCTCGTGGGGGGCATTCTGCCGCATGCCGGGTGGTATTTTTCAGGGAACATCGCCTGCAACGTTCTTTATTTCCTAAAAACTGCCGAAGGGCCGTCTCCGGATGTCTTGGTGCTGTTCGGCATGCATCTTTCGCCGTCCTCCCCGAGCATCATGATGCCGAAGGGTGCATGGGAAACCCCGTTCGGCGCCCTGCCGGTTGCCGAGGAGCTGGCCGGCGTGCTGGCACATCAATTCCCCTTCCGTCTGGAAACCGTAGACCGTTTTACTCAGGACAACACGATCGAGCTGCAGCTGCCGTTCGTCAAATATTTCTTTCCCAAGGCAACTATTCTGGCGCTGGGGGTTCCTCCCACTGACGCCTCCCTGGCCATCGGGAAAGCGGTCGTCGATGCCGCCCGGCAGCTGGGTCTCACGCTCAAGGTCATCGGTTCAACCGATCTCACCCATTACGGCAGCAACTATGGGTTCACTCGCCACGGGAGCGGGCCTTCCGCAGTCGCCTGGGTGAAGCAGGAAAATGACCGGCGGATCATCGAAGCCATGTTGGACCTCGATCCCAAGCGGCTGCTGACCGAGGCGCTAGAAAACCAGAACGCCTGCTGTCCGGGAGCGGCGGCGACGGCTATCGAGGCCGGTCGGCACCTTGGAGCCGGGGAGGCGGAGTCGATCAGCTATGCGACCAGCCACGACCGCAGTCCGGGAGAGAGCTTCGTGGGCTATGTGGGAATCGTCTTCTGAAGGATCAGAGGGGCGCGGAAGGCCGGGGATTGATTTTCCAGCTGAAAAGCGGCGACGCTGCATGGGGATGGCAAAAAGAATGGGCCTTAAAAAAACGAAAACGGGGCGGCTTTAACCGGCTTTTGAATTCCCGCAGCTGCGAGGCAACCGTGACGTTTTCAGGATCGGTGGATCAAGCAACCTGCCAGAGCCCCTCACCACCGCTTTAAATCCGCAATAGTCCGATGTGCCCCTTTAAACGCTTGCAGGAAGTTCGAAATCACCCCTTTTAGATCCCGGTATCTGTTCTCCTCCATAGCGACGCAGCCAAACATCCAAACCGGAATAACGCCGCATACCGTGATGGGATGCACCGAGCTTTTCGACGCGGAGCCGAAAATGTCTGGGTGCCGGTGATTTCGTAACAAGCCGGCTGGACATTCATTTCTGAACGCAAGCCGCCCCGATTCCGATAATCATCTTGTCGCCAATTTTCAAATATAAATCAAGAAAAAAGTGCTATTTTCAGGGAATAGGTTCTTTGGGACGTTGGCAATTTGCACCTTGAGGTGGTATGATAACAAATTATATTTCTTGTTGATTAAGCTTCCTCGCGCCTCAAATCGGAGCGCCGAGCGAACAGACGAGGGCTTATGAACATCTGCATTGTAGGAACAGGGTATGTGGGCCTGGTAACGGCGGCCTGCCTGGCAGAAATGGGAAATGACATCGTTTGTGTGGACAGCAATCCGGAAATCGTCGAGGGCCTGAAGCAGGGCGTCGTGCACATCTTTGAACCCGGCCTCGAACCGCTGGTCAAACGCAACATCGCCGAAAGCCGGCTGAAGTTTTCCGTCGATCTGAAGGAAAGCATGGAAAGCGCCCTTTTTATTTTCAATTGCGTGGGCACTCCGCCGCGGGATGACGGTTCCTGCGACCTTTCGCAGGTGCGGGAAGTGGCCCGCCAGATCGGGGCGGTTATCAGCGAATACAAGATCATCGTCAACAAATCGACCGTGCCGGTGGGTACCGCCGACGAAGTGCAGCGGATCATCCGCGAACAGACCGAACAACGCGGAATGCGGCTGGAGTTCGATGTGGTTTCAAACCCCGAATTCCTCAAGGAGGGCGATGCGGTCAGCGATTTCATGAAACCCGACCGGATCATCGTCGGAACCGATAACGTGCGCACCGCCAAGCTGTTGGAAACCCTTTATGCTCCGTTTGCGCGAAGCCGTGACAAAATGATCGTAATGGATGTGCGCAGCGCCGAAATGACCAAGTACGCGGCCAACTGCATGCTGGCCACCAAGATATCGTTCATAAATGAAATCGCCAACATATGTGAACGAGTGGGGGCCGACGTGGGCGCAGTCCGCCGCGGGATCGGAGCCGACCACCGCATCGGTCATCACTTCATCTACCCGGGAATGGGCTACGGTGGATCGTGCTTTCCGAAGGATGTCCAGGCGCTGATCACTACGGCGCGCGACAGCGACTACGAGCCGGAACTCATTTCCGCCGTGGATGCGGTCAACCGCCGGCAGAAGCAGGTTCTGGGCCGGAAGATCATCGGCTATTTTTCAGCGCTCGGCGGCGTCAACGGACGGGTGCTGGCGCTCTGGGGGCTTGCCTTCAAGGCGAACACGGATGACATGCGCGAGGCCTCTTCGCTGGAAACCATCCGCGAACTGACGGACGCGGGCATGGCGGTGAAGGCGTTCGACCCTGCAGCCGGCGGTCGCGCAAATAGCCTTCTATCCGCCAATCCACTGGTCCATATTTGTGAGAATCAATACGAAGCCCTGGAAGGGGCCGATGCGCTGGCCGTCGTGACGGACTGGAACCAGTTCCGCAATCCGGATTTCAACCGGATGAGAGACCTCCTAAGAATACCGGTCATTTTCGATGGCCGCAATCTCTACGATCCTGATTTCACAGCCGGCCTGGGGTTTGACTATTTCAGCATCGGGCGGGCCGGCGTTGTATCTTCCTTTAAAAAATCCGCTTGAGAAAGGAAAAGATATGCCGCGTTCGAAAACCAAACCTGCTTCACAAACCAAGACCGAACCTTCCCCGGCGTTGGTGTCCGTATGCCCGAACAACGCGAAGTTTCCGCTTCCGTCCGAAGCCGACTATGCGAAGGAATTCAAACGGCTGCAGCGTGCCGTGGGTCAACAGCGCCGAATGGGCCGGGAGATCGTCGTCGTGATGGGGGTCGGGTTCGTCGGTGCGGTCATGGCCGGCGTCGTAGCCGATGCCGTCGATGCGCAGGGTCAGCCGAGCAAATTCGTCATCGGCATGCAGCGCCCCTCGCGGCGTTCCTTCTGGAAGATCGCCTATCTCAACCGCGGGGTTGCGCCGGTGGAGGCCGATGACCCCGAGGTGGCGCGCATGATCCGCCGCTGCGTCCTGGAGAAGAAGACCCTCACGGCCACCTTCACCTACGACGTGCTGGCGCTGGCCGATGTCGTGGTCGTGGACGTGCAGTGCGACTACCACAAGGACACTTTCGGAAATGTCCGCCAGGGCCGCGCCGACATTCAGGCCCTGGAGGAGTGCCTGAAGATCATCGGAGAGAAGATCGGGCCGGACTGCATGGTGCTGATCGAGACAACGGTTCCGCCCGGTACCACCGAGTACGTGGCCTACCCGATCGTCAAGAAGGAGTTCGAGCGCCGCGGGCTCGGAGACCGCGAGCCGCTCCTGGCCCACTCCTTCGAGCGCGTGATGCCGGGCCGCAACTATGTCGCCTCCATCCGCGATTTCTGGCGGGTCTGCAGCGGAGTCAACCCGGAGGCGAGGAAGCGGGTGGTCGCGTTCCTGAGTGAAGTCCTCAACGTCGAAAAATTTCCCCTCACGGTGCTCGACCGGCCGCTCGAGAGCGAGACCTGCAAGATCGTCGAGAACTCCTACCGGGCCGCGATCCTGGCCTTCATGCACGAGTGGAGCGTCTTCGCCGAGCGCAACGGGGTGGACATCGTCAAGGTCCTCAAGGCCATCAAGGTGCGGCCGACGCACTCGAACATCATGTTCCCCGGCCCCGGTATCGGAGGCTACTGCCTGCCCAAGGACGGCGGACTTGGGTTATGGTCCTATCATACGCTGATGGGATTCAACGACGAAATCTTCAAGATCACTCCTGCGGCGATCGACATCAACGATACCCGCGGCATGCACGTCGCACAGCTCGTACGGGATGCGCTGCGCAACATGGGCAAGATCGTCGCCGCCTCAAGGGTGGCGCTCCTCGGCGCTTCCTACCGCGAGGACGTGGGCGACACGCGCTACTCCGGCTCGGAGGTCGTCGTGCGCAAGCTCGCCGAGATGGGGGCCGACGTCGAGGTCTACGATCCCTATCTGAAGCACTGGTGGGAGTTCGAGAAACAGGACACTTACCCCGCTCCTGGGCACTCGCTCTCGCGGTTCTTCCGCAACCAGCACCGGTTGCAGGAGCTGCGAATGCACCGGGAGATGGCAACCACCCTAATGGGCGCCGACGCGGTCGTCTTCGCAGTGCGCCATGAAGTCTTCTTGAGCATCGACCCGGATGCGGTCGTGAAGATGGCAGGCAAGCCGGTCGCCGTGGTGGACTGCTTCGGCATCCTCGACGACGATCAGATCCGCCGCTACTTCGAACTCGGCTGCGAGGTCAAGGGCCTCGGGCGCGGCCACGTCAAGCGGATCAAGGATGAAGTCCGCGGCAATTCCCCCCGTTGATTCCGAGTCGACCGGAAGCGGCGACTTCATGCCGCTGCATCGGATTCAGGCGGCGAAGCCTTTTGGAACTCAGCCGCTTGCCGGACTGCCTGGGCCTGTGCTATAGCCCGAAGGGAATGAACGTCCCGAACGGGACGGATTCCAGCATGCAGCGGGTATGAAGGTCCAGCATGTATCGGTGGGCGCTCGGGGGCATTGGCGTGGCGGTGGCCGGAGTGGTTGGTTTCCTGGTCTGGGGAAATGATTTTCTCAGCATGGAGCCGGGACAGCTCGGCGAAAAGGCCGATTTGGCGGTGGTCCTGGCCGGTGGGCCGGCGGAAGACCGTGAGCGAGTGCTGGTCGCCGTTGACCTGGTGCAGGCCGAAGAAGCCCGGGTGCTGCTGCTGCCGGTCCGCCACCGCGCCCTCGACTGGCCCTGGTTTGTGCGACGATACCGAATCAAGGCCCATCTGTCCGAGGATCGGGTTCTGATCGGCCGCGAAGAGGGCTCCACGTCGGAGTCCTGGCCGGACCTCGGCGGGACGTTCGCCGAAGCCCGCAAGACCTTGGAGATCATGCGGCAGAACAATTTTTGCTCGGCCATCATCGTCAGCTCCAACTACCACATGCGCCGGGCGCGGCTGGCCTTCGAACGAGCCAATCAGGATCCGGACCTTGTCTTTTACTTCCACCCGGTGGATTACCGCGATCCCGAGGATTCCGATCCCTGGTGGTGGGACGGCACCTACGTGACGAAGGTGGCTGATGAATA
>CAZNAX010000074.1:0-5506 GCA_964570965.1 uncultured Desulfatibacillum sp.
TATGAATTTAATAGGCGTTCATGCTTGCGATGGGTTTTACGCCGCCCAACGGCCGCTTGCAAGCCACCGTCATCCTCAATTATAGGTTAAACCCGAATGCGCGCAAAGGAATTTTTTTGATTGAGCACTCGCCGGCTCCTGATAATGGTCCCGATGGGGCTCAGCCTGGTTCTCCTGCAGTCCTATTTCTGGGTGCCTTCCTATGAGGAACAATCCCGGGGCAATCCCGGCCGCCTGGAGGAATTCATCAATGCCTCCATCGGCGATGCCAGCATTCTGAATCCGATCCTCTCGGCCGATTCGGCCAGTTCCGAAATCGACAACCTCATCTTCGAGGGCCTCATCGACCGCGATGAAAACCTGCGTTTCCGCGGCCGCGTGGCGGAGTCCTGGACGGTCTCTGAAGAGGCCTATTTCTTCGTTAACGCCGCGCGGCCGGTCCCCGGCTCCGCGGCCAGGGACGCCGAGACCTTGGTGGCTTATCTTCAAGCGCGGCGGAATCGGCCGGAAGCCTTGCCCGAAAAAGTTCAGGCGGCACTTGCCAACATTCTTGAAATAGAGCTGGTTCCGGCCCGCACCTATACCGTCCGCCGCCAGCATCCGGTTGCCGCCGGCCGGGATCAGGTCGATCTGCACATCCAGGTGGCGGCTCCACCCAGAGTTAAACTGTTCCTTCGGGAAGTCGATCAGGATCTCTTCACGCACCTGGCCAGCGTCCTGGGGCCGGACTATCTCAGCTCCTTTGAGCCCCATCGCCACATTTCCATGACCCTTTTCGAGAAAGCCGAACTCGAGCGCTTGGCGGCAGAGCTTCTACCGGCGACCGAGCACAACCCCATCATCGAGTTTCGACTCCGGCCCGGGGTCCGATTCCACGACGGCCGGGAGGTCACGGCGAAGGACGTCCGATTCACCTACGAAGCAATCATGGACCCGAGAAATCTATCGCCGCGCGTGGCCGACTACGAGCCGGTCAAAGACATCCACGTCGTCGACCCCCACACCGTGCGCATCGTCTACAAGCGGCTTTACTCGCCCGCAGTGAGCACCTGGAGCATGGGATTATTGCCCGAGCACCTGCTGAACGACGACCGGCTGCGGCAGGAGGCGATCAGCGCCGGCAAGGATCCCGCAGCCTTTTCCATGCGACAGAGCGATTTCAACCGGCGGCCGGTCGGAAGCGGGCCTTTCGTTTTCAGAGAATGGAAGGCCGACCAATACATCCGCCTGGATCGCTTTACCGGATACTGGGAAGGCGCCCCCAATTACAAACGCTACATCTACCGGATCCTACCCGACCTGCTCACGCAGGAGATGGAATTCTATGCCGGCACCATCGACGCTTACAGCGTGCAACCTTACCAAGTGGCGCGGCTCAAGGATGATCCGCGTTTCCAAAACTTCTCCGGCACGTCCTACGCCTTCTCCTATATCGGCTACAACCTGAGACGCCCGCCCTTTGACGATCCACGGGTGCGGCAGGCCATGTCCATGGCCATCAATGTTGACAGCATCATCGATTTTGTCCTCTACCAGCAGGGCGAGCGCACGACGGGACCCTTTCTGAAGCAGACCCAATACTACAACCATGCCCTCGCGCCGGTCCCCTACGACCCCGAGGGGGCCTTGAAGCTACTGGCCGAGGCCGGCTGGCGTCGCAATGCCGAGGGCCGCCTCGCAAGGAACGGACAAAAGCTGCAATTCACCTTGATCACCAACAGCGGCAACGACATCCGCAAATCCATCCTGGCGATCGCCCAGGATGCCTGGAAGCAGATCGGTATCGAAGTGCGCACCGATCTCGTGGAGTGGTCGGTGTTCATCAAGGAACGGATCAACAAGCTGGATTTCGACGCCGTCGTGCTGGGTTGGTCCATGGGCGTCGATCCGGATCTCTACCAGATATGGCATTCCACCCAGACGGGTCCGCATCAGCTCAACTTCGCGGGCTACCGCAACCCAGAGGCCGACGATCTCATCATCCGCATCCGGCAGGAATACGACTTCGACCGCCGAGCGGCCTTGTGCCATCGACTGCATGCGATCATCGCCGGCGATCAGCCCTATACCTTCCTCTATGCCGGCAAGTGGACGGCCGTGCTGGACCGGCGCATCGTCATCCGCGAGACCGGCCCGCAGGGCAACGACCGCTTTCGACCGATCCAGGCGACCCGGGCCGGAAACTATATGTTCTATTTCAACCAGTGGACCAAGCTGGCGGAAAGGCCGCAGTTCAGTCAATAAAGAAGCCGGAAGTCGGAGGGATTGACCAGATGCTCGCCTTCATCGGCCGCAGCCTTATCCAGAAAAGCGTGACCCTCTTTTTCGTCTCGGTGGTCTCCTTCCTCATCATTCACCTCGCCCCCGGCGAGCCCAGCCAGGTGGACCCCCTCAATCCCAAGTTCACCCCGGAGATGGTGGAGCGCTTTCGGCAGGCGTTTCACCTGGACCGGCCCCTCTACGTCCAGTATGCCTTCTTCTACCGCGATCTTTTCGCCGGGAATACGGTTTCCTGGAAAGACAACCAACCGGTGCTCCATAAAATTGGAGAGCGCTTTTTCAACAGTCTGCCGCTTTTCATCGTCGGCACCCTCATCACCTGGACCGTTTCCTTTCCCGTGGGAATCCGCTCGGCCATTTTCAGGGGGGGGGTGTACGACCGCAGCGCGACGTTTATTTCCTACGTGCTGATCTCCATCCCCGGATTTTTCTTTGCCTACCTGCTCATCATTTTTGTGGTCGGCCAATTCCAGGTGCCCGTCATCGGCATGCAGACCTTCGGGATGACCGACACGCCGTGGTTGTTCAGGCTGAACGACCGCCTCTGGCACATGCTGCTGCCGTCGATCCTCGGCGCCACCGGCGGCATCGCTGTGCTGTCGCGCTATGTGCGCAGCCAGATGCTCGAGGTCGAAAATCAAGATTACGTGCGTACCGCGCGCGCCAAGGGTCTGCCGTGGGAGATGGTGCACTACAAGCACGCCCTGCGCAACGCGTTGTTGCCGTTCGTCACCATGTTCGGTCTCATTCTGCCGGGGCTGATCGGAGGCTCGGTGATCATCGAGTCGATCTTTTCATGGCCGGGGCTCGGCCGCATGGCCTATGAGGCGATTCTTGCGAGAGACTACCCGGTCATCCTGACCATCAATTTCATCGCGGCCGTGCTGGTGTTGATCGGCACGTTTGTTTCCGACATTCTTTACGTGATCGTCGACCCGAGGATTCGCCTATGAACCCCGAGGCAACGTCGCCAGCATTCGGCCTGGAGGAGCCGCCGGCACCCAGGCGCACGCGTTTCGAGGAATTCTGGCGCTTGTTCCGGCGCAACCGGATGGCCTTGGCCGGCCTGGTCACCTTCGCCCTTTTTTTCTTCTGCGCCGTGATCGGTCTGGGGCTCACGTCCGGAAACCGGCCGCTGTTCGATCCCGCCCGGGTGCGCCTCCAGGAAAAACTGCGTCCTCCGCTTTCGATGCCGCACGAGACCTCCCTTGAGCCCGAGCAGCGGCCCTTCGGAGGGGTGTATCTCTTCGGCACCGATGATCTTGGCCGCGACGTCCTCGCCCGCATGCTTCAGGGCGCATGGGTGTCCCTGACCGTGGGCTTCGTCGCGGTCGGCATTTCGGTGGCGATCGGCGTGATCATGGGAGGATTGGCCGGATTTTACGGGGATCGGCGCATTCGCCTCGAACAGCTGCTGGTGACAGCCGTGCTTCTTACAGGCGCCGGCCTGCTGGCGGCCGGCCTGAAAGCCTCCGCCGTCGGGTTGCTGCTGACGGGGCATGCCTGGCTCTTCTGGTCGGTTTCCCCCTGGGGAATTCAACACCGCAAGCAACCGCCCGCCGGGCTGGGCTTCCTCCGCAGGAACACGCTGATGGTGGACACCGTCATCATGCGCTTCGTGGACATCATGCTGTGCTTTCCGAGCTTCTTTTTGATCCTCACGGTGGTGGCGCTGCTGCCGGCCAGCATCTACAACATCATGATCGTGATCGGGCTGACCAGCTGGGAGGGGACGGCGCGCTTCGTGCGCGCGGAATTCCTGTCCCTGCGGGAGCAGGACTTCGTCGCAGCCGCCAAGGCCCTGGGCGTGGGCAACCTGCGGATCATCTTTCGCCACATGGTGCCCAACGCCATCGCGCCGGTGCTGGTTTCAGCGACGTTAGGGGTCGCCTCGGCCATTCTGACCGAAGCGGGGTTGAGCTTTCTGGGCTTCGGCGTGCCGCCGCCGCACGCCACCTGGGGGAACATTCTGTCCGATGGCAAGCGTTTCATCTTCGACGCCCCCTGGCTGACCTTCATCCCCGGCGCCGCCATTCTGATCGTGGTGCTGTCGTTCAATCTTTTCGGGGAGGGGCTGAGGGACCTATTGAACCCTAGATTGCGGGAGAGGAAATAGTGGCTGGAGCCTGAAGACCGAAGACTGAAAGTTGTTGATCGAGGCGGATTGAAAGACCTGATCTGTGTTTGTGAGATGACTTCTTGCCTTCAGTCTTCCATCTTCGGCCTAAACGTCCATGAAGACCAACCCAATGAATATGCCGCCCGAAACTGTTCTATCGGTCCAGGGCCTTAAAGTTTACTTCCGCAGCGAAGAGGAGATCGCGCGGGCGGTGGACGGCGTCGATTTCGAGGTCCGGAGGCGCGAGACGGTCTGTCTAGTCGGAGAATCGGGTTGCGGTAAGACCGTGTCGGCCCTGGCCCTGCTGGGCCTTGTTCCCTGTCCGCCGGGAGAGATCGCCGGAGGCCGGGTGCGCTTCTGCGGCGAGGACCTGCTCGATCGAAACGACGCGGCCCTGCAGGCCGTCCGCGGGCGCCGCATCGGAATGGTCTTCCAGGAGCCCCTGACGTCGTTGAACCCGGTGTTCACCATCGGCGAGCAGATCGCCGAGCCGCTGCGGATCCACTTGGCGCTGCCCGAGCCCCAGATCCGGCAGCGCTGTCTGCAACTGCTCGGCGACGTCGGCATCGAAGCGCCGGAGCAGCGGCTGGCGGACTACCCGCACCAGTTGAGCGGTGGCCAGCGCCAGCGGGCGATGATCGCCATGGCCCTGGCATGCGGCCCCGAGCTGATCATTGCCGACGAGCCGACCACCGCCCTGGATGTAACCGTCCAAGCCCAGATTCTGCGCCTGATGAACCGGCTGCAGCACTCCCGCGGCATGTCGCTGCTCTATATCACCCACGACCTGGGCGTGGTGTCGCAGATCGCCGACCGGGTGTACGTCATGTATGCCGGGGTCATCGTCGAGGCCGGTGCCGCGCCCGCGGTTTTTCGGACCCCCCGGCATCCGTACACTCAGGCCCTGCTGGCATCCCTGCCCAGCCGCACGAAACGGGGCCGCCGGCTTTACAGCATCCCCGGCACCGTGCCGCACCCGGCCTTCAAGCCGGCCGGCTGCCCGTTTCACCCGCGCTGCCCCCAGGCGATCGGCACCTGCCGTGTGCAGTACCCGGGCATGTGCACGTTTGAGGACGGCCAGCTCGCCCGCTGCCCGGTGGCGGCCGG